>CAJQJL010000020.1 GCA_905478665.1 uncultured Flavobacteriales bacterium
AAAACGTTTTGATGTTATAAATGGACAGAAAAAAAATGAAGCAGGTCGAGAATTTATTGCTTGGGATACAACCAACCTATTTGATTCATACTTTGAAAAGAAAAAGGACATATTTAAAACTACCGATTTCAGCACATTAACTTCTATTAGCTTAAAAGATTATTCCAAAAAAGTAAATGATTACCTGTTTCAAGGAGATTACAATATAAGTGGGACGTACCACCTATTTAATTATATCAGGCAAGATGATAGCATAAACTTTCTCAAAATACCAGAACAAAGGAAAGGTGGAGAATTGAGTTTTTTGTTTAACACAGAAAAGGACGAGAATGAAAAAAGGCGAATAGATACTTTAATCTCAAATCTTGACAAACAAAAAGAAAAAATTGAGGGTAAAATTGACGAGTTGAAAATTGGTTACGAAGAACAAGCTGAGGATTCAAAGTATATTAATCTATTCGAAGGGAAAGAAATTCTATTTGATATAGCAGAACCTTTTAATTCTTTAACCAAACCTCAATTAAAACCAAAATTAGATAGTTTTATACAAGAGATAAACGACTTAGTCTTGTTCAAAACAAGTTTTGATTTAAAAGAGTTTGATAAATATCTGCGGTTTCAGGATTTGAATAAAATCAAACTCAATGATGCCTTTATGAACACCTTCTTACTTAGCACATTTTTGACTGACAAAGAGTATGAATCAATTTCGAAGGAATTTGAGAAGCAGAAAAAAATGAGGTTATTCAAGGAAAGGGATGATAAACTGAAAGTTGATGTAGAGTTTTTTGAATGGTTCCTCCTTGATTCACCTGAAAACAAAATAAATTATCAATCTGCCCACTCTAACATAAACAGGTTGAATGAAGAACTTGGCAATACGGGGAAAATTATATCCGACCTTCTTGAATTTAGAAGAAACATACTTAAAGAATTTGAATTACTAAGAGCTAAGGAAAGCCTTCAAGACAATGATCGATGTCCACTTTGTGATTCAAAATTTGATACTTATGATGGGTTGATCCAATCAATAGATTTAAGGACAAAGAAACTGGAAGAGTTCAATAGACTAAGGTTGGAAGAAGTAGAAAAAAGTAAAAAAACAATTGAATCTATAAGTTCTGATATTCAGAAACATATAGAGAATTATATTAAATCAAATGTACAACTTATTGATGCATTGGTACAACTATTACCGAACTTACAGAATTCTTTAAGTATGGTTCTTGGACATATTGAGAAGTTGCCAAAGGAAATAGTTCCTGATCTGCAAAAATATAAGTTCATTAATTTTCCCAAATCCCATGAAGAGTTAGATAATAAAAGACAAGAGTTGAAAAATCACGTAACTACTCTAACCGATGAGAATTATAAATATATCCCTGAAAAAATTGAAGGAGTTTCACTATTCGAAAAATACTTTAACTCAGAAAAAGATCAATTTGAAGCAGTTACAATTGAGAACCTAAATGAGAAGAAAAAGTTCTTATATCATGTTTTTAAAGAAGAATCTGATGAGCATTTATCATTTCTAAAAACGCGTAAGGAAGAATTAAACAAAATTATAAGCTCCACCGAAAAAGTATCGGAAAAATTAGGTCAGGCAATCTTGGATTATCAGAAAAGCATCGTCAATAGGATTAAAGTGCCATTTTTCATCTATTCAGGAAAAATACTTCAGAGTTATCAGCAGGGATCAGGAATTTTTATTTCTACAGAAGGAACAGGTAAAGGAACTCGAATAGGGTTCAGAACAGGAGTACGATCGGATCATGATATTGTTTATCATTTAAGTGCTGGACAACTTTCTGCAGTCGCCCTTGCATTTATACTGGCATTAAACAAGGTCTATGGCGCGAATAAGAATTTTAAGTTTCTAGCCATTGATGACCCAATCCAAACGATGGATGACCTTAATATGCATACGTTTGTGGAACTTCTCCGAAATGATTTTTCAGGTTATCAGATTTTGTTATCCACACATGACGATTATGTTGCAAGTTATATGAAATACAAATTTGAAAAAGAAGGAATTAATACCGAGGTTACAGATGTTCATGAGAAACTTTGGTCTAGTTCGGTATCTTAGATGTCTCTGATTTTACAAACCCAATATGCCATTACCAAAGGTATCAACATTATATCAAAGAATAAAGAAAGCGAGTGAAGGAGGTCACGAATTTGCTAGAATAATGAATCAACTATTAACAGCTGATTCTAAGGAAAAATAATATCAATTCTTGACAAATACCAGTGATGTAATTGCGAAGCTCTTTACTTCATCCGATTCTATGACACCACTAATGTCATTCACCTTAAGAGTAACTCCAGGAATCAACGAGGGGTCTTCAATTTTCATCTGATCAACATATATCAACTCGAATCCCCAATTTTCTATTCCATACAAATCCTTCAATTCAGATAGAACCCTTAACTTGTTCTCTTCATTTTCAAAAAAGAGAGTTCTGTCAATAATATTTACGATCCCCCCTTTCTTTAAAACAAGATCAGCTTTTGCAAAAAGTTGACGCTGAAAATTCAAGCGGTACTCAACAGGATCATATTTGGTGAAACCGTATTGTTGAACATGATCGACATTGGCTGTCATAACACCATGAACACCAAGAAACCAGCAGGCTATGGCATCAAATTTTTCAGTGCAAATCAACCATGTATTCAACTTTTCATCAACTAGAAAATCACCTTCTACGAGCAAATTTCTTTGAGTTTGATCATTTGTCATATCAGAATACTGAATTTGATAGGAAGGATTGTTAAAAATTAAGTTTCCCCTTCGTATTATTTCAAATTCGCAGTTTCTCTTTGTTAAAAGTTTCTCTGCATGATCTAACATAAATGGATTTTCTTCAATAGCAACAACCTCATGATTGTTAGATAGCATCGAGTACGTAGAGAATCCACAACCACACCCCAATTCAAGAACACGTCGTTGACCTTCAATTGAATTAGCACACCACTTATAGAACCCCTTTTTTTCGTATTCAAAAGATGATTTAGACCATTCATTGGAATAGTATTCTCTTGCCATCTCAATTACTTCCTCACTAAGCTCACTTTCCTGTATTGCTATCCTTATTTTGTCTGTCATTTGAGTATAATTCGTCTACCATCTTGGGGAAGTCTCCTCCAAACCCTTTCAAAAACTCTTCAGCTTCTTTGAAAAAAGCTTTGTTATCATGTTTAATACTCTTAATCCATTCATCTAATTGTGAATACACTCTATCTTGGCCAATAGTTTCTTTCAAACCAACTAGGGCTTTTTCTGTAAATTCATCTTTCTGAGTATATGACTCAATAATCCAATCACAAAGCTCTACTAATTCCCCCGTCCTAAATCTAATGTCTTCAAAATCCTTTTCTGTTGCGTGCAGAGGAGTTTGAATATGATTCTGAAAATCAGAATAAAATGCTTTCTGTCGATATACATCCACATTTTGAAACCAGTCCAATTCAGTAATCATTGCCAAAAATTTTCGACTCAACCATCTGTAAAACACCCGCGATGCGCGATCAGGCTCATCTATAAGTATATCTAAAAAACGAGAGTTACCGTTTTTAAAATTTTCTATAAAACGCTTAAAGTCTGTTTTAAAAACGAGTACTGCGGATAGGAAAAATGCCATTACATATCTCAGCGAATGGTTTTCAAAGACGCTCTTAATACTTGGTACATTTTCCCTGAATCGAAATCCAAGTCCATCAAAGGCAAGAATAAGAGCTTTGACAGACTCTTCCATTGCAATAATAGAAATTCCGACAGCAGTACCAAAATCACCATTTTCCGCTAAAACGTCAGCACTTCGAAGTTTCGATTTTGCATGTATTAATGCCTCCTTGCTCCATTCAGAACACTCTTTCTTAGAAGCGTTCATTACCTTCCTAGTAATCATGATATCCCGTCTTTAATTTTCCAACTCTCTCGCACGTAAATATTCAAATAATCATTCATGACATTTTGAGCCTTATGAGAATCAATTGTTTTAAGGTAACGATCTAAACAATCCCTAAGAGGTATACAGCGAGCCATTTTTTCAAAGTAAAACTTTGTACCATAGAAGGTAATCCACTCGGGATCAAGCTTGTTGTAATCGAAGTCATCCATTCGAATCAACCAGTCGTAATAATCATTTATTCCATGGAAGACATCAAATCTAGAATCGCCAAGGTCAACACCCTTCTTATAGCATATATTTATCAATTCATTCAATCGGTAGTTTACGTTAAGACTACTGCGCAAATGAATTGGGTCAATGTCATCACTACTTTTTCTAGCAGTTTTCGGTTTGATTTCGTTTATCGCAATCTCAAGCAGTGAGTCATCCAAATTAGTTACATCATAAATAATTAGATCATAAAAAAAAGAGAAGGAAAAATTTGTACCAAGAGCTTTTTGTGCACGTAGATTCAATTTTTCACGCTGAGATTTGCTTTTTGTCATTTTATAGATACTCACTAAAAAATCTATTTCATGATTATCTCTACAGGAATCACAATAAATTAAAAATGAATTAATAATTCTAGTAAACTCTCTATCTGTAAATTTTAGAGTTCTCCCTGCCCGCCATAATACATCAGAAATGGATGTCCAAAAGAACTTATCATGCATATGAGGACGCTTTATCGAGGCAAAAAGAATCCTCTTCAATATAGCATCAGAAATCAAGTGTTTTCGCCTTGCAATAAAGTACGTGATCGCTTTCAAATCGCCATAAATCGCACTAATTCGAATATATCGAACAAGTGAATTTGCAACTCTATTCACATCGTTTCCACTGCTCTGTATCTGAGCCGCTAAGACTAAGGTATTTCTAAACACCTGAAATTGACGATTTGAATAATACAATCCGTTATCCTCAAACTCTTTAAGTTCTGTTTTCTTATTTGAACTGGTTTTATCAATTATCTGGATAATATTATCCCAAACGGTATCTCGATCTCCTGAACTTTGCCTATATACTAGTTTATCCAGTTTATATCTATAAAAAGACTTCATTAGTGCTTCTGAATTACTATTCACCAGTAACTCATTTAGAATTCCATCATTAAAATGTACTAATCGAGAGCCTTCCCCAACTGTTGCATGAGAAGCATAAAGTCCCTCAATATACAATTCTGACAATTGACTCGGGACATCTATATTTTGTGTGAAAAGCAGGTTGTTTCGAAGGAAATAAATGTATCTACGATAGTAAACGATTAGACTCGATACATACCCATTATGCGATGTTCCTCCATTTTTTGATTCATGATACTGTGTAACGATCTTTGATGACAATTTAGTTATTCCATCATAAGCTCTTTTGACGTAAATACCTTTATATATTTCTTCAACAACCCCTTTCATTGGAATTGTAGTGAATTCACAATATCTTTCTTCAAGATTAATCTCCCTAAGCTTGGCTTCGAGTTCTTCATTCAAAATTCCAAATTCATCTCTTGGAGCAGGCAGACATTTGAGATTATGATAAATAATGAACTGAGACAACTTCTGGTCTTCCTCTTTAGCCAATTCCAAAGCTTTAAGCAAAAGCTCTGCCGAACTTCCAAAATTCCCCAACTTAAATTGAACATATCCTGCCATAATATGTTCTTCCATATTGCTCTTGGGTATTTTACCCAATTTTTCAGCAACACCCTTTAAGTCAAAATTCTCATACCGACACCTTATGCAATCACAACTATTATTTTCAGAATAGAAAAGATCTTTCGTATTGTGGTTATGTCTAATACTAAAAAGGTGATTGTTGGTCAGCTTCTTAAGAACGTATGTAATTTTCTCCCTATAATCCTTAACTCTTTTGAAGAGTTCGTTATCCAAAATTTTTATATTTCCGTCTTCAATTTCGAGTTTATCTAACATTTGAAACAAATCGGCTCTTTCAGTGATAATCGTATTTTTTGAATTGTAAGAGAACATTTTGTATCGTGTCTTTTTTTCCTCCTCCTCTTTGGGCAAAAAGGGAGGAAGGTTCATTAATACCTCTGGAGGAACATATTCGATTTCATCATAAACGATTTTGCAAAGTTGATACAATTGATCTAGGACATGTTGCGTTTGATCAATCATGCCATAAAGTGCTGATTGGGAAACAGAATTGCGTCTCGCATTAATGTATTTATCAATTATGGAGTCTTTTGCAGTGAAGTGATCAGAGATAAAGTCCTCGACCTTAGCTTGAATTAGCTTTCCTTCCCCATCTAATAGGTGTTTTTCAGGATCGAAGTATATATAAATTGATGAAGTACTTCTTTCTCCATTTTTCACAGCATTTTTGATTGCCTCAATCCCTTCAATATAATCTAGGGTCTCTAGTTGAACTGGGAGCCAATATATTTGACTTTGTGTTAAATCACAAAGAGTTATGAATAAGGGTTGATCCAACTCAAAACAGAAGTACTCCAACTGCCGTACATCATCTAATTGAAACGATATTTTCCCACTCCTTTTCCCCTTTTTTAGTTGTTTAATAAGTGCCTCAGTCCCTTTGTTCTGAATATATATCATCGGATTGGAGGCTGGAATCACGTCCTGAGTAACATCCGCTTTTGATCTTTCTTCGATTTCAAAGATAAAGTCGATTCCTTTTTCCTTCAATTCCCCAAGACGATAAGGCCTCAATTTTTTGTTGATCGATTGAAACGCTTTTTCCAAGATGGATTCAAGGAATCTCCCTGATTCGCGCTCTATTTCATCCGTAGTCTTTTTCACATCATTCAATTTCACAACTTAGACCTTAATAACAATTTAATTGGCTCCGAATTCTCCAACTTTCCATGTTCTGTTTCGTGGTTATTAATGTCGTCCAATGCATACTTAATTTTTTTCTTATCACGACACATATTAGATATGAGTTTGTATTTTTCAAAGGCATGTGGATTGCCTTGGATTAAATACACCAAGCCAACGTTGTAGTGAACATACCACAAGGCATTATCAATTTTTAAAGCTTCTTTGCTATAGTAAAGACATTGACTGTAATCACCAGCTTCGTATGCTTTCCACCCTTCGTTTCCGAAATCTACTGCTGTCTTATTGGGGTTTGGCAGAATTCGATAATAGAATGTCGCATTACAATCGCTTGCGCTGTACATTGATTCTTTCCAAAACTGCTTGCCCTCATTTTCATAATTATAGAGATCATTTGAAGAGAATGGGAATTTATGACGCACTACTTTTAATCCACCCAACTCTTCAGTTTTTAAATCATCCTCTTCATTAAGAATTGCTCGCACCATGATCTCCGCTCCCTCCTTCATAGGAATTTTCATTTCTACAATTTCCATTAACTCTAAGGTTTCGCCGCTCCAAACTCTGTTCACATACCCTGATTTTGTTTTAGTTCGGTTTACCAATTCGTCATTCACATAAACAGCAATGTCATATTTGAAATCACCCGCTTCATCACCTGTCAACAAATAGTTATCGCAGTCCTGATGGATTACAAAACCATCAATAATTAATCCGAAATTTTGGGTGAATTCGGTGTTATCCAATACAGCATCCTTAGTGTAGTTCTTGGGAATTGGATGATTTGGCAACAGTTTGGTTTTATAGTAAGACTCAAGCTGTTTTCTTCGATGCTCCGTACTTGCCAGTAACCAAATTGGTTTAAGGCTTTTCGCATCAAAATCGGATAGAACAGGAGAGTTCTTAATTCCTTCTGCCCATTTCAAATATTGTTCATGGTTTTGAAGGTTACTTGTATACTCAGAATTTCCCCCGATAACACTCAAGTTTTCCACTGTGGTCAGTTGTTGAAGAATTCTTTTTGATCTTTCGTCTATGCTCAGGTTACCTTCGATGACCTTATACTTTGCATTAATTGCCATTTTAGCATCGCTTTTTGAAAGACTACTCCTAAGGTTTGATACTGTCGAGTAATCAATCCGTCCCCCCAAATAGGCGTTAGCTATGAAATGTGTTCCATACAACTCAAATAGTTCTTTAGGCTCTAATTTGGCTAAATCCGATTTGAACTGTACGTCTAAATAGTTCCGTAGTGTATCAAGATTCCTTACATCCAGAATCACCTTCCATTTCGTATTGACATCCATGTACGTATAATAGAAAGTGTTCTCAGTCTGAGATTCAGATGATTTGAACTGACCGTCAACAGACCCTTTAAAGAAAAAGGCACCACCTGAAAGTCCCATTTCTTGTGACAGGGATGCTACATATTCACTAGTTGAATTACCTTCGAATGTCTTCATGTTATGATCCGAGACATTCTTAACAAGTATAAGTTTTGGTACTGTTTGATTGTATTGATTAGAATTTTGTCGCATTCGGGAAAAATCAAACAGAGGATAGTTCATAATACTTTTTGTATTGGCGTATTCTCCAAAAATATCGTACCCACGCCCAATGACATCAAAACCTGAATAGTTGCTCTGTGAGCTTGAAATAAAAGGTAAGGAAAGAGCCAATAAAAATGTTAGGATTATCTGATTTGATCGCATAAATGATTTATTAGTTTAAGTCTTTTGTGTTTTTTCTCCCTCCAACTCCTCCACTCGTTTCTTCAATTCAGTAATCTCAGCCTTGCACTCATTCTGCAACAGATCAATGATAGTTTGCTGAGCCATTTTTCTTCGCTTATACAACAAAACGAATACAGCTAGCACTACCACAAAAACGAGAAATGTGGCAGAACCTAATATGATGTAAATGTCTTCAAAATTCTTCCCTTCCATAAGACGATAGTATATGTTAGATTTAGTAATATGTTCAAAATGCCATGAAGTGCCCAATAGCTATTGTCACTCCTCGATAGTAGCTCTTTACTGAACAGAAAGAGAAGTAATGTTCCTGTGAAGTAGGCCAAAAGACCAAGAGTTAGAATGAAGAAAGGATGGCTTTCAAGAAACTCTTTTCTCGGTCTGCTCATTAGCTGAAAGAAATAGCCGAAAAAGAAGACCAACAATGTAACGCCCTCAACATATCTCTGATTTGAGTTGAATTCTGTAATCCCTTCAAGATAGATGAGGTTGTATACTGAAAGCAGGATGAATACGCTTGCTATCCCAAGTATTCCTTTCTTCCATTTTGGGTCTTGGGAGAGCAAGTAATATATGGCTGTGATAAATCCGAATTCAATAAACGAGTACAAATGGAAAAACGGCATATTATTTAACTCCAACTCATAAAATACACGGATAATAACTTCCAAGACAAAAGTGATACA
The DNA here is from genome assembly GCA_905478665.1 of uncultured Flavobacteriales bacterium. Classification (GTDB taxonomy): domain Bacteria; phylum Bacteroidota; class Bacteroidia; order Flavobacteriales_D; family Crocinitomicaceae; genus UBA4466. The sequence goes on from CAJQJL010000020.1 coordinate 9,207, forward strand.
AATAAATGCAAACAAGGTTTTTAACTCTGTGATTAACCGTCTAAAAAGAAAAGCTCCAACCATAGTTGGAGCTATAATAGAGAGCATTGATATTGTGTCAATATTGAATTTCACTTTAACTATTCAAATCATTACTTTTTCCGCATCGGTTTGGGCAAGGGCAAGATAAATCTGCTACCAATTCCGTCATATCGTCTTCGTTAGCGTTCGCGCCAACCAGCACCAGTTCTTTTTCTTCATCACTATTAACTCCATAATAGATGCGAATTCCCATGCAGCCCTCTTGATCTAATATTTCATTCAAAATGTCTTTTCCAAAAAAGTGCCCTTTTCTTTCTCCAGGATTCAATCTGCGGTATTCTGCGGTCATTCCTGCACCCGTTGCAAGGGTGATTTCTCCACCCTCAGTTCCATTAAATGCCATAATTATCAGTATTGGTTTTTACTAAAGAAAGGAAAAATGAAGTGGTTCAGCGAAATTCGGAGAATAATCAAGTACTTCCTGCAATTTTGTTTTCAAAAACACTGCAACAAATACCCGAAATAGCGATGAATAGTACCCTAATTGCATTATCGCAACATATTCATGCATCAATAATTCTACCTTAGTTCACGCATTTTGGAGTCTGCAACTTAAGGTCAACACCTTTTCGAAGTGTCTAAGACTTATCTAAGTATGTTTGGAATTGAACTTGCTACTTTGTCATTTTGGGCTGTAACTGCGGAAACAGGCGTGTTATTTTACCAGCTTAGTCATTATTTGGCTAAACGGCGAGATAAAACACGTGTGCGTTTCTTGTTGCTCATACTCGTTTTTCTCTTTTATAATATTGTCAATGGTCTTTTGCCAGATCAAGCCTCCGTCACTTCACTTTCACCACTTGCCTTTGTCTGGTCAGTTAGCAGCTTTTTGTTATTCGTCTATTACTTCTATTATTTGTACAAGGAACTGAATGTAACTCGCAGACAAACGATGAAAACATCATTGTTTCTTCTCATTATTACTGGAACTTTCTTCTCTTGCTTTCTTTTACTCTATTTAGTAACCAACGATCTTTTATTTTCTATTCGGATTTCTACCTTGACTCCCATATTTCCTGCGCTGTACTTTAGTATCCGTTTGGCTTCATACATTCTTCGCAGTAATGTTGCTACGATTGAACAAAAATCGCCGTATCGACTTATCTTCCGAACAACATTTTTTGGTTGTTTCATAATTGCTTCTGTTCCCTTTTCCTTTATGTTGGGTTCGTTTCGCATGTTCGATAGTATTCTTGTCAATGCAACCTTCTTCATGTCCTTTTTTGCATACATGCGCTATCAGTTATTCCAATCAAGAGTTGAAGAGGAACTACTTGGTCGTATGGAAGGTTTATATGGGCATAGCATGGCAGAAAATCTTAACTTCTCGATTTCTTTCCTAAATTCCTCTCTCACACCACGCGAACGCGATCTTGCCTTATTGATTCTTGAAGGGCTGTCCTATATGGAAATCGCAGAAGTATCTCATATTACCCGAAAGACTGTTTCCAAACACGCATCAAATATTTTCAAAAAAATGCGTTGCAAGGATCGCGAAGAATTTATTTCGCGCTTCGCTAAGGTGGATAAATAGCCCGATTCTCCTTGCCATTAGCTCATCTAAGGTTCTTCGACGTACGAAAATACGTCCATACCATAGTTAGAAATACGTCCAAAATACGTCCATTTTTCTTGGGGACTCACACCAAAACGATGAACATTGTACTGTTCCAGACGAAATTAGTCAATGCGAGAATTGCCTTAGTTAACGGTAAGCTAATTTCATGAATAGTGGTATAGATGTTTTACATCTATGGGGGGGCGTCTGCCCTTTGTGTTGCAGCAAAGGAACGCCCCTTTTTAATTCTGCTGAATAGATTGAGACAATGAAAAATAAACTTTCGGATAGAGAAAATAGAGTATTGAATATGCTACTAAAGGGATTTGAAGAGATTGAAATAGCTGAACAAATGGAGCTAACCGCTAAAACTATCAAGTCAGACATAGAACGCATTCAAGACAAATGGGAAGTAAGTTCAGTTGCAGGAGTTATCGTAGAGGCTTGCGTAAGAGGATTATTACCAGCTCCTATAATGTCAGAACTATCCCCGAACACAATTGCTTTTACGTCGGACACACTCAACATTTTGCAGATTTCGGAAAAGTTTCTTGCCAAGAAAAACAAAATGTCCCTAAAGAAGCTTTTGCGAAGAACAGCTTATTTCAAGATGCACCTGAATATTGACGAATTTTTGATTAAGCATGTACTCTCCAAAAACCCCCAATACCGCGATTTATGGCTAAGCATAGCAGAATGGAACGTTGATTCGGGATGGTTCATTTGTAGGGAAGATTCGGGTATTTATCTCGTTGGCAGTTTAAGTATGGATGACCCTGTTCCTGTCTTAGAATATGCAGATGCAGAGAGTGCTTGTGCAGTTTATATAAAACGTGAGCTTGAGTATTTGCGAGAAGGATGATTGAAGAGCTAAAAAAATTAACGAATACAATGCGCATAAATGGGAAAAACCACGTAAAACTACGTGTTTTTTTTTCTGAAAACCACGTAAAACTACGTGGTTTTATTCGAAGCGGAATGCTTAACATTCCGCGTTCGTATGTAGGCACGAAAAAATTTAAATAAACACAACATGCAAATCTCAAAAGTACTCACACTAGCATTCATTCTTCTTTTATCAACCTGCGGTCTTTCTCAGATAATTGGGGGAAGCTCCAACGGTGAAATGACTCCCGAAATTGCCGAACCTACAAAACTAAGTGGCGGTGGCTATGTTGGCGATGTAAATATTATGACAGGAGAATACGGCGCGAGCATTCCATTGGGTTCAGTAAATACCCCTTCAGGAATTGGATATTCGTTGTCGCTGAATAACAGTAGTTCATTTAGCTTTAGCACTACTCAGCCAATGACAGAAGGTATTCCCTATGGCGAAGGTTGGAGTCCGAGTATTCCGACAATATCAGTAGAAACAGATGTCTTTCATAAATTTAAATGTGGTGAATTAGAGAATGACGGGGGAATATACCCTTCAGTGTCAAGTCTAAAATTTAATGATGCCGCAAACCCAACATATGCAGCAAGGGATGAATCTGATTTGTATTGGTTTGCTCCAACGGTCAATATTCCAGGTGTAGGTTCTGGAAGGGCTGTCTTTAAATATGTAGATGTAGCAGATGAAAAATGCCTTGTCTTTGTCCTCAATAAATTTGAATCTCCAATTGAACTTAGGTTCTACGGCAATGCGTGGGTAGTAAAAATAGCCGACGGAACACTTTATAAGTTTTCAGTGCATTTGGCAAACTACAGATCACCATCTGGGCAGCGTGTACTTTTTTATAATCAAGCTGATCTTTCTGGTGTAAGCGAACAAGAGGGAGTAGCCGTAAATGATGATTATGGAATAACCGCAGATGGCGTTCAGAATGTAGTTGAACCAACCGAATCATACAGCGTTTGGTATTGCAGTACGATCACCAATCCACTTACCCCTTTGCAGGGCGTTCAATTTATGTACAAGAAGTTCGGAAAATTCAATTACTTCGAAGAGTTCAATCAGCTACGTTATCAAGAAGTGCGCACCAGTGTGTTTAACAACTCGACAAACACGGACTATTCAGCCTACACAGATATATTCCTAGAAAAAGTCTACTCCTATGTTATGGATAGTCCCGTAGACATTATAGAATTGGATTATAAAACCCTGCATTCGCTTGTTGACAACAACATGCTCTTGGATTTTAGAATGACGGATGTTGAACGTAAAGATTCATTATACAGCTATAAAACAATTGAGAATTGGGATGGAACAAGCGGTAACACCTTTGGTAACTGGAAACGCTACAAGCACATGTCAGAAGTGGCAGGTGCGCCAGATGCCATACATCCAACAAACCCTTATCTCAATGTTCAGAATCAGCCATCCTATCAGTATTCACGTGAGACTTTTTCTGGAACAGGAGAAATGCCCTTCGATCACGGCTTCTTGGAAAGTGACAGACAGTTCAACAACCAACCCGTTTATCCTGGAGACATTTATGAAATACGAACAAAGGTCACACGACTTAGTTCTACGGATCTCGACAATGGAAACGGAACTTTGGATATTGCCATTCGAACGGGAACAAATGGGAACTCTGCATCTGACGAATCAAATTTATACAATCCAACAAGTGCTACTAATGAAACACAAGCGGAACATGACTTATACAAAGGAATTGAAATTTTCTCAACCTTCGGTTCACCAGTAAAATGGCAGATGGGACATCAACAAAATGTTTTGAATACCTCGAACTTTTTTGTAATGCCAAATATCCCTAGTACTTACCATGGGTTTAACATTCAAATCGGCCCGGGTAACTCAGACATTGATTTTGGTTCGCGCTCAGATGTGAACACCATTTTGCTCAACAACTACGTTCCCAATGTGCTGAATGCCTATCCTTATGCACAAAATGTTGGGCGAAAGATTAAATCAACCCAGCAGATTCCGCATAATTTTGGAACAGGTCACCCTTGGTCTATGATGATTCCTGTCTATAACATGATGGCTCTGAGCGGATCAACTTCGGGAAACGGAAGTCCTGCAAGCCCAGAGGAGTTGTACGAGACATGGTGGGCAACAGCTAATGATATACACACAAACATTCCAACAAAGTTTGATGAAAACGTGAAGCTGGCAGAAGTTGAATTGATTCGTTATTCAAAGAATCCTTATATGCTGCAAGGCGTTCGCGTATACAAAATGAACGGCGATTACGCTGGAATAGAATCAGAAAACACTACAGGGAAACAGCTTGTTGCACAGAAAAAATTGGAGTACTCCTACGACGATCAGGCAATGCTTCGAAATTACAAGTATAGCACTGGACAACCACTCATATTAGAAAACCATTTAAGACGGATTATTCTATTGAAAAGTGTGCGCGAGATTCCCTTAGATGTAGCAGACCTTTATGACTCTAACTATGGTGGTGTTGACACCAATACAATTTTGACAACTTTCTTGGGATACAGAAAATTTCTCGATGCACAAGAAGACATCCTGTATGGTGCAACGTATGATGCAAATAAGCCATACACAGGACTAACAAAGTATTTACTTTATTCGTACGTGGATCACCTCGGAGGAATAAACAAAGTGGATTACTATCCACTAGCAATGAACTCTGCTTCTCGCTGGAGAAATAATTATACCTTCACTTCGTGCAGTAACTACATGATCAATAATCCTTCAATTCCTGATGTATTTCATGTAGACCCATTCGGAAGAGATCAGTCTTACACAGCACATGCTGCGGTTCAATACATGGGGAAAAACGATGAAAACGATGTGCTTTTAACAAGTAATTACCTTGGAGGAACAGGTGTCAAAGTCTGGGAATACGTTTATGATTTACAATCCCAAATTTCGAATCCAAAACAACTTGAACTCAATCAGTCACATTTTAGAAAACACCACATTATTCGCGAAGAAACAGCATTCGGAAAAGTGCGGGTATACACTCCTGAATTGGCTACTGGAGAGAAAAACTATACCGATTATGAATACTATGGCAACACAGACGCCACGCTCTCCATTGATGAATACCTTTACTACGGAAAGCTTAAGTCGGTTAAAAATTACTCTGATGCTGGCGTCTTGCACGATGAAAAGTTCATCAATTACGGACATACACTCGCCTTTACCAATGCATATACACGTCCTAACTTAATGCGTGAACAATTGGGCTATGACGATTTGCTTGTGCGTGCTTATGAATACAAGGACATCTACCTAAACGACATTCTCTCGATGGATGTACCCGACCCCGCTTTCGGAGGAACGATGACAGTGACAGGAGAAAATGCTTACCCGTATTTAGATGTAACGTATCTACAAGGAACGTTCACAGATCGTGAACAGCCCAAACTGCTGGAATTCAATTTTTACAATGATCTAATTGCATCAAATCCAGAATTCATGCTTCAATCATATTTCGTTAAGAAAACAGATGAAATCAATCGTGTGTACGAAAATTCCATGAGCAAATCGACCACCACAACGACTGGTCCACCCATTCCGCTAGTCAATAAGAGTTCTAACCCCCATGGCGCTGGGATCATTAATTCGAAAAGCAACGATCCAGAAACAGATGGAGATCAAATAACTGAAATCAATGAACAGGGATCGGATGCCGTTGGGTCACTTTTGGCTCAATCACCACTCTCTGATAGCGTTCTGATCTACTTGATGGCTGCATCCAACGTATCATCCACCGAAAAAGCAACGCTGCTTGCTTATCAGCAAGGACTTTCCAATGAGGTGATCGAGAAAATCTTCTTTAAACTCAATAATTACAGCGCACAGGACTTGAAGACCATCATAGCCATGCAGCCATACTTTTCGGACACTTCACAACTGTATCTACTTGAAAAAGTAAAGCCTACGTCGGATCCTGAAGTTTTTAAAGCTGTGATGACCAAAAACCTTTATTTAACGGATGCGGTTGTAACGGAGATGACGCGTTCAGGACATTCTTATCCAGCTGAATCATTTGCTGATATTTTGGAAAATGAATCACAGTTTACCGAAACGATCCTGACCAGCATCATTAGCTCATCGTACTTGACGAGCATTAACTTAACACGTGTATTACAGAATCAATACATGTCGGATGCACGTTTCACGCAGATTATTAATAATTCGGCTTTTGAAGAAGACCATATCACAGACCTTTTTGAACTTACCGTTTCTTTTCCAACCGACAACGTTCTTTTGGATGTTCTCAATCACGTCCCGCTCTTCTCAGTAGACAATGCAGAGCGCGTAATGGATGCAGCAGAGCGCGATTTAAGTGAGGCAGTACTTAACTTGATTGATTCCAAGTATTCAACCAGACAGGCGGCACGTATAAAACCTGACCTCACACAATTCAACCTACTTAGTCCGTATTGTAACAATCCTGTTATTTTCGGACGAAATTATATTGAAACTAAAAATGAGTATGAATACTATGAAGCCGATTATACAGGGCAAGTTGTAGGTGCAGCCTATGAGGTATTAATGGGTCATCGTGAATCGCATGATGACCCAAGCCCTTTCCCTATTTCATTGGTGGACCTTGGTTACGATGCTCTGAACCAAAATTTTGTGGCAAATGCCCTGCGCTTAAAACATGAACCTTCGTGGCAAGTTTACGCTGTAAAAACCTCTTCACCCGAGCATCCAGATGCATACAATCGTCAAGAATATTATTACCTCTATGATCTTCAAAACAGGTATGATCGGTATTGGTATAATTACGATTTAGCCAATCCATCTGGGCAATTCGCTGTAGACATTCCAATAGTAGGAAACTTGACTGATACCCTTGTAGCAAACGATAGTTGGCCCTTGTATTACTCGGGCACTACTGGAAATGGTTATCCAACACTCCCTCAGTTTGACGGGATGGAACGAACGCGAATGTATGGAAACCGAACGCTTGCTTTTCAAAAGTCGGAGATCTCCAAAAATAGCAGAGATGTACATCCAATCATGCGTTCTGAGTATTATCATTATGACGCACGTTGGATTTTTGATGATCTTTCGGGAGAACGAGAAACCGTTAATTTCTCTGGAGATCCTTGTCCGCCACCACCGCCACCAGGGGGATGTGAAACAGTTGAAGAATGCACCGATTGCTATCCTTTCTTTTACAAACCTTTTATTGTACTCGAAGAAGTTGTGCCGATGTACAGTTGCGCATGGTACATTCCTGGGTATGGAGCATTTATTTGTCCAATTGGATCAAACACAGCAGCCCTATACCCCAATGCGATCGAAATGTATTGTAACGATGGATTTATTGACAGTGAGAACAAAGCGCTACCAATCGGAGAATTTTTAAGTAAAACTCTTCAATTGAGAGATGTTACAGTACAATTAGACACCCTTGATCATTCCTTAAATCAAGAGTTTAGTGGTATGCGTATAGACCGCAAAAACGCGTACGTTGTGGAATTCTATATGGAAAAACCATCCGTAGAAGATGCCAACGGTTTTCCTGCCCCACTAAAAATGGTCTTTCCATTCGATCACTTAACGGTTCGAACAATTAAGGAACGCAATCGCTATTTACAACCAGAATTGGAAGAAAATCAAGTTGGTTTGCAAACGAAGTATTATTATGACAAAGCGACGGCGTATTGGAATGTCAATACCAATTGCGCTGCCACAAGTTATACTTCTGTTACCAACACCAATATAGGCTTACCCAATAGAATTTGTATTGGTTATAACAAAACAGATTCTCTTTCAACGAGCTACACATACACTCCAGTTGGGCTAGTTTCTAAAGTAACCGAACCATCAGGAAAGTTCATGGAATATACCTTCGATTTGTCGTACCATCGTTTGAAGAGCATTCGCGAGAATGGAAACCGTTTGCTCTCCGATTTTGAATACAGCAATTGGGAACATGACGGTTCACTTAGTTTTGATAATCGAACGGATGAGAACTATGTTAAAACATATCTGTACAATGTCGATCCGCTCATTAACCCACAGGCACAGGACTTTGAAATACGAAAAGCCTTCTTAGATCCACTTGCACGGAATCAAAGTGTAGTTTCTGCCTATTATGGTGTGGCTGCCGATCCTGTTCAGATTCATTCAGGCTCTGTTGCTTACGACAATTGGGGACGTGTCATTCGTTCGTACAAGAACTATACAGAAACCCTTCCAGATATTAAGGCAACGACAAACCTAAACATGCCTTACGCAGGTTCTGTTTATGAAAACGACCCTAAACAAAGGGCTATTCGCACCTCAAACTATGATGTAGACGTACTAACTAATCCTGTTGTAAAGAGCAATTTTGTAATCGCCAACAACATTTTTACATCCTGCGAACTCGGATTGTCAATTGGTGAGTTGCCATTGATCATGGGAACTGGTTCAACATCGGATTACCGTTTTTACAGAAGTGAAATTCTGGATCAAGATGATAAGCGAAGTATCTCCTACACCAACGCAATTGGTCAGCAGGTGGCAACACTCAAATACAATGATCAGAACCAAAAAATTGTAACGCTCTTTGTATATGACAGCTACGGAAATCTAAGCAAGGTAATAAACCCAGAAAAGCAACAGAATACCTTTGAGTACAATATTCTTGGACAGCTTGTCATGGAAACTTCTGTTGATGCTGGTACAAAACGTTACATGTACAACAAGCAAGGCTTGGTGTCCGTTGAACAAGATCAGAACGCACGCACCAATACGGTAAACAATGAACCCGCACCCTATTACCGCGTTTATCAATACGATGATTACGGACGGTTGTTGAAAGTAGGGCGCAAAGAAACACCATTCGATTACACCCACAGCGATGAGTATGATCCCTTGTACTACGAAACCATTTTTATTGGAGATGCTCCAGGTGATCCATTAAATGGAGTGTATGGTGCAACGGGATACTATTTCGACTATACTTACTCGAATATATCTTCACAAGATTGGTTGACCTTCTTTGATGCTTGGGCATATACTACCCCACCCAGCGATTATATTGCAGTGGAAATAAATGGATTACACACGCAGTTCAATGCGACATCGCTGGAAAAAGAATTTTTCTACGGCACAACTGCTCAGTCAGCGGATGTTGGAAGGCTACTTCAAACGAACAGCTATGACAATGCAAATGTTAAGATTCAATCTGAAGTTTATACATATAATACAAATGATAACATTGCCACTCAGCTCATCACCTTCGATGCAGATGGAATTGATGTTGCTACGGGTAATCTTGAGTCGTTCATCGAATACCCAGCCTACAATTTTAGAAACAGTTTACTTGAACAAAAGGTAGACGTTGACAACGATCAAACAGTAGATTTACATTGCTTTATCGAATATGACAAACTCAACCGTCTCTCTTCGATCAGTGCAGCTGCTGGACAGGTGAACAACGCCTCAGAAGCGACGCTACTTGTAAGTTATGAGTATGATGATGCCAACGGTTTGATCACTAAGAAAAAACACTTCATTGATGAAACCCAAATGGGAGTTGGTATTGTCAATCATTTAGTGAATGAGATTGAATATCAATTTGATACACGTGATCGTCTGACACAAATCAAGGCAGGACAACTAACGGCTGGATTAAGTCCTTTGATGCAGTACAATTTATCGTATGATGGGCAATCACTCTTCTACATGGACGGCAACACCTTGGAGACCGTTACTGCAAGTATGAACCACAATGGCAATATCAATGGTACATTGATGAGTCATTACTTTGATGGAAATGATGTCGTAAATAACGTGTCGAACTTTGACAAACCCACACTTTATGGTTATACTTATGATAGGCTAAATCGCATGACAAACGCAGACGCAACTGTAGGTGATCTTACATTGGCAAGTGGACATCCAGATTACACGGATAGCTACCGCATTGGTGATGTGGACATCTTGTACGACAGAATTGGCAATATTCAGTCTTTGTCGCGTGTTTCAAAAACAGGACAGGGTTCATCTGATTATGCTGAGTTCACACTTTTCAACTACGGGTATCAGGCTGGAAATAATCGTCTTTTAGCTGCCAACGGATTATCGGGAACTGTAACGCGCAATTATACCTACGATGCGAATGGAAATTTGCTTAGTGATGATTTCCGCACCATTGATGCAACCGAGTACGGAAGAGCTTCCTACCCTTATCATATTGATAAGGAAAGTGATGATATTGATTATTTATACTCCATCGGTGATCAACGCATTTTCAAAAGTGTGACAGAACCCTCAGGAACTGTTGAGAGTTACTACCTCATGGATGGAATGGGAAAAACGATTGCCATTCGCACGTATGATGGAAGTACTGAAAATTGGGAGTATTACTTATCTGGTTCTGAGCGTGAATGCAATTTGGTTCCGTTGACAAATCAAGCACCAGGAGCGAATGTTGGAAACACGGATGTAGAAGACATGACCTTTGAAAAAGGGCAAGTGCGCTTTTATGCTTATGACCATTTGGGAAATACACGTTTGGTATATTCGCCTGATGGGTACACGACGAATTATACAGTTAGTAACATTGCTTTTGTTGCAAGCTACTTTCCTTATGGGAAGGTCTTGAGAGAATTTGTAGATGGCGACGAAGAGCGTTATTTGACAACGCAACATGAGCGTGACAGATCAACTGGATTGGATTATCGAGGGGCTAGGTATTACGATAGCGATGTTGCTCGATTTTTGAGTTTGGATCCTCTGTCGAGTGATTATCCCAATTTATCCTCTTATGCATATGTCGCAGGAAATCCTGTTTTCTTTTTTGATCCTGACGGGCTATATCCTAGACCAGTCACATCTCTATCGTTTCGAGCAATGGCAAAAATAATCGGTTTTACAAGCAATTATGATGTCGGCAGACTTTTTGAAAATCTGGTTATCGATATGGTTCAACAAACAAGGCTAGTCACTGCATATTCGCCAAATTATTTTTCTAAAGCAAGAAATAAGCTAAATGCGGGAATGCCGTCAAGCGTCAGACCCGACGGAATTCAACTTGATCCTGGAGTTGAAGTAGCTGAGGGGAACGGAGGGCGTGTACAAATCCGAACTGCATTAACTCAGCATTGGTACGAAGCGAAGGCGACTAAGTCTACACTAACAAAACGATATAGAAAGGGACAAATTTTGGGAATGATTGACGCACTATCATCACTAAAAAATACGAAGATGGAAATGCCAGCATTGACCTTATTGACAACCTCTGATACAAAAATATCACAAGAGCTTGTGAAATATGCTGACACCAAAGGAGTAAGGTTCTACCACTCAAAGTTATATTTTGATAGCGATACGGGAGAGTTTTCTTTATCGGATCCGATACATCTCACCTTAGCTTATGGAGCTGATGATTGGGCTAATTGGTTTTTTGATTCCGATAACTTTGATACTTTTGGAAAAGGACAATTGAACACATTGATGTATTATTTTAAATCAAAAACGAATGTACCTGGAGACCCTGATCCTGCAAAGGCTGATTAAGTTGCTATCTAATGCGTTAGTAATATATTTTTTATTCTCTATACTAGGCTGCACGAATAATAACGATATAATGAAGTTTGAAATAAAAAAGAATCACACTGCAATTGAGCCAGAGTTCGCCGAGCAGATTCTATCGAAATATAATCCAAGTAAGGATGAAGAATTATCTCATAAATATCGTGAAGATATTTATGTACTAGATAATGGTTTTTTATTAATGGGTGACGCATTTTGTTATCTATACATGAGTAGAGACTCACTAGAAATATTTTTGGAGAAAGAAAAAAATGCACTCAACGAATTTTTATTTGAGGCAAAATATGTGCAACAAAGCTACTCTTCTTTTTTCTATGATAATTTTGAAGATGTCGCAAAGACGTATACTAGTGAAATCAGTGTTGACCTTGATTCACCACAGATTTTAGTTGGTTTAGATAAAGCCATTATAAATCGCTCCAAAGAAAAATTACAGAATGAGAGGAAAGATATTGTAGCGATTCTTGCCTATCGAATATTTGAAAAATACCCCAACAGTACATGGATGATATTTACAAATCTTCCTGATACAGCCCAAGGCGGTTGCCTTATAGAAATAAAGGAGCTTTCTATAACCATTGACCTTCATGAAATTGTTGATTCCGTACTAAAAAAAACAAAACCATCATTTTCTAAGAATAAGCGACTTAATAGTTTATTAAATTGATCTAGTTGTACATCTGACAACTATCTCAGATGTAGAGTTCTTCGTAAAACATTCGAGTAAATATCAAACAAAATTAATAGACAATCCTGTCTTATCAGGTAATCTACATCCAAAATTTTCAACTTTTCTTCATTGAAGAAAATGTAAACAGCGTTAGAAGAATACAATTATGAACAAAGAAAAGCTAAGTGAGTTGGAAACAGTTACAGTCAATCTTTTACTGGACAAACATTCGCATGAAGAGATCGCTCGTGTCTTAGATGTTTCTGTAGATCATCTAAATCAAATCATTCAAACCATACAAAGTAAGTGGAGGGTGCAGTCCATTTCGGGAATACTTTTAGAAGCTATTCGGCGCGGGTACTCACCTTCCGTGGGAATCCAAAAAGAACGAATACAAGAACTGATTCTTCTGGAAATCATCTCCTTTCCACAACGTTCAGCTCAAGAACTTGATGAAGAAGGTCTTTATAAACACATTCGAAATATCGGGTTATTCGAGATCAACATAAAGATTGATGAGGCTATATTGAAAATGCTGTTGAAAAACCATCCAGTGTATATGCGGATGTGGCTGGCTTATTCGATGAATAAATCAGGATCAGGGTGGCATTGTGAAAACCAAGAAAGTGGAATTTATAGAGTTTATAACGACCCCAACAAGGATCAACTCGAATTCACAGATATTGAAACGGCGTGTGCAGCTTTTATTGTTCGCGAGATAGAGCATATTCAAGAGAAATACAAGGAACGGTACGAAAAAACAGAACTCAGTAGTTCAGAAGTTCGAGTGCTGAACCTCCTGTTGTTGGAATTCAACATATCACAAATTTCAAACTTTCTGGAAGTTCCGACAAACGACATTAACGAACTAATTCAAGAAATCCAAACCAAATGGGAGATTGATACGATGGAAGAATTAATGGATGAAGCCATTGAAAGAGGTTATCGACCCTATTTAGTTGATGACGATTCGGATTCAGAAAACTAGATTATGAACGCTTCAAACTTATTGGTATGGATCTCTTTAACGGATATGTCGGAACGATTACGAAACACGCTGAAACTTTACAACAGTATTCACAGGAGTCATAACCTATTTGACATCGACAAGGATGGATTTATGGGTATAAAAGGAGTAGGAGAAACCCAATGGAAGGAGTTTGAGCGATTGAGAAAGGAGTACATAAATGCGAATTGAGAAAGAAGTCAGGTAATAAATTAGACTTAAATCTTGTTAGAATGAAAAAACCAATCCGAATTGCAATTGCTGAAGATCACCTACTCCTACGTGAAACTATGGTGGATTATTTTTCGCGTGAAGACTCCATCAAGGTAGTATTGGATGTGGGAAATGGCTCAGAATTACTTAATAGGCTAAAGAAAATAAAGGTTGATATTGTGCTTTTGGATTTGAATATGCCCATTTTAAATGGGTGGCAGACATTGAAATTACTTGAGATTCGGTATCCATCCGTTCGTGTGATAATTTTATCTATGTATAGTTCTGATGCGTATAGGATTGAAGCGATTAAACTCGGAGCAAGAAGTTTCCTTAATAAAGGGTGTAGCAGCGAAACACTCGTCGACGCACTTTTTTCTGTTCAGGAAGAAGGGTATTACTATAGTAAAGAAACTACAAAGGCTCTTCACAACAAGGTAGTCAATAATGATGTCAAAAAGCTACGCATTGTCAATGAATCTCTAACTGAACGGGAACTACAAATTGTAGAATTAATCTGTGATGGAAAAACGAATAAAGAAATTTCAGATTTAACGTCATTAAGTGTTCGCACAATCGAGTCACATCGTAGCAGTATTTCTAATAAAACTGGGGGTGGAAATGTTGCACGTTTAGTCGTTCATGCGATTAAGAATGGGCTTTATTTGATAGAATAAAGGATCGGCAGATTATTGTGTATCATTGAAAATGATTGTAAACCATTGCAAATCGTTGTATATGATTGCCTTTAACGTGAGTTGGCATGTCTCTTTTTTCGTGTTTTACGAGGTTTATTGAATCGAATAAGCCATTTTTTTTGAATGATTAAAAATGAACAAGTTATGTATGAGTGGGGAATAGTTGTGTAATAGTGGGGAATAGTACTGTAATAGTGGTGAAACGTTAGTGATAGCGCGGAAATCACAAAAATGATAAAACTATCGAACATTCATCCAATATTTGAACGTTGATAACTCATGTTATTAACCTTTGTTTACAACGGAATTCCGATAAAAACTCGATTCTTAGTACTGAATAATTCCACAGACCTCCTAGTTTATCAGATTAGACAGTTGATTTTTCGCTTTGAATTAGTCATTGAACTCTCAAAACAATCCCTACATGTCCGTATACATCCCTATTTGTACCACTTTATCCAGAGAAATTGCTTAGAGTGATTTATAATTGAAATAGAAGTCAGAATAGGTTAAAAGTGGCAAAAAGTGCAGTAGAGTGCAAATTGTGACATGGGACTTGTAATTAAGCCGTACTATTCGGACAAGACACAAGTTAAAACGTAAATAAAAAGTGGATAAGTTGGAATCAACTATCAGGGAGTCAAACGGTGCAAAGCATGCCAGTAAAGACTCAACGAAAACTAAATGGATTGAACAGTCCCCATTGATGATAAATCAAGGTAGCCTGGAGCCGTTAGTGAGTAATACCAGATAAGATAGTGATCTTGCTCTTCAGAGCAGGCGTTCGAGGAGAAAGATCAGAATCCTTTTATTCCCAAATGAAGCGAAGTGTCTATAATAAAAACCTTTGTGTGATGGAAAGAGTGAAGAAGAGTAGATTGGAAAAGGCACGTGAACGTCTTATGGAAAGGCTTCCATTTGAGATGATTTGCAAAATTGGTAAATACAGGAATTTCAACATGGAACAGTATTTGCAATTGATAGATAAATTAGAAGGTATAGGGCTTTTACTGTTGGAGTCCTATGTTTTTAACCAAAGAGATACATCATGAGTAAATTGGATCATTTCAAAGTCTTCGCACCAAAAGACAAAAAAGTCAAGGTAACTGGAAATAATGCTGTCATTTATACACGAGTTTCTCATTCCTCCCAAGAAGAGAATACTTCACTTGAATCACAACTTAAGTATTGTGAATCTTTCGCAGAACGAAAAGGGTTAAGCGTGGTCGCTCATTTTGGAGGGACTTATGAATCTGCTAAAACGGATGATCGGACAGAATTCAAACGCATGCTAAAGTATATCAAGCAAAGTAAGAATGTGTCCCATATAGTGGTTTATTCCTATGAGCGGTTTTCTCGTTCTGGCGTTGGTGGAGCAAAAATTGCCGATGATCTTTTACGAGACTACGGTGTTGTTACCTTGGCTGTGACGCAGGAACTCGACCCTACAACGTCTTCTGGTTCTTTCCAACAAAAGATACTTTTTCTTTTCTCTCAAATGGACAATGAGTTACGCCGAGACAAGACCGTAACGGGAATGTCAGAATTATTGCGTAAAGGCTACACTCCATATAGCATTCCGATAGGCTACACAAACCTAAACAAAGGCAAATGTGTTAACCAGAACATTGTTGTAAATGATCAAGGTAAATTGATTCGAAAAGCCTTTATATGGAAAGCAAAGCAAGAATTGGGCAACGTTCAGATAGTCAAAAAGCTCAAGTTACTAGGAATGCAGATCGACAAGCGAAGATTAACCGAAATATTTGCTAATCCATACTATTGTGGGATTATTGTAAGTAAGATGATTCCTGATGAAGTCATAGAAGGACGACATGAACCGTTGGTTAGTCGTTCATTGTTTTTAAAAGTAAACGATGTAATCGCGAATAATCGTATGTCTCATCCAACAACACACAAATCCGAAGATGAGAACCTGCCCTTAAAACGATTCATGCGTTGCGCCGAATGCGACACCCCAATGACAGGATATTTGGTAAAAGCAAAAGGGCTTTACTACTACAAATGTCGAACGGCAGGGTGTAAGCATTCAATGAGTGCAAAGAAGCTACATGAGCAATTCAGTGAAATACTTTCGATGTTTCAGGTAGATGAATGTGATGTGCCGTTAATCGAGCAAACTGTACTTTCTTATTACGGAGCTTATTTTGAAGAGCAAGAGGAAAACAAAGCGCTCATCGAAAACAAAATTGAAGGTTTAGAAAAGCAAATTGATAAAATTCAAGAACGATTCGCATTGGGAGAAATCGACAATGCCATGTATCAAAAATTCTTCAAGAAGTATGATGAGCAATTGAACGAAATTAGGGCAAAAAGTAAAAACACCTCTATTGAGAGTTCTAACCTTCAAAATTGCTTAAAGAAAGCATTGGAATTTTGCAAGAATCCTAGTCTATGGTGGGAATCTCAGAGTATTGACAGAAAAATAAGAATTCAAAAAACATTGTTTCCAGAGGGAATCAGTTTGAGGAAACAAAACCGAGCAGTTCTAACCAACAGGATAAATTCTCTATTCGCTCCAATCGCAGAAATAGCAACGATTTTGAAGGAAACAAAAAACGGACAACCAATCAATTTCGATCAGTTGTCCGCTAGAGTGACCCCGACAGGATTCAAACCTGTAACCGCTGGAGCCGAAATCCAGTGCGCTATTCAGTTGCGCCACGGGGCCATTTTTGGCAAGTGGTGCGACTAAATGTTTAATTTATTCAGTTGCGCCACGGGGCCATTTTTGGCAAGTGGTGCGACTAAATGTTTAATTTATTCAGTTGCGCCACAGGGCCATTATTATCGGAGAGTTGACAATGTCTGTCTCTCCTTCTGCAAAATTAGCAGGGATTACCGAATGTACAAGTAACTCATCAAAATGTTTGTGTTCTCTTACAAATCCAATAAATTTGATCTTTGCCCGTTAATAGCCTAGAAACATAGAAAATGCGACTACTTATTTCATTTCTTATACTGTCCTTTGGACTGTCCGCGCAAGTGGGCACAGGGCAATGGCGTTTACACGTTCCATCCAACAAGGCAATTGGCGTTGTGGCACAAAGCGACCGTGTCTTTGCAGCCTATGACAACGGCGTAGCCGAGTACGAATATTCCTCAGGTGAATTGAGTATTTGGGACGCGGTAAATTCCCTTTCAGACA
The DNA here is from genome assembly GCA_905478665.1 of uncultured Flavobacteriales bacterium. Classification (GTDB taxonomy): domain Bacteria; phylum Bacteroidota; class Bacteroidia; order Flavobacteriales_D; family Crocinitomicaceae; genus UBA4466. Next base: position 27,055 of record CAJQJL010000020.1, read on the forward strand.
TCTCAATTTCATGTATCGGCTTTAGTTCATCCAACAATGCGGTGTTTATTGGTTATGAGAATGGAAACATTGATCGAATAAAATCAAACAGTCTTGTAAATCTTCCAGCAATCAACTTGGCGCAAATCCAAGGTTCGAAGCGCATTAACAGCTTTGTTGAATACGAAGGCTATATGTACGCGGCAACAGGTTTTGCGATTGTGAAAATTGATCCCGTAAAGAACGAAGTAAGGGATACCTATTATCCAACCAATGGAAATCAGGCAATTGTAGATGTAGCTTTTCGCAATGATTCGATTTACGCTTTAACAGACGATAAAATGTACCGCGGATTTGCAAGCAATATTGCATTGGCGGATCCTACGCAGTGGATAATTGATTCAAGGGTGCCACTTATAAGTCAAGACGCCTACAGTAACATTGAAGCTGTTGGTGATAGCCTTTACGTTTTATTTAAGAGCGATGCGAATGGTTTGGACACGGTTTATTCGGTTAGAAATAATTCAATTGATCCAGTTTTCGTGCAGGGATTTTCGGATATCATGAATATCGGCGAGTTGAACGGTAGGCTCGTGATAAATTACCCAGGTGCGTCAATTGTATTTAATGCAGACAACAGTTTTTATCACTTTATTGGTGCGTATTCTTTTGGAGGAGGGACGCAACCAAATCAATTGGCGTATGGCGATGGTGTGTACTGGGTAGCCGATGATTACGCAGGACTTGTGAAATACACCAATAATGTGACCTCCGAAATCATTTCATTTACGGGGCCGCCCAAAAAAGATTTTTTCAGTTTGGACTGGAACAAGGGAAAGCTTGCTGTTGCCACAGGTCGTTTAATCGGACCAGACGGGAACACCTACACAAAGTCAGGGATTTATACGTTTGAAGATGAAGCGTGGGTTTTTAGTGATCCGAACCAGTTGAACATGTGGAAAGATCAGGATATTTGGGATTTCGGGTGTGTTTCAATCAACCCAGTGAATGACCAGATCGCGACAGGAACGTATTCAAAAATTCCATTGTCTATATTAAATGAAGGTGGCATCGTCATCGATACGCTAACACCCTTTAATTCGCCATTAGAAGAAGTGAGTTTAGGAAACGGGAAGACCTATATCAGTGATCTTTCTTACGATAGCGAAGGAAATCTGTGGGTGGTGAACGCTTATTCGAACAGTCCTTTGAAGGTAATGGATAAAGATGGTTTATGGTATGAATTTAACACAGGAACCTCCTCGAAAAGTAAGCATACGGACAATCTCGTCATTGA
>CAJQJL010000021.1 GCA_905478665.1 uncultured Flavobacteriales bacterium
TCGCTGATCCTATCTTGTAAGAGTTTATCCTTCTTGATCCCTACCTAACAAGCGGAGGCGTGGGAGAAGGAACTTGTCTGTGTACTATTATTCCACTAGATTAAGCTTAATTTACATTCCGTAAATTAGGCAGCAAGTCTGTATGACGTGTTGTCAATTATAGTTTGTGACTAATGATTAACGAGCCTCACCACATTGCTCGACATGCTTACACTCAACAACTGCTATCGCTGTCAAATCCAATACGACCCCAAAGAACTACTGCAAAGTTATCAAAAATTATACCGCCCACACTATCCTGACAAAACTTCCGCTCTGATCCGCTTAATTGATTTAAGAGTAAAATGCTGGTTGCTTCCAACGCGAAAGAGTTTGATTACGTCTCCTTTGTACGAACGACCGAATATTATTAACGTAATAGTGTCTAAACTATTCACCTAATTACCATTAAGCGTGAAACTTAGAATTACTTTTTCTTGTTTGATCTTTTTTGTGAACTTCAGTTATTCACAGGACACGATTAAGACACGAAATGGAGCGTTAATTGAAGGTGAGGTAATTGAGATCACACAGAAGACTATTCGTTATTATAGAAATGATCAGCCTGAGGGGCCAGTTCGAAATATAGCCATTAAGGAAGTTAGGGAAATTCAATACGAAGATGGTACCAAGGAAGTTTTCGTGCTCGTTGAAAGTGATTCAAAAGAAGAAATAGTAATGAGTCCATCCCTAGAAGCTGCGTATGCTTCGCGTAAGAGAAGGGATAGTATCATGCGTTACAAGGATCGTATATTTGAGTCAGGAATTTTTGTCGATTTGCTGTTGGGTTATGGCTATTTGGTCAATCGTGAATATGTCTATGAATATATTTTTCAGTATCAAGTTGGATCAGAATTAACGCATTCTTATGAGCATTATGGTGGCTTTAATATTCGATTCGGAAATAAATGGTACTTCGGTAAAGGGGATGTGTATCGTCCAGGTATTCAGGCAACGTGGCTGAGAGCGGGAATCTTTACTTCTACGGTTGCCAACGCTGCTACGGGAAAAACTAGAGGAATAATAGCTCCATTAGGTATTGGCTTTGCAAATAGTGTAAAATTGAAAAGAAAAATGGGAATTGAGCTCAACTTGAATGTTGGTCCAACAGTGATTCTTCCTGACAACAATTCGAGTCTACAGCCGATAGGCCTGATCTATGGGGTTGCACTTAAATACCGCTGGAATCAATTGGTCTTGGGATTGGATTTTTCTCAAGTAGAGGAGGGTCTGGGAGAATTGACCAAACAATCATTTAGTAATCTAAATGTTACGCTGGGATTAAAGTTCTAAGAATGAAAGTAGTGCTTAGCTAAAATTGAAAAAATGATGAAAATTGTCTTGTTTAATCTTTGCTTTTTTAGCGCCCTTATAGGGTATTCTCAGGACATCATTGTTAAGCTGAATGGAGATACTGTTTTGGCGCAAGTATTGGAAGTTCAACTTACTGATATTGTTTATCAAACTCCTACTGTTCCTGCTTCTGAGAAAAAGAAGATTAACCTATTAAATGTAAAGGAAATCGTATATAGCGATGGTCTTAGAGAGGTCTATGGTTCGAAAAGAGCTCATTTAGTAACTAAATCTGGTGATACGCTTACTGTTGATGTAGTCGATTTTCAAGCACAGGATATTATTTACAAAAATATTGGTTCTAGAGTGCCGCTGCGGAGAATATCTCTTGAAAGAGTAGATAAAGTTGTGTTTGAGGGGATTCGCACAGTTGAGTTTGACAAGCTACAAGACGATAAAATCGTTCTAAAAAATGAAAGGGCTAGGGCAATTTATGGTGAGATAGTGTATGTGGAAGAATACGATATATATATTCGAAAGTATGAGAACGCCCAAGATAAGAAAGTTCCAATTTATAAAATAGATAAGGTCATTTACAAAGACAGTACCGTGGTAGAATATACTTCCATGGCATACAAAGATCCCAGAACAGGTGAAGTCCGTTATTATCAAAAAGGGCTGGATCGGCGAAAGCGGAACGAGAAAGGTTCGTTTGCATTTAATAAGGAGCAGAGAAATACATTATACACAAGAATAGGTGTTTATGAACTATCGCTTGGCTACCAGGCTCGGATTAATGAAAAGCTTGGCTGGGGTGTTGAAGCTGATTACAGACCTGCGTTTAAATCATCTTCAAGAAATAATATGCAATTCATGTCATGGAGCCTTGCTCTTGAAGGGTATCGCGTAAAGTCGATGATAAACTACTATCATAAAGATCATAGTTATATGAGCTTTGTTCTTTCGTATCGTTTTCTCGAGGCACAAAAACTAATCTATGACCCTGGCTATTTTGGTGGGTCCAATACTTCCGACTATGCCGTATATTCTCAGAAAAACCATGAATTTGGTTTGAGCTTCTTGTACAATAAGTCGTTCAGGCAGTCCAAAATGGAAAAAGCCAAATCTCCCCACGAATGGTACTTTGGTGCTGGTCTCGTTGGTAAATCTGTTGAAAGACATTATTCAATTGAAGGCTATTATAGTGGACAAACCCCATCTGACAAAGTCACGCATCCGTTATATTTTACTCCAGTAATCTATTTGGGTATTAAACTTAAAGTTGCAAGATTTTAGTCCTTAACGCATAATTGGTGAAATCCTGGCTACAGGAAAATAGTTTGAACCAACGAAACAGTTAAAGGAAGCGTTCGAATATAAAATAAACGTACATTTAGTTCTCAAAACAACCAACCATGAAAATAATCGCTGCAATCACTTTTCTAATTCTTTTTGTAAACATTGGACTTTCTCAAGATCTCATTGAAAAACGAGACGGGGAAAAGATAGAAGGTAAGATAATTGAGATTACTGAATCATCAATTAAGTATAAGCGTAAAGATCAGCCCAATGGACCTATTCGTAATATTGCCGTTGCCGATGTCAAACTGATTACCTATGAAGATGGCTCTAAAGAGCGTTTCGTTACAGTTGATAGTCCAAAGGATGAAGCGACACCAATTCAGGTAGAAAATCCACAAGTCGTGAAACGCAGAGGACCCGATCGTATTCGCAATGATAAAGATCGGATATTAGGACCGGGTATGTTTATTGAAATGCTTCCTGGGTATGCAAATTATGACAATGGATCGACGTTCAACAGCAATTATGGAGGTCTAGGGATAAAGTTTGGTAATAAATGGTATTTCGGAAAGAATGAAAAGTATAGACCTGGAATTCAGATGACATGGATTCGATTTGGAGCGTATTCTACTTCGTTAAGTCCATCCGATATCTCAAAAGGGTATTTTTCAGTTTTAAATTTGGGATTTGCCAACGCAATTAAGTTCAAAGATAAAATGGGGATGGAGGTGAATGCCAATATAGGTCCAACTATATTGCAGCCACCAATTCCTGGTGATGATTCTGGAGAATTCGGACTACTTTATGGATTGGAAGTCAAATACCGTTTAGGACGACTAGCGTTGGGGATAGATTTTACGCGTGTTGAAGAACAATTGGGCTATGGATATGGTATTGGTAAAGGAGATGCTATTACAACCTTAAGTTTGTCCGTAGGGTTTAAATTCTAATCGAGGATGTTTTCATCCAAATCTCTTTCAGTGGACTGGTGATTTCAGATGTGAGAGAAGACAAGATTGGTTAGAACATAAAAAAAACGCCCGCCGAAGCGAGCGTTCCAATGATAAATAGAATATTACTTGCGAAATTTACTTCTTCAATAAATCTCGAATTTCCGTCAATAACTCTTGATCCATCGTTGGAGCAGGTGGAGCCGCTGGTGCTTCCTCTTGTTTCTTTTTCGTCTTGTTGTATGCTTTTACAATCATAAACAATACAAAACCAACGATAATTAAGTTGATGATTGTATCAATCCACGCACCATATTGTAACAGGTTTGCTGGTTGAAGAACGTTTCCTTCAGCGTCAAGTACAGCAGGAGCCAACTCAATTACTTTGTCTGCAAAGCTAGCGCCACCCGTGAACATACCTATGATAGGCATCATAATCATACTTACAAAGCCTTTCACTACGGTTCCTACCGCCCCAGCAAGGATAACGGCTATTGCCAAATCAATGACATTGCCTGTCATTATAAACTTTTTGAATTCTTTTAACATAAGTGTCAATTTTTGTTTTTAGTTCACTGTAAAAATACCAATCAAAAAAGACTCAGTTCGATTTCTAAAGAATAATTATCTCGCAGCCCAATATTAATCCAAAACCAACCCAATGTTAACCCAATATTAATCGGTTTAGTACTAGGGTTCGCGTTTAAGAATATATAAAATTTTTCGTCACTATTATAGGTTGTTTCGTCACAAACTGCGCATTCAAGAATCCTTTTTCTTGTCAAGTAAATAGTTTTGGCCAAAATTTTAATACTTAAAAAATGAGAAAAAAAATTGCAATTGCGCTCCTTCTGATGGGGAGTACAAACTTTATTGGGCATGCTCAATTTGTTCAGAATGGCGACTTTGAAGACAGAGAAACGCCAAATCAAATGTCACAAATTTCTAATGCCGATTATTGGTCATCTGGATATGCGGGAACTCCAGATTTATTTGATGTAAATGGAGCACCTGTCGTGTCAATGCCAGCTCAAACGTTTGTTAATCCACGATCTAATGGTCTGGTTAACGAATGTTTTGCAGGTTTTTGGGGGCCTACCGATGAAGCTTCAGACAATGAATACATTCAGAACGAGCTACTAATGGCAATACCTTCAACTGATATGTACACCCTGTCGTTTTATGTTGCTAGAGATTTATCGATTAACAATCAGCCACAAAACAGACAATTAAGGGCGAGATTACACAGTTCTCAAAATGGAGGCGCAAGTGCCATTAATATTACATTGAATGTTGATACTCCAGTAAACAATATGATTCCTTACCCAACAATGCCGGGGAACTGGATGTTGGTTTCAGGGACTTTTTCGCTGACCCCTGCACAAGTTCAAACAGGGTATGATTTATTAGAAATCTTTCCTCGTTGGGATCCTACTAATTATTCACCAAATGGATCACTGAATAAAGGGTATTTCTATATTGATGATGTTAGTATAGAGAAGGTCGAATGTCCACATGGATTGGCTTTGGAGGTGGACTGTGAAACCGAGTCTATTTCGATTACAAATTTCCCAATCGGAGCTACAGGGTTCCATACAACTTGGTACAAAAGCAAGAAGTTGAGTTCTTCTGGTTATGGGCAAGTACATGAAACGGGTACTGGAGCAATTCTTACCACTGTAACAAATGGTTCAGGTTATTACACTGTTGTTATTAGTTATTATTTACCAAATGGTCAAGAGTGTACGCAAGTTGCCACCATCTATTTTAATCAAGATGACTGTTGTGATTTGCTTGGAGGATATAGTCTGACAGGTTCCATATTGGATAATGCGGTAGGGTATTATACGGCGTCACCAGACAACTACCCATGGTCGGTAGAAGTTCCTTTTATCTGTGCAATGCCAGACTTTATCTACGATTTTGATATTGATGCGTTTTGTGAGACAGAGTACTTCTATTCAAATTCCATATTTGACGAAGGTTCTTGGTCAGACGTTTCGACAATTTACTCCAACGGGTGGGTAGTAGGACAGGCTCCTAATATCATTAGTTTGAATAACTCTCAAGTGGCTCAATCACTTATTAATCACCTACAGGTGTATGTGGCTCAGGGGTGGACAAATTCTTTAGTATTGGATATTCTTTTCATTCCAGCTTGTAGTTCTGGAGGAGATACCAAAATTCTTTCCGTTGAGCAATCAACTGTACGATCAAATGTTCAATTGTTCCCAAATCCTGTAAAGGATAATGCTACTGTAAATCTTGGATCGAAAATATCAGGAAGTATTGTAGTCATAGCAATGGATGGCAAAGTACTTATTGACAATCACTTCAATGGGCAGTCTGAGGTAAACTTGAATACAGAAGAACTAGCAGCCGGTGTTTACATTGTGAATATCAACGTTGATGATGAAACTATTACCAAAAAACTTATCAAAGAATAAGATGCCAAATTAGTTAATCAAGAAAGCTGCTCAGAAATGAGCGGCTTTTTTTATACCTCAAAAGGCTGTCGATTCAATAATGATCGACTCAGCGTAATCTCATCTGCATACTGTAACTCAGATCCAACGGCAACTCCACGCGAAAGAGTTGAAACTTCAATATTGAATTCACGGAGCTTTTTATAGATATAGAAATTGGTTGTGTCACCTTCCATCGTTGCACTTAGGGCAAAAATGACTTCGGAAATGGTTCCAGTACCTACACGCTCTATCAACTGTTCAATATTAAGGTCAGAAGGTCCTACGCCATCCATTGGAGAGATGATGCCTCCTAAAACATGATATACACCTTTGTATGACTCTGTTGCTTCAATAGCTAGTATATCGCGTATATCCTCAACAACGCACACAATTGACTCATCCCGATTGGGATTTGAACATATCGAACAAACCTCAATGTCGGAGACATTACCACAAGAAGTACATTTCTTTACATTTTCCTTCATGGTGATAAATGCACCAGAAAAGTCTTCAATCTCTTCCTGTGAGCGATTCAGCAGTTGTAAAACGAGGCGCAAAGCTGTTCTCCTGCCTATGCCCGGAAGGGAGGCGATTTGGTCAACCGCATTTTCAATATGCTTTGAAGGAATTTTCACAGAACAAATGTATTGATTTATAAGCTTCATTATTTAAATCCGAAAGGGACTTATGCATATCTCATTATTAATATCATGAAACTATTCTAACCCGTACCTTCAACCTTCATCCTTTCAACTTCTACTTTTAACCACAAGCCATCTAACATCTAACTTCTATTATCTATCCATCATCCACTAAGAAGTATTACTTTTGTACACTTGATAATTACAGTGAAGAACCAAATCAACATAAAAAATAAGAAGGCACGCTTCGAATACCATTTGTTGGAAACATTTGTGGCAGGAATTGTATTGTCTGGAACGGAGATCAAAAGTATCCGTAACAACAAGGCGAGTATCCTTGAGGCTTATTGTGTCTTTGATAAAGGAGAAGTGTGGATTCGGAATATGTATATCAACGCTTATGAAAATAGTTCTTTCTACAATCACAAACCTCGTGGAGACAGAAAGCTTTTGCTCAACAAAAAGGAAATCGCGAAGATTGAGAAATTCCTTAAGGATAAAGGAAATACGCTTATTCCTGTAAAAATGTTTATTACCGATAAGGGATGGGCAAAAATGGAAATCGCGTGTGCAAAAGGGAAGAAACTTCACGATAAGCGACATGATCTAAAAGATAAAGATGATAAGCGCGAAATGGATCGGGCAATGAAGAATCGTTAGATAAAGCCTAAGGTCAATAAATGTGCCCATCGCACTCCTAGTAACAGATACACGATGATCAATAAACTTGTGCCGTAATAACTGGCATGATAGAGTAGGGTGAAGCCTAGACTTTTCCGTTTGTATTGAATTGTAAGAAGCGGTAACAAGAAAATAATTATAAATGCCCATGCAGTATTAAAGGCAGTGAAATGCGGGTTGAAGTAATTGTACTCTAACTTTCCGCGTGAGATGATATAAATGGGATTATGAAAAATCCAGCTGGTTTCAACGTAAATATGTCGCGTTTTACTATGCAAATCATAGGTCATTCTGCTAATCCAGTAAATATCACCTCGCTCAGTTTTTATTAATCCGACCTCTTGACCTCCAGGTGCATAAGCTGCGCTTCTTCGAAAGTGAGTAATTTGATCTTCCTCGAAATGATGGGGGAGGAAGAAGTCCATGATCATAAACAACGCAAGTATGGTTCCTAGAAATGCGCCAAGGCGAATAGTCTTCCACTTCCGACTCTTCGTCAAATAGTTGAAGTAGCGTTCATTTTCAAGATGCTCACGAACAATTTGCTCTGTGTAACGCTTTCGCGCAGTCTTCATGCGCTCCTCATGACTTTCTTTTTTAGACTTTCTTTGAGTAGCACCTGGAGTAACTTGTACTGTTTTTTTACCAATGAGGATCTCGTAAGCTTCGGTCAACCGAATAAACATCTCCTCCGCATTCGGACTGGAATTACGATCTGGGTGATATTTCATCGCCAATTGCCGATAGCGTTTGCGTACCTCCTGTTCAGAAGCACCAACTTCAAGTCCTAGTAGTTTATAGTACTTGCTTTTCGGCATTTGCAATGTTTTTCAATGTTTCCAATCGATTGATTTTCCCACTATTCGTATAAGTGAAGGAATCAAAGTAGTAAATTTCTTTGGGTATTAATGGTTTGTCAAGATGAGCTAAAAAGTCTGTCTTTTGCAAGTTCAATGAGGCTGATTGAATACAGAGTATGTGCTTCTGCCCAAATTGGTCGTCTGGAAGTCCAGAGGAGAAAAATGGAGTATTAATAAGACTTCCAAGCTTCTGTTCAATCGTTTCTGGATGAATTTTAATGCCACCACTATTGATGACGAAATCTTTTCTTCCCAGCCAGTTAAATTGATTATCGCTCAGTTGAACGATGTCGCCTGTTGCCAAGTGATCAATCCCGAGATGCGGTGCAGAAATGACTAAGCAACCTTCCGATGTTGTTATTTGAATACCTGGAAGAGCTTTATACTTAGTAGCTGAAGTTTCAATTCTTCGCATGGCGATGTGCGAGATTGTCTCCGTCATTCCAAATGTCTGATAGCACAACGCAGGGATTTTTAAGATACGTGTCCATAAAGCATTCGAAATACTGCCGCCACCAACAATTAACTTTTTGATCGTATTTAACTTCTCATGAGTTTCGTTCAATGATTTTTCTACTTGAAATGGTACCATGGCCGCAAAGTCAATCTCTTCATCGATTCCTTTTAATGGAGTAGAAGTGACAGGAGCTACGATAAGATTCATCTCTAAGACAAGTGCACGAACAATCATCATCTTTCCAGCAATTGTTTCAGGTGACATACAGAGAAGTGCCGTGTCGCCCTTTTTTAAATCAAGAAATTCACCCGTCATGCGCGCAGAAGCCTCCATATGGATTTTTGATAACGCAATTGATTTAGGACTTCCAGTTGAGCCAGAGGTGTTTACGTGAACCGCTTTGGAATCATTTCTCCATTCTTCAACAAAGTCAACGACAGCCTGCCGCAAGAAAGAATCATCTGTGTGATAAATAATGTGCATTTCTTCTTTGGAATGGAAATTGATTCAAAGGTAACAACTTTGAAATAGATCAAAACAAGAGTAGCGGTTTTGAAATAGATCAAAACATAATGTAACAACTTTGAAATAGATCAAAACAAGAGTAGCGGTTTTGAAATAGATCAAAACATAATGTAACAACTTTGAAATAGATCAAAACAAGAGTAGCGGTTTTGAAATAGATCAAAACATAGTGTAAAAACTTTGAAATAGATTAAAACAAACTTACAAGTTTGACAGCTTGTAATTAATTGTGTAAATTAACGTCAGCAAACATTGAAACTATGAAAATGCGCATTGGAATTTTATTCGTTGCCCTCACATCTCTCCTAATTATGACTTCAGCGTCATCGGTGAAGGTCACGACAGGTATTGAGTTTGACCAAATGACACTTGCAGAAGCGAAAGCGCTGTCGGCAAAAACAGGCAAACTAATTTTTATTGATTGTTATACCGATTGGTGTGGGCCGTGTAAGCGAATGGCAGCAACATCATTCAAGGATCCTGCAGTAGGTAAATTGTATAATGACAACTTCATTAATTTGAAGATTGAAATGGAAAAAAATCCTGAAGGCAGAGATTTGGCAGCGAGCTATAAGGTTCGTGCATATCCAACTTTACTTATCATTGATGGTAAAGGGAATCTGATTCGTCAGGTAGTTGGAATGCAAACGAAAGATGGTTTAGTCATGTTTGCCAATGCAGCAATGAAGTAATAAGTAGACCAAATAACTATAGAAAGCCTTCCATTTGGAGGGCTTTTGTTTTTTTTATCCTGTTTGACAAGGCTTCTATACACCCCGCCAGGGTTCAACTGTTGATTTCTTGTTGATAACTTCAATACTTAACAGCGTACCCAAGCCGTTGATTATTCGTTAATTGAATAGACGAACAAGCACTAAATGGAAGACAGAGGATTTTTCCCGTATTACAATCAACACATTGAATTCAAATTGATTTCAGGTGAGAGATCATCCGGCGTTATTGTAGACACCCTTGACTCGACTGAAAAATTGGTACAATCGTGGTACTCTTTTATACCAAGCATTTACTTGTCTCAATGGAGGCAAGCTGAAAAGGACAAGGATCTCAAGGCAATGAAAGCGTACGAGCGAGTGATTGATATTCACAAAATTGTTGGTGCGAAGTTGATTGCTTAGTATTCTCTACAATTGCCAATATTCCAATTTAATTATCTGTACACGTTATTGAAACCGTTTGAACAATACCTCCAACATTTTGTTGAACGGTTGTTTCCGCAGGTGCATCATCGTACTCATTGCCACAATACTCTTGGGAATCAGCGGAGACATTGACATTTATTCCACCGACAATTTGAGTCACATTTGTTGTACACGTTTGACATTTTTTACACGATACGGCTCCAAGTGCCAATATCGACAACGAAATAATTAATATTTTTTTCATAGAAGCAAGATACAATAAATGAGTTAAAACAGTCGGTAGCAGGTTGAAAGTACATCTTTAGAGAAGCACTGCCGAATACAGCCACGAAGCGAAAGGTAAGAGCCACTTCTAAATTCTCTGAACGCAAAAAAGACAACCCGAAAGTTGTCTTTTGTAGCGAGAGAAGAGAAAGCGACAAAGCTTTCGAGAAGCCAACGTAAGAGCTGCTTCTAAATCTTCTGAACGCAAAAAAGACAACCCGAAAGTTGTCTTTTGTAGCGAGAGGGAGATTTGAACTCCCGACCTCCGGGTTATGAATCCGGCGCTCTAACCAACTGAGCTACCTCGCCATTCTTTCGTTGCGTGCTCTGTACATCCAGAGTTCCACTTTCAACGATCAGCAATTGTTGTTCCGATATATTTCGGAATGCGCGTGCAAATATAGCAGGATTTTTATTTCAAACAAAAGTGGAAGACTACAATTCTAATAATTGTTGTTCTACGAAATCTGCGAGGTTTTTAATGTGTTTAGTAGTGAAGTTGAATTTGATCCCTGCAATAGTATATATCTCAGGGATACTCTTGGTATAAGCAACCTTTAGCGCATCCTTATATTGGTTTATCGCTAAGCTTTTGTTTTCCAGACTGTTCTTCCAAACGCCCAAGGCTCCAAGTTGCGCAATTCCATATTCTATGTAGTAAAAAGGGACCTCGAAAATATGGAGTTGACGTTGCCACGAAGTCTCTAGCGCGTCCTCATATCCTGTCCAATCTGTCAATCCAGTTCCATATTCTTCGCTGAGTGAAAGCCATTTTTCAGTTCGTTGTGCAATCGTATGGTCAAAATTCACATACAACCAATGCTGAAATTCATCTACCTGAGCAATCCATGGTAAGATTTTCAGGATTGACTCAAGCTGTTCTTTCTTTGCTCGTTTTAAGTCTTGCTCGACGGGGTAGAACTGTCCCCATTCTTCCATAGAAAGAAGCTCCATTGACATAGATGCTAGTTCAGCGACTTCAGAAGGAAGGCTTTTGAAACCTGTAAGTTTCAAATCTCTACTGAGGAATGAATGAATTGCATGACCGCCCTCGTGCACCATCGTTACGAGATCCTGCTGTGATCCAACTGCATTCATAAAAATAAATGGAACACCTATCTCGTAAAGAGGGTAGTTGTAACCTCCAGGTGATTTTCCGTCTTTCGATTCTAAATCAAGGTGCTGCATCTTGTTCATTGTCGATAAACAGTCACCGAAATAAGGGTCAATTTTGTTGAACATCTCAACAGTGCCTTGAAGAAGTTCATCACCAGTCTTAAAAGGTTTTAGCGGTTCTTTTCCTTCAGGATCTACACTCAGATCCCATGGCTTAAATTTTGGTTTTCCTAATTTTTCAAGGCGCTCACTTTGTATTTTCTTTGAAATAGGGACAATAACGTTCTTAACCGACTCATGGAAATCGTAGCAATCCTGAACAGTATAGTCAAAGCGGCCCATAGCTTCCATTTTGTAATCTCGGAAGTTTTTAAAACCAGCATTCACTGCTATTTGGTGTCGCTTCTGTAACAGAGAGTCAAACAACTCATTTAAAGCAGAAACATCTGTTTTTCTACGGTTATATATTTTGTCAAATATTGTCTTTCGTAAATCTTCGTCAGTTTCCTTTAGCAGGATTGACGCTTTTTGCATGGTCAGTTTTTCGCCTTCGTGTTCAATGTTTTGAGCGGCAGAAATAACACCAAACTTTTGGCTTTCCTCTGAAACCTCAGCTACGAGTGGTACGTTTTCTTCACGATACAACTCTAATGCTTTACGAATACTTCTGAAGAGAATTGCAAATGCAGAATCTGATTCCAGTTCCTTCGTAAATTCGGAATTGTTTAACTTCTTATTCAATTGATCCTCTAACGGAGCAATTTTAGGTTGAATCTCTGTAACGAAGAAGGTGTATGCATTACTCAGGTCTTCATCCTTTGTATTTATGGTCATTTTGATATATCTCCATGCCGCATCTTCCTCAAGTATAGCTTCCAATTCGCTTTGGTCCTGCAACCACTTTAAGAAGGCTTCTTTAGTCTCTACTTTACGTTCTAGTAAGTTGGTGAAGTAGGGCTCTACAGATTCCCATTTATCAATCGTTAAGTTTTGCTCAACAAAACTTCGCTTAGGCTTATTAATTTCCATAATTAGAACACATAAAAAAAGTCGGTTTCCCGACTTTTAATTCTTTATTTTTTTGGTTCAGTACTCTTTGTCTTTTTAGGAGCTGCTTTCGCTTTAGGTTTTTCTCCCTCTTTCTTTTTCGCTGGCGCCTTCTTTGCTGGCTTTTTTTCAGCTTTCTCTACAACAGCTTCAGGTTCGGCTGGCTGTTCCTCTTTCACCTCTTCTTCAAGCTTTAAAACGCCCGCTTTAAAAAGAATGTTGTACCATTGAAACAACTTTTTGATATCAGAAGGGTAGACGCGTTCTTCATCGTAATCTGGCAAAACATCAGAAAGGTATTCCTGAAGCAAAGAGATATCCTCCTTGTGAGAAGGAACTTCCTGTCCTTCCACTTTTTTATAAAGCCCATCGAATATTTCCTTCAAGGGTTTATCATCATCATATGTATAGATGCTAATATCTTCCAGTGCCGAAATTCGATCTGTTGAATACGCTGGAAAACGTTTGTTGTCAATTAGAGACTCAACAATAATGCTGTTTTTCCCTTGAGCGATAACTTTATACAATCCCGGGCGACCCGAAATAGAGATAATACCTGATAAATCCATTCTTTATATTTAGAAGACCCCAAAAATAGAAATTCTTCCAGTTAAATCTTACAATCGAATGATTTTTGAGAAATAAATACCTTTTTCCGTTCTCACCGACATTGTATACATTCCATTAGCAACGTTTTCAAGAGAATAGGTTCCATCATTGATTTGCGTCAAACGTATTTGAGTTCCATCCATTCCAATCACGTTAACATCATAGATAGGCGCGTCGACGGAAATGTTGATCAATGAGTTCGATGGATTCGGATAAGCAAAGATCTCGTCGTTTTCATTTTCATTTAAATTGAGCGTTAAAACAAATGGAGTTGACCAGGCAGTACATCCGTTAGCATCAACAATTTGTACTTGATATGAACCGTAAGGTGGAGTAACGAATAAGTCCTGACTTGTTTCTCCAGCGAGAACACTTCCATCTAAGAACCATTGGTAGCCCGTAGAAGTTGAGGATGACAAACTTGTGCCCCAATCTGAAGTAACTGTTGGAGCAGCAGGAGGTGTTTTTTGCAACAATGCATTCAAGGCATGAATTTTACCGTATCCATAGTCGTTATTGGGTACGACACCTGTAAATTGATCTGTATAAGCTGTGGCGTGAATGTCATCGATAAAATCCTGATAAGTTGCTTGTCCACAACGTTCAAGATAGAGTGCGGCAATTCCTGCTACAACAGGAGAAGCCATTGACGTTCCTCCATTCCTTATATGCATGCCTGCAGAGTCTATGGAACCATTATTTGCAGGGTTTTGAAGGAACCATAGCGGACCGGCTGTTAAAGACACATCTCCTGCCGCAACAAGATCTGGTTT
>CAJQJL010000022.1 GCA_905478665.1 uncultured Flavobacteriales bacterium
GTTTGCATAAAGCACCAATCCAATCAGCAAGAAGAAACCAATATATTGGGCATATTCCAACACTTTCTGTGGAGCCTCTTTGCCCGTAATCATTTCATAGAGAAGGAACACAACGTGCCCTCCGTCAAGCGCTGGTATCGGTAAAATGTTCATGAACGCAAGAATGATAGAGATTAATGCGGTATTCAACCAGAATGCTTCCCAATTCCATTGTGGTGGAAAAAGATTTCCGATGGCACCAAAACCGCCAATAGAAGAAGCTCCTTTCTTCGTGAATAAGAATTTGAGCTGACTCACATAATCACTAAGCGTTTGCATACCACGTGCTGTTCCACGCCCTAAGCTAGCGCCAAAGGAATAGTGTACTGTATGGATTGCTGCAGAATCGATCCAATCTTTACCATAGGGTAAAAACCCAATGCTTTTAGTTTTTGAAATGGGAACAGAAAGCTCAACAGTATCTCCTCTTCTTAGCACTTGAATTGAAGCATTCTTCTCTTCTGCATGATAGAGTCCAGCAACGATTTCATCGAAATAGTTAATTTCCTGATCGTTGATAGATACGATTCTATCCTTGTGCTTTAATCCAGATTTCAAGGCTGGACAATCCTTAAGAAAGGTCTTGAACTGCCCATTGCTCATTGGAATGGTAACATCCTCTTTACCACGCTTTACAAGTACTTCGTATTTGCCTTTCTTTAAAAAGTCTTCAGAAGACAAATCACACATACTTACGTTTGTACCATTTATTTTCCAAACCAAATCGCTTGTATGATATCCAATTGAATCATTGCCATTTACCGTAGTGAGGTATTGAATTTCAAGTGATTGATGTCGCAAACCAGCTACAGGGAGTGCTCCGTTCGCAAAGAGCTCGTAATCAATATTATCAGGAAGTGTCACTTTCTCAATTGTTCCATCAGGACGTTGAACAGTTAAGTCATGCATATCGCGAAGAAGCAAGCTACTTGTAATGTCCTTAACATGAATAACTTCTTCACCATCAATCTTCAAGATATTATCTCCAGAGCGTAAATCGTATTTCTCCATGTAAGGTGAAATCGCTAATCCATCAGATAAATCGGCTGTGTGAATTTGTTCTTCTCCCCACGTAAAAAGTACAATGATATAGATCAAAACTCCCACGATAAGGTTTACAACAACGCCACCAATCATTACAATTAATCGTTGCCATGCCGGCTTAGATCGAAACTCCCATGGTTCGGGAGGCTTGGCCATTTGCTCTTTGTCCATGGATTCATCAATCATTCCAGAGATTTTCACAAAACCACCCAATGGAAGCCATCCAATTCCCCATTCAGTTTCACCAATCTTCTTTTTGAAAAGTGAAAACCAAGGATTAAAGAATAGATAAAACTTCTCAACTCGTATTTTAAAGTAGCGCGCTGTAAGGTAATGTCCGAATTCGTGCAATACTACAAGTATTGATAGGGACAAGAGTAATTGTGCCGCTTTTATTAAAAAATCCATAAACGTTATAAAAAATTATGCTCGCAAATATACCGAACTTAAAGGAGACTGCACACGGCTTTCAGTTGTTGACAGAGTTGTTAACGTTTTTTAAGCGATATGCACAATAAGAATCAGGTAATTTTCACGTAGTCATTTTGTTCAAAATAGGCAATCAGCGCTTCTTTGATAAGGTGCTGTTGCTCCCTAGAATCAAGCGGAGGAATTTCTTTGATAAGTTTGAAATGTGGCCATTGCTCCTCGTCTTTCCCCTCAAATTCATAATAACCATAGGGCTCCAAAAGTGTACAAATAGCTACGTGTAGAAGGTCTGTCTTTTCACTTTTCGAAAAGTCTTTGTAGCCAATTCCGAGCTCGTTAACACCAATGAGAAATAGGATTGCTTGCACATCCATTCCTTCACCGAATTTTTTCTCCAGTTCTGTTTTTACTTTTTGAAAGCGCAGCTCGACATCATGATCCATGCGACGAAATTAGTCAAACACTTTGAAAGAAGATGCGTCGAATAACGTCGAATGAATCATCAATGAAATTTTTAACTTAGCAGAAAACTAACAAACATGAAAAATACACTATACATATTTGCAAGTCTTGTACTCGCGATTGGTTTGACAGCTTGCAGTACAGAAGATGAAACAACGACTGGACCAGACGAAGAGCCAGAGGTTGGAGCTATTTATTCGTATAACGAAGGAACAACCGAATTGGAATGGACATCGTACAAAACTTCTGGAAAAGTACCCGTTGCAGGAAGCTTTAACGATATTGAAGTTACTTCTGAGGAAGGATCGGATCCAAAGGCAGTGATGGAATCTATTTCGTTTAGTATTAATACAGCTTCTGTAGAAACGAACAACGAAGATAGAAACGGAAAGATTGTAGAACACTTTTTCCAGACAATCAACACCCCAACAATTGAAGGGAATGTGAAGTCACTGGGTGATAATGGTAAGGCGGTCATCGCAATTACGATGAACAGCATTACGTTCGATGTTGAAGGGGATTACACACTTGAAGATGCTGCTTTCAGCTTTACTTCAACGATTGATGTTTCTTCATGGAATGGAGTTTCTGGAATTGAAGCTTTAAACACGGTATGTAAAGATTTGCATACCGGAGAAGATGGAATTTCAAAACTATGGTCTGAAATTGGTTTGTCATTCAGTACACGTTTGAAGGTAACGCCATAGCTCAAACAATAAATTAGCTTATTTTTAGCTGAGTGAATTTTATAGATTTTATTATTATCGCTGCGTTGGGATATGCAGCTTGGAAAGGATTTAAGAAGGGCTTGATTATCGAGCTCTTCACCTTTTTGGCGCTGTTTATTGGGCTGTATGCTGGAATTCACTTTTCAGACTTTCTTTCGGAGTTTTTCCGTGAAAAATGGGGATTCACCTCAGAGTATACCCCAGCGGTTTCTTTCACTGTTATTTTCTTGGCCATTGGAGCCATGATTTACTTTGCAGGAAAGGCGATTGAAAAGGTGGTGAAAATTGTACAATTGAGCATGGTTAATAAGTTGTTAGGGGTCTTTTTGAGTATGCTGAAAATGATTTTTTTCATCGGAGCTGGAATTTTGTTACTTGAGTCCTACAACCAGAAGGGAAAATTGATGTCGGAAAAAACCCAGAATGGATCACTCTTATACAATCCTACCAAGGCAATCCTAACAGCCTGTATACCTGCGTTTGAAGAAAGCACTTTACGTTTGAAAAATGTCCTGTGGGAAGATTTGGAAACCGAGGGTAGTGAAACGGTGGTGGAAGAGGATTAAAATTCCACTGAACAAAGCGATTTATATCCATTTAATCACTAAATTTGCCCCTTCCAAGAATAAATTATGTCCTCAGGAGTCAAAATATTTGCTGGTAGTGGATCCGAAGACTTAGCTAAACGAATAGCTGAATCTTATGGTGCAACTTTAGGAATTGTTAAGAAAACAGTTTTTAGTGATGGTGAGTTCGCTGTCTCATTTGAAGAAACTGTAAGAGGACAAACGGTCTTTCTTGTACAATCAACAATGCCACCTTCAGATAATCTATTTGAGTTATTGCTGATGGTGGATGCAGCGCGTAGAGCGTCTGCTTACAAAATTTGCGTGGTCATTCCTTATTTTGGTTTTGCACGTCAAGATCGTAAGGACAAGCCTAGAGTTGCAATCGGAGCTAAGTTGGTTGCAAACATGTTAATGGCTGCAGGAATCGACCGCATCATGACGATGGATTTACATGCTGATCAAATTCAAGGATTCTTTGAAGTTCCTGTTGATCATCTGTACGGATCTACCATTTTCAATACGGAAATAGAAAAATTAAATACAGGGAATTTGATCATGGCTGCCCCAGATGCTGGAGGAGCGAAACGAGCAAATTCGTACGCAAAGCGTTTGGACATTGGTTTGGCAATTTGTCACAAGCAGCGAAAGAAAGCAAATGAAGTTGCTGAAATGACGGTAATTGGTGATGTTGCAGGAAAAGATGTTGTCTTAGTTGACGATATGTGCGACACTGCTGGTACGTTGACGAAAGCAGCAGATTTGTTTATGGAGAAAGGAGCGTTAAGTGTTCGTGCATTTTGTACGCACGCAGTGCTTTCAGGTCCTGCTTATGAGCGCCTAACGAATTCAAAAATTACTGAACTCATCGTAACGGATACTATTCCAGTGAAACGGGAACACGAAAAAATTCGTGTGATGACTGTTGCAGATTTGTTTGGTGACGTTATTGGCCGAATGGTTAAGAACGAATCAATAAGTTCACATTTTATAATCTAAATAATAAACAATGAAAAAAGCGCAATTGAGCGGTTCGTTAAGAGCGAACGTAGGGAAAAAGGATACGCAGGCCTTGAGAAAAGAGGGTCGTGTTCCTTGCGTGCTTTACGGTCAAGGGGAGCAATTACACTTCTCAGTAAGATCCGTAGATGTACAGAAATTAATTTATTCACCAGACGTGTACCAAGTTGAATTGGACATTGAAGGAGGAAGAAAAGCACTAGCTATCTTTCAGGACTTGCAAATGCACCCTGTAAAAGATACTCCAGTACATGTTGACTTTCTTGAGTTGAATGATAAGAAGCCTGTGAAGGTTAGTTTGCCATTGAGACACGAAGGTGCTCCGATTGGCGTGATTAACGGTGGATCTTTGAGACAACCATACAGAAAATTGAGAGTAATTGGATTGCCAGGTGACTTGCCAGAAGCAATTACACTGGATGTAGCTGATTTAAGAATTGGTCAGTCTCTACGTGTTTCTGATATTTCAATTCCTGGAGTTGAATTACTTGAACCATCAAACGCTGTTGTTCTTGGTGTGAAAATGGCACGTGGTGCTGTTGATGTTGACGAAGAAACAGAAGAAGAAGGAGAAGAAGGTGCTGAAGGAGGAGATGCTCCAGCAGAAGGAGGAGAAGAATAAATCAACTTCTAACGATATACGAAATCCCGTCTTGGTTCAACCAAGGCGGGATTTTTTTTTAGTGTTTGATAATGAGTCTCTTAATAAGGAAGGCGTCATCAGATTTAATCATAAGGTTGTAAGTGCCGTTGCTAAGCTGTGAAACATTTAAACTACTTCCTTCCGAACTGCTTTGCTTCATGCAAAGTTTACCATTCATGTCGTAGAGATAGATGTCAAAATCAATCAATGATCCTTTTAATGTAATTGTTTCGGAGGCAGGGTTCGGATAAACTTCCATGTCCTCAAGTGCTTGAGCAGAGCTTATTCCTAGATCATCAATGTAGCGCTGTCCATCAGACATAAATTGGTTTGTTAATCCCGCTTGATTTGTAACACTCAGAGAAACGTGGTAAACCTGATCATAAACAGGGCTACTCAGTACCATCGAAAATGCTGTGGAAAGTCCATTGCTCGTCCATGGATAGATGTTGTCAATTGTTGGCAAGGTTCCAATCGCAACTTCATAATCTCCAATACCTGAGTGTATATCGATAGCATTCCAATTTGCATCCAAGGTGCTTATCATGAATGTGTCTTGGTCATTTCCAGTTCCGTCATTTAAAAAGTCAATTGTGGGAACGGAAAAATCAAGCAAATAAGTTTCAACAACGGGCATCGACCAGTTTCCAGCGCTATCCAGTGCCAGTGAGCGAACAATTCCAGTAGGTGTAGCACCTTCACTTTCTATCGTCATCAAATCAGTTAGTCCCGCTGGAATATTCACTGAATTGTTCCGCGATTGGTAGACTCTGATGTTGTCAAACTCGGCGGCACATCCACCCGTTCGAAGGGAAATTGAATTTCCTGAAGTCAGTGGCGCAACATCTTGCCATGAACCAATTAGGCTATCGTCAATGTAAACATCTATGATTCCGCTATTCGGGTCAAAGTATGTTTTACAGTTATACGTTTGTCCTTGATTCACTATGAAATCAATATCCGACTCTAAATTGAAGACATCGTTCTCCACTGAATAGATTTGCAGTTTATCATCGTTTTCGCGCAAATAAACGAAATAAGAATTCCCTCTGTTCGGCAGTGTTGGATCGTCACAGAAAAAGTGTATTCCCGCCCGCTGATTGGCTTCGGTGCTTGTAATGGTTTGGTCCCACTCATACAAGTAGCTGTACACATTTGTTTGATCGAGATTCATGTATGTGTTTGAGTTACTTTCATTGACATCGCTAAAGCTATACGTTCCTGAATTTAGTGCATACGTTCCCGTATTTGCCGTCCAGTTGCCAGCACCGTCTTCAAAGGTTTCAAGCGCAAAACCATAGCTTCCATCACTGCTCCAATCATTGTCTGAAATAGCCTTTCGCCCAGCTAAATAGAAGCTTCCTGCAATTCCACTTTGGGCATCCGTATCTACAAAGCCAACGGTGAAATCATCTGTATTCCAAAGTACGCCTGATTGAATACTTGTAAGCGGAGGAGTAGCATCACTGACTGTTTCTGTATAACTAACTTCCCATCCCGATGAAACGGTAGAGCAGTCACTTCGGAATTCTAATAAAATGGAGCCTCCAGTTGAGATGATTATTCCAGGAGATGTTGTGCCAGTATACGAACCAATTAACGGCGCCGTTATGGTATCACCATCGTAAATAAAGAGATTATCGTACCCGTACTCAAGATCGAATGCTGTGAAATCGAGTGTAATACTTTGAGCTCCTGGAGGTTGAATTAGCCATGCTTGGCGTTCATCATCTGGATAATTTCCCGCTGCTCCCCCTGTATCGTACAAGTTGCCAGAGGCTGTAGTTATTGTAATCAACGGATATGGATCATTGATCAGGCGATAGTATTTTTCCCAATTCCAATTAATTCCTGGATCAACGTGTGTCTGATTGGCGAAATGCTGGTGCCCTTTAATTTTCGTGCATCCTCCTAAAATATTTGTTCCTGCTGTTGCCGGTCCGTAATATGTTCGCACGGGTGGAATACCATAGCCGCTGCCCACAATGTCACGACTCAAATCAGCTGAAGAGTTATACATTTCCTCGGTATACCATGCTGCATTGTTCACGTAGCCCTCATGTTCATAGCCAATGGTATATGGATTTTCTGATCCAACATGCCAAGCCTTGTCTTCTTCCAGCACCATTTGGGTAACCTGTCCGTCCGCTGAACGAATTACATAGTGATAAGAGACATCTGAAACACAATTTTGTGCCCATGAGATTGCTCCAGCATAAGTTCCTTGTACGGTATGAATGGTTATGGCAGAGATAGCAACACCATTCCGTGAGTTGTAATTACAACTCGGTGCAGGGTTCCAAATTGCAGGTCCGTATTCAATGGATTTATTCATCAAGGCTTGATACACATCTCCGTGGTCCGACTCTATTCCCTGATCTGTGAAGGTGATTTTCTTACTGGAAAGCACTTTATAATTAGATTCTCCAAAGAGTTCTTGTAGGTTGAAATTCGTTTGTGTAAATCCAAATTGCTGAGATTTTTCTGCAGAATTCATAAAGCGTAGAATTGAATACACTTGCATGTCTCTAGCCAGCAGATTTACTTCACCTGAATCTGGAATTTCTGAAAGGGTCTGAAGTACTGTACGAATCGCATTCGCATCGTTTTTTTTCTTTGGAAGACCAACAGTGTACGCCATCAACACATCAACAGATGCTGCGTAGGCCATGATTTGATTTTCTGCTGAGAGCTTTTGATCATCAATATTTATTCCTGATAATTGAGCAACGATAGCTCCCGTTTCGTTGAAGTATCCTTTGCCGTTATCATGCAACCCCATAATACCGTATGCCTTTGGAATTCCTGAGCACCCTTCGTCATTGTTGGATAAATGAACCATTCGGGTATTTGTCCATGCAACTGCTTCAAGCAATCCTTCTGGTACGTACGAATAGGTAGTATAAGCCTGTTGAAATTCTGTTTGTGAAGCCGCAAATTGCGCGCATAACAATCCGGTGATTAGCAGTAGGGTACGGTTCATTTCTGTTGATGTATTTGTAACGTAAATGTACAAAACTCAGAATTGTCAGTCAATGACTTGATAAAGAAACGATTGAATGTGCTTAATATACACTATTGATCAAGAGATCATTCAACCCAAACAGATGCCGAATCAAAGCATCCCATAAATCCACCCCAATAATAGTATGAAGCCAATAACGACAATTGCAAAAACCGTAATCGACAGTAGCAAAAGGATAATGAACCGAAGTATATTTCGCTTCTTGCTAAACACACGTTTTAGTGAAACGATACAGTAATAGATGAAATACCCAAGTGCCAACAGTTGGATTCCAATTATTAGATAGTCTGTTACAGAAAAAACACCTTCTTCACTTGGCAATAGCCAATCAAGTAACTCGAAAAAAGTTCCAATCAAAAAGAGGAAGGAATAAAGATGAACTGTGTAGACAAAGAAATTGACGTAATATTTTCGCTCCTTTGATCGATAGACAAGCATGATTAATAAGGCTTGGATCGGCATGAAAAAGAACATCATTAGGTTCAGATTTCGGCGATATGCATCCGTAAATTCGTTGGCCAATTCGCTGTTTGGCATATTACCATTAATGGTAATCGACGTTTCTGCATCTGGAAATAGAATCAAGGCAGCTCCAAAATAAAGGAAGGATAAAAACAGAAACATGCGAATTGGGGGAATGTACTGCCTGCGTTTACCTTCTAGAAATTTTTTGGTCATCTCCCCAGGGTGCAAAACCAAAGGTTTTAGACTGTGCATAAGTTTGTTGTCAAACCCTATGTAATCCTGAAGGAAGTCATTGATCAAAACCCGTGTAGAGGCTTGTTTATTGTGGTTTTCCTGACCGCAATTCGGACAGTAATTCTCTTTCGCCCGCAAATGAGTGCTGCAATTAAAACAAGAATTGGCTTTTCTGCGTTTTTTGGACATGATTGTGTTTGAACAACACTACTAAAGTAGACAAAATCAAGCTGTTTTATTAATTCGGGAATTCCGCGAATGATTTATTTTCGCTTAGTACTTCCTTCTTTTTTGCGTCGTTCTTCCAGCCACTTGGGAACCTTCTTCTCAGGTGCTGGTTTGTTTCCGATTAGCTGGTCTGCCAATTCCAAGCGGTCTGCCTTTTTTAGCGATTGGCGGATGTAATCGTGATTTTCACGTTTGTACCAGAAAAAGAACCTTCGTTGGTTTACTTTCGCTTCTTTTTCTTTTACTGTTTTGTAGGGCTTCAAGGTGTATGGGTGAACACCGCTGTAATAAATCACGGTAGCAACAGTCATTGGGGTAGGCGTAAAGTCTTGGACTTGTTCCAGTTGGAAGCCCATGTCTTTTGTTTCAATCGCCAAATTTGCCATGTCTTCATCAGCACAACCTGGATGAGACGAAATGAAATAAGGAATGAGCTGTTGGTTCAAACCATGTTTTTTCTGAATGCGATCGTACTTCTCTTTGAATTTATGGAAGTACTTGAAGGATGGTTTTCGCATTACGCGCAATGTAGCATCAGAAGTATGCTCTGGTGCAACTTTCAGGCGACCACTCACGTGCCGAGTTACAAGCTGTTCAATATATTCATCGTGGTTGCCGTCGTCATTATTCTTATTGAAATCATCCACCAATAAGTCGTAACGAATTCCTGAACCTACAAAGGCCTTCTTGACCTCAGGGTGTGCGTCAACCTTTTTGTAAAGAGCGGTCATTGATTTGTGCGAAGTATCAAGGTTGTTACAAATAACAGGATGGATGCAGCTAGGGCTAGAGCATCGTGCGCAGATGTCTTCATCTTTCCCTTTCATCTTGTACATATTCGCGGAAGGTCCACCAATATCAGAGATGTATCCTTTAAAATCAGGATGCGCAACGACTTCATCAATTTCAGATAGTATGGATTTCTCACTGCGCGAGGCGATGAACTTTCCTTGATGCGCAGAAATAGTGCAAAAACTGCAACCTCCAAAACAGCCCCTGTGCATATTGATAGAGAATTTAATCATATCATACGCAGGAATTGCACCTCGCTTCTTATACTTTGGATGAGGTAAACGCGTGTAGGGCAAATCGAACGATTCGTCGATTTCTTTTTCCTCCATCGTCTTGTAGGGAGGGTTAATCACCAATCGCTTATTACCTATTGTTTGCACAATTCGATTCGCCGCCCACTTATTTGACTCAACTTCAACAATTTTAAAATTGGACGCAAACTTCACTTTGTCTTGCAAGCAGGTTTCGTGATCTGTCAATTCAACCGTCTCCCAATTTTTGTTTTTAGGGAGAACTTCTTCTTGATTTTGTAGAAACGCGATTTGCTTAACCGTGCTCAAATTTGAAAAAGGAACTCCCTTTTTTAGCAATTTAAGAATGTCTCTTAGCGGCTGATCGCCCATTCCATAAACCAATAGATCCGCTTTCGAATCAACGAGAATGGAAGGCTTTAGCTCGTCTGACCAGTAATCGTAATGTGTTACACGTCGCAATGATGCCTCGATGCCACCAATCAAAACGGGAACATCTGGATAGAGTTCTTTTAATATTTTAGAATAAGTAACAGTTGCATAATCGGGTCGAAATCCTGATTCTCCTCCTGGTGTATAGGCGTCAGTAGATCGAAGGCGCTTGTTCGCCGTGTAGTGATTCACCATAGAATCCATACACCCAGCGGTTACACCAAAAAAGTAACGTGGCTTCCCAAATTTTTTGAAATCACGTAAATCGTCTTTCCAATTTGGTTGTGCGACGATAGCAACAGTGAACCCTTCATCTTCAATGATACGGCCGACAACTGCAGTTCCAAAAGCGGGATGGTCTACATAAGCATCGCCTGAAATAAGAACAACATCTACTTCATCGAGTCCTCGTTTTTCCAACTCCTTTTTTGTAAGGGGAAGCCAATCCGTTATCGGGCGTTCAATTTGCATAGTGCAAAACTACACTAAAGAATGGAGAATGGGAAAATCCACTTCAACTGAAAGATTGTTCTTATATTGATGCTGCAATGAATCGATCATATTTTGTTCTTGGATTATTGATGGTTTTTCTGTTCTCCTGTTCAGAAGAACGGAAGAAGTTGATTGAAAAAGATACGAGGCAAATTCAACCGTTTATTTTCAACCTAGAACATTTTTTTTCCGAAGAAGAATTCAACATTTCCTTTCCTGTTTGGTTCAATGACACCTTGATAAAACGTCAAGGTATAAAGACAATTACGCGCATGGTGTATACTTCTTCCTCTGAGAAAGACACCACATCCGCTTCTCTCAAAGAAATCCGTAAGTATAGCTTTACCGAAGAAGGAGCAATCAGTGATTTACATATTGAGCATTATTACGATAACCTGTTGGTTGCATCGATGGAATTTAGGTTTCTCGAACGTGATGAATACGGTTACTCTCCAACATTAAGTAGAGATGAGATGAACAGTAAGTCCGACTTAGAAATTCTTGAACAGTACGAAAATTATTTCAAGGAAGAGTATTCAGATAAATTTCTGGCGTATTCTAACATGAAAACAGGGGATTACCTGTTCTATATGCTTAAAGAAAAGAACTGGGGAACGCTCTCTGTCGATTCAATTTTACATCCGACATCTCATGATTTAATCGTGTTTGGAAATCCATTGAAACCAAGGCGGAAATATCAAGTTGAGAACAGAGTCAACGAATTTAATGTTGTCGACTACGCTTACATCAATGATGGAGACAATCTTGAGAAAATTGCTTTCGATAGTTATCCTTTTCATTACGAGCGCTCCATTCTTTACAATGATGATGGGTTATGTACAGGTTTTATTGATTCAACATTCAGTACTAAGAAATACTTGACACGTCGCGAGTCCATGTTTCATTTTGAGAAGAACTTACCTGTTCGACTCATCCATGAAAACAAATCGGGGAAGTCTGAAGCGGGTTATTATCAGTTCGAAACATTTACCTATACCTTCTACGAATAGAAACGGAGAACGCCCTCTCAAGTGGGCAACTTATCCATTAAGTTGATTATTTTTGTTCTTCAAATAAGTTGAAAATGAAATTAGATATAAAAGAGGGGCTTCAATCAGTCGCTCATCGCGTAATTGTTGGTGGGGAAGACAACATTCCATCCTCTATTTCGGATGACGATAAAGTGTTGTTTACAGAATTTTTGAAAACGGAAGACGACGTAAAAGTACTCACG
This sequence comes from uncultured Flavobacteriales bacterium, assembly GCA_905478665.1. GTDB lineage: Bacteria > Bacteroidota > Bacteroidia > Flavobacteriales_D > Crocinitomicaceae > UBA4466. The sequence goes on from CAJQJL010000022.1 coordinate 12,085, forward strand.
CGTTTGAATAGTTCTATTTCCCTAGTTCGCTTGAAGGAAGATCAAGAAAAAATGCGTGTGGCTGGAGCAAAAGTTCGTGCGGCACTTCCTAAGGAAGCTACGGATCTTGGAGTTCATGGTTCACAGGAAAATACATATGCCTTTATCGAAGGAGTTTTGCTTGCTGGTTATCAGTTCAATAAATATTTTGGCGATAAAGAAAAGCGAGATAACAAATTGACGAATTTATTGGTTGAAGAAGGATTTGAAGCATCTGCATTAGAGGAGTTGATCAATATTTCCAAAGCTGTTTTTTGGGCACGTGATATGGTGAATGAGCCCGTATCGTTTTTGAATGCTGAGCAATTGGCAGAGGAAATTAGCATTATTTCAGAAGAAGCAGACTTAAGTGTAACGGTACTGGAAAAAGCGCAAATTGAATCGCTTAAAATGGGCGGTTTACTCGCTGTAAATAAGGGCTCAATTGACCCTCCAACCTTCACGATTGTTGAATATAAAGGAAAGAACCCAGTAAACGCGAAACCAATTGTATTGGTCGGCAAGGGCGTGGTATATGACACAGGCGGATTAAGTTTGAAGCCAACACCGAATTCCATGGATATTATGAAAAGTGATATGGGTGGAGCGGCATGTATGGCCGGGGCAATTTACCTTGCTGCATTGCAAGAGTTGCCAGTTCATGTGATTGCTTTAATTCCTGCAACGGATAATCGCCCAGGATTGAATGCATATGCACCAGGCGATATTGTGAAAATGTTCAATGGAAAAACAGTTGAGGTACTAAATACGGATGCCGAAGGAAGAATGATTTTGGCAGATGCCTTGAGTTATTCAAAGAAATTTGATCCAGAATTGGTGATTGATGCAGCAACATTAACAGGTGCGGCGCATCGTGCAGTCGGTGCACATGCAACGATAATTATGGGAACAGCTGATGACCGTTATTTCGAACAAATGGAGAAGGCTGGGAATGAAAGCTATGAGCGGGTTGTACGATTTCCTTTTTGGGAGGAGTATGGTGAAGAAATTAAATCTCCTATCGCTGATATAAAGAACCTTGGAGGTCCTACGGCGGGAATGATAACGGCAGGAAAATTTCTTGAGCACTTCGTGGAGTCGCCGTATATACATATGGATATTGCAGGCCCAGCATGGATGGATAAGCAGAGTGCTTATCGAACAAAAGGAGGTTCAGGAGTTGGTGTACGATTGGTATACAACTTCTTGAAAAATTATGCTTAATGGATAAAATAAAAGAATTAAAGGAAACAACTTCGAGAACGCCTGTTCGAGTTGGTATTTCAATAGGTGATGTCAACGGAATTGGTCCAGAGGTAATCATGAAGTCGCTCAGTGATGGACGACTACTGATTGATTGTACGCCTGTTATTTACGGCTCGTCAAAAGCACTTTCTTTTCACAAGAAAACATTGGACCTTAAGGATTTTAATTTCCAAACGGTAAGTTCGGCAGAAGATGCTGTGGTTAGAAAAGTCAATGTGATTAATGTTTTGAATGGTGAACTTGAATTCAACCTTGGAGAGGCAACTCAACACGGTGGTCAATACGCCTTTGAGTCTCTAGAGAAAGCAACACAAGATTTAGCTGCTGGAAAAATAGATGTGCTGGTTACAGCGCCTATATCAAAGGAAGCGATGGGGAAATCTGGATTTAAGTTTCCAGGACATACAGAATATTTGGCGGATCTAGCTGGAGAGGAAGAAGCGTTAATGCTTATGATTTCACCGAGTCTAAAATTAGGTTTGGTCACAAGTCATATTCCCTTAAAGGAAGTAAGCGAAACAATATCGATTGATAAGGTGGCAGACAAGATAAAGCAGTTTGCAGCGAGTCTTAAAAGAGATTTTGCGATTTCGCGACCTAAGATTGCGGTGTTTGGAATAAACCCGCATGCTGGCGAGAGTGGTAAGATGGGATCTGAGGAACAAGAAATCATTTCTCCAGCAATTGGTAAAGCGAAGAATGAAGGAATTTTGGCCTACGGTCCGTTTTCAGCAGATGGTTTTTTCGGGTCAGGAGCAATGTCAAGTTACGACGGTGTTTTGGCGATGTATCACGATCAAGGATTGGCAGCCTTTAAGGCAATGTCTTTCGATGAAGGTGTAAACTTCACAGCGGGATTACCAATTATTCGTACTTCTCCCGATCATGGAACAGCCTTCGATATTGTAGGGAAGGATAAGGCGTCTGGACAGTCAATGCGCAATGCAATTTATTTGGCGATAGATGTCCACCGCAATCACGTCATGAATAAGGAATTGATGGCAAATCCACTGCCAATTTCTCCCAGAGATGATAAACGAGGAGATAGAAGGAGAGAAATCTAAGTTTTTGGCAACAAAATAATAATGAGTTAACCTTTGGTTTAAGTTAAAATTGTTAACTTTGCCGCCCGCTTTGATCGCGATTTGTGTTGTGTGAAAGTGTTGAATTAGGTGAAAGTGAAGTTAAGTAAAGACTATATTATACCCTTTGTTGGACTAAAGCTCGGGGTGCATACGTACAAGTTTGACATCACAGACGCGTTCTTTGAGATCTTTGAGTACTCTATTATTCACAAGGGAAATGTGGAAGTTGAGTTGCAGTTGGAAAAGAAGGAAACTATGTTGATTGGGGATTTCGCAATCAAAGGTGTAGTGGAAACCGAATGCGACAGATGCGCAGACCCAGTGAAGACGGAAATAGAGGGTGAGTATCAGCTTATTTATAAGTTCGATACAGAGCCTTCGGATGACGAAACATTAATTATCGTTTATCCAGAAGAGTTTGAAATTGATGTTAAAGAGAACATTTTGGAGCTGATCACCGTATCACTTCCAAGTCGGACGATTCACAAAGAAGGAGAATGCAATGAAGAAATGCTTTCCATTCTTGATGAGTACATATTGGTATCAAATGAAGAAGCTGCGGAAGTAGCTGATGGGGAATCGAAAGAGGAACCAAATGAAAATGATGAATACGTTGACCCACGATGGGCAGCATTGAAGAAGTTGAAAGACGATAAATAACTAGAGAATAAAAAGTTTAAATAAAATAAAATGGCACATCCAAAACGAAAGATCTCGAAAACGAGACGTGACAAAAGAAGAACTCACGTAAAGGCGGAAGCAAGAAACATTGCTACATGCCCAACGACTGGACAACCACACTTATTCCACCATGCTTACTGGTATGAAGGAAAGCTGTACTACAAAGGAAAGGTAGTTGCTGAAAAAGAGGTTGCTATTTAAGCACTGACTACGTCAGTAGCAGCAAGCTAAATATTTTGATTTCTTCTTTATGAAGATAGGTATTGATGTTCTAGGAGGCGATTTCGCCCCAGATGCCAATCTTGCGGGTGCGGTACTTGCAAGAAAGGAGCTTCCTACGGAGGTATCGATTGTTTTGATAGGCGACCAGGATACGATCTTGAGTGGCCTTTCTGCTTTAAATGTTGATCAGTCTGCGTTCGAAATTGTTCATGCCCCAGAGACGATAACAATGAAGGATCACCCTACAAGGGCTATCTCGCAGAAGCCAAACAGCAGTATTGCAATTGGTTTCGGATTGTTAGCAAAGGGAGAAATCAATGCTTTCGCAAGTACAGGAAACACAGGGGCAATGCTCGTTGGATCCATGTATGTGATCAATACAATTCCAGGAGTTATTCGTCCATGTATAACATCTACATTACCTTCAATCACTGGGTCAAAATCCATAATTTTGGATGTAGGTTCGAATGCTGATTGTAAACCAGATGTTTTACTACAATTCGCGGAATTGGGATCGCTGTATTCAAAAAACGTCTACGGCAACAAGAGTCCCCGTGTAGGACTATTAAATATTGGTGAAGAGGATTCTAAAGGAAACTTGTTAACCCTTGCAGCCCATAAGTTAATGGCAAGCTCAGACACGATTAATTTCATTGGAAACATTGAAGGTTATGACCTGTTTTCAGGTAAGGCCGATGTCGTTGTTTGTGATGGTTTTACAGGAAATGTAGTTTTAAAGCAGGCCGAAGGTTTCTACACAATTATGCGTAAGCGAGGAATCAAGGACGAATTTTTCGATCGATTCAATTATGAAAACTACGGTGGAACTCCAATTTTAGGAGTTAAAGGAAATGTGATTATTGGTCACGGAATTTCGAATGACATCGCAGTTAAAAATATGATAATTCACTCGTACGATGTTGCTAAATCAGGATTGGCAGCTAAAATCAACGAGGCATTTAACTAGACTATGAGCAAAATTACAGCTGGAATAACAGGCGTTCAAGGATATGTACCAGATTACGTTCTTTCGAATGAAGAACTCTCGAAGATGGTTGATACCAACGATGAGTGGATTACGTCCAGAACTGGGATTAAGGAGCGAAGAATCATGAAGGAAGGAGGATCTTCTGATATGGCTGTTTGTGCGGTTGAAAGTCTGTTAGAGAAGACAAATACAAAACCAGAGGAAGTTGATCTGGTTATCTTGGCCACTGTCACTCCTGATTACCCATTCCCTGCCACAGCAAATGTGTTGTGCGATAAGGTTGGAATGAAAAACGCATGGGGTTATGATTTAATCGCAGCGTGTTCAGGATTCATTTATGGACTGGCGACAGGCTCTCAATTTATTGAGACAGGTCGTTATAAGAAAGTAATCGTTGTTGGTGTTGACAAGATGAGCTCAATCATTGATTATGAAGATCGTACAACATGTGTGATTTTTGGAGATGGTGCTGGAGCAGTTATGCTTGAGCCAAATGAAGATGGGAATGGTATTCAAGATTTCATCTTACGTTCTGATGGCGCATGCTCGGCAGATGCGACACATGGTGCGCGGCGACACATGTGCGCAACTCGGCGTGACATGGCGTGAATGATTGCCCCCGTGCTCCCCCCTGCTGCCCATAATACTTCCTGTATTAATACTAATATAATATTAAT
>CAJQJL010000023.1 GCA_905478665.1 uncultured Flavobacteriales bacterium
ATGACATAAAAGCATGACGTCTTCAAAAACGTATGTAGAGTCGTTAACTATGATACTCGGACCAGGAAGCATGAATGCACCGCTATCCCAAGCAGTAATGACATATTGACCAATCCATTCTTTATTTTTTTGATGAACAATAAATGTATCACGAAAATCATCGGTGATTTCGAAATTGATTCCGTCACTGGAAAGCGATCCCGTTTCGGTAATTGTTCTGGCCTCAATAATGTCTTCCTTTGGTTTAAAGAGAACGGTGTCACTTTCTCCAACTTCAATAGTGTAAGTAAGCGTTATTGGCTGACCGATCATTAGTTGAGATTCAGAGGCTTTGGCGTCCATCTTCTGTCCGTAAGCATTTATGCAGAGGAGCGTGAAAAAGATGTATGTGAGTTGCCGCATCATCTGTTTTGGAATAATTGAACAAGTGGTTTAACGAAATCTTCACCCGTTGAAAGTGAAACAAAATCGATTCCTGATTTTTTGAATTCGTTCGCGAGTTTATTCTCAAATTTCTGAAAATTCTCTGCGTGTGTTTGTTTGACCTGTTGACTGTTTGAATTTACCCATGTTGTTTCGCCCGTTTCCGAATTGAAGAGCTGAACGATTCCCATATCAGGAAGTTCGCTTTCGGCTTCGTCAACCAAACGAACGGCGATCATATCGTGTTTTTTTCGCGTAACTTTTAATCCTTCCATGAAATCATTCTGATCCATAAAATCACTGATTACAAAGGCAATGCTTCTTTTTTTCTGTGTATTTCTGAAAAATTTGAGTGCTTCGCTGATATTAGTGCCTTTACTTGTTGGTTGAATCTCTATGAATTCACGTAGGATGATGAGTGCATGTCGTTTTCCTTTTTGAGGGGCGATGTATTTTTCAACCTTGTCTGACACGAATATGGCGCCAACTTTATCATTGTTACTAATCGCTGAAAAAGAGAGCACGGCTGCCAATTCTAACGCCAAATCTTTCTTTGTCTTGTCTTGCCAACCAAAATCTTCCGACCCAGAGACATCGATAATCAGCATAACTGTTAACTCACGTTCCTCATCAAATATTTTTACATACGGCTCATTGAAACGAGCGGTGACATTCCAGTCTATGGTACGAACTTCGTCGCCAATCGTATAATCTCTAACTTCACTAAATGCCATTCCGCGCCCCTTGAAGGCAGAATGATATTCACCAGAGAATATATGTTTGGTGAGTCCTTTGGTTTTTATTTCCAAAAGACGAATTTTTTTGAGAAGTTCTTTCGTATCCATTAGTGTGATTATGGAACTTCTATTTTGTTCACTATCTTATTAACTACGTCTGTAGTTGTGATGTTTTCTGCCTCCGCTTCGTAGGTCAATCCCATTCTGTGCCGCATCACATCTGGAGCAATTGCTCTTACGTCTTCGGGAATAACAAATCCTCTCCCTTGAAGAAAGGCGAATGCTTTTGCTGCCAATGCAAGGTTTATACTTGCTCTTGGGGAGCATCCTACACTGATCATTGGCTCTAAGAATCCCAATCCACACTTTTCAGGTTCGCGGGTGGCAAATACAATGTCAACAATATACTGCTCAATTTTTTCGTCCAAGTAGACTTGCTTTACCAATTCACGGCAGCGCTCGATATCTTCAACGGACACAACGTTTTGCGCTTTTGCCAATCCTCCTAGTCGAGCATTTGCACGGAGAATTTCACGTTCTTCATCTCTGGTTGGATATCCTAAAAATACCTTGAGCATGAAACGGTCGACCTGTGCTTCTGGAAGTGGGTAAGTTCCTTCTTGTTCAATAGGGTTTTGTGTTGCGAGAACGAGAAACGGTTTAGGTAACATATACGTTTCATCACCAATTGTAATCTGTCTCTCTTGCATGGCTTCTAGCAGCGCACTCTGAACTTTCGCTGGAGCACGGTTGATTTCATCAGCCAGTACAAAATTTGAAAATATCGGTCCCTTCTTCACAGTGAAGTTCTCCGTTTTTTGACTGTAAATGAGTGTTCCTGTAACATCAGCTGGCAAAAGATCTGGTGTAAACTGAATTCGACTGAATTCGACGTCAATCGCGTCGGCCAGTGTTTTGATTGCCAGTGTTTTTGCAAGTCCTGGAACTCCTTCAAGTAAAACGTGACCATCCGCAAGAAGTGCAATTAGAAGACGATCCATCATGTAGGTTTGACCTACAATCACTTTTGCGACTTCATCGCGTAATGACTTAATAATAATCGATTCCTTCTGAATTTTCTCACTGACTATTCTCAGTGCCTCAGCAGGATTCATAGGGTTATTCTGGTTTTCTAACATATGCAATTTTATGTAACTAACAAAGTTGTAAAGATATATTCTGAAACCCTTGATTTTGCTGTTAATTAATGTTAACATTGTTATGCGAAAGCCTGATTGTTAAAGCGATGGAGAAAAGGGCATGTAAAGAGTGCGGACAGAAATTGGCTGGGCGTAAAGACCAGAAATTTTGTTCTGATTATTGTCGAAATACCTTCAATAATCGGCTGAATGAAGATGCCACAAAATACATTCGCAGAATCAACAATATTTTACGAAAAAACAGGCGCATTTTGGCCCAATTAAATCCAAAAGGAAAGAAGACCGTAGATGGAATTACCTTGGCTGAAGAAGGGTTTAATTTCCATTATTATACGAATATGTACACGACGAAAACGGGATCCGTTTATTATTTCTGTTATGAACAGGGGTATATAAAGTTGGACAGTGATAAGTATATGCTCGTCCACAAACAAGATTACGTTAAATAATCACATTCTCTTGAAATCTACGTGGTAATGATCGTCGTGAAGTGAATTAATCAACGGGGTCAAATTACGCGTTACATAGATGTTTTTCTCCAACATTTTTTTTCCGTAGGGAGTTGCAAAAAGTTCGTCCCTCAGTTCCATTTTGAAAATGACTTTCTCAATTTTAAGTCCATGTTTGCGTGCTTGTTCGTCAAGGACGATTAGATGATGAGCAATTTGATCGAAATCCAGAGAAATAGAAGGATTATCCTTAAGTTTTCCATCATTGTCAAATTCAAGCATGTAATGTTGAGCTCCTGTATTATCCAGTTCGACGTAATCTTCTCCATCCTTTTTCAAGGGGGACATGAAATCAACGCTCATTCCATTCTGATGTGTTCGATGCGGAAAAATTTTCCCTCCATGTTCATTGGACAATTCCATCAGAAACCATTTACGTTTTGATGTTGCAGCTAGAATTTTATAGGTATCTAAGATTGTTCGTGCTACCAGTTGGTGGGTGAACGCTCTTCCGCCGAGGTAACTTGTAGTGTCGAAATACTGAAAGTTTGCTCCTTCGAAGGCGAGAAGTGTCCCGTTTTCCAAGCTCCCGTTACTAACAGATCCCTTTGAGCTTCCAATAATTGAATCTTGTTTATGTTCTAAATAATAAGTTTCAACTTCTGAAAGGGGTGAAACCACAACAACTGATTCTTCGCTTAATTGACCCTCAACAGGGGATTCAGTTTTTTGTCCTGAGCAGGCACAGAAAATCAACAAATGAATGACTATGATAAGGTACTTCAAGCAGAAACTATTTATTGAAAAGACCAGTTAGCACTTTTCCTTCTGGATTTTCAAGTGGAAAATTCATCAATTTTGAAATGGTAACGGAGATATCAAGCATATCATGTTCAGCATAGATATCAACACCTGAATGAAAATCAGGACCAACGGCTAAAAGGCTAATGTGCTCGCATCCCTGACAGTTGTCACCATGCCCGATGAATCCATCTTGAATTCCATCAAGGTGTCGGCCGTGATCATTTGTGATAAATAAAGATGTTTTCCCTTGATAGTAAGGATCATTTTCAATGAAATTCCAGATTTCTTGAATGTAGGCATCTGTAGTTGCAATTCCATCCATGTACGCCGCCCAATCTCCAGTATGACCTGAATAGTCAGGCTCTCTGAAGTTTACCAAAACCAAACTTGGATGATGATAATCGAGAATGGAAATGGTGGTCGCCTTAGTAATGCTGTCGTGCCTATATCCGCTACCCACACCTTGTCCGCCAACTCCACAATTCACCTTTGGAAGGAAGGTGTTTTGCCAATCCGTTTTCGTGCAATTTCCTAGAACAGAAAGTTTGTCTTTACTTGCGATGACCCAAGCAGCTTGTTGTGGTTTATCAGTTGCTTTTAACCATCTCTGGAAAATGGATGGCATAAATGGATATTCAGCACCGTTGTTGTTCATCGTTTGATAAACTCCAGTAGCAATAGCAGTATGCCCACTAATCGTTTTGGTTAGCCCCTTATTGGCAAAATTGGAATAGAAAACACCTTGCGATTTTAGAGAGGATTGAAACGGAATGTTCAGAATTCCAGGATATTCCCAAGTGTCGGAATAACGGGCACCGTCAATAACGATGATGATGACATGCTCAGTATCATAAATTACCTCTTCTTCTCCCTTGTCTTTCTTACATGAAGTAAGAAGGAAAAGTAATACAGGTATGTAGATTAGCCATTTCATAGTTACTCTATAGTCCTGCAAAAGATACCTTATTTTTCTCAGTTTCCGAAAGTTGAACCTCAATTTTAAATTTATCATCGATTCTTTTGCGGAGAATATTCCAAATAACGACAGCGATATTTTCGGCCGTGGGATTGAGATCTTTAAACTCTGGACAATCAAGATTTAGGTTTTTGTGGTCGAAACGTTCTACGATTTCTTCCAGAATAATATGTTTCAGTGTTTTTAAATCAACGACAAAACCAGTATTTGGATCAATCTCTCCTTCAACCCATACTTCAAGTGCATAGTTGTGACCGTGATAATTAGGGTAGCTGCATTTTCCGAAAACTTCGAGGTTTTTGGCATCATCCCATTCTTGTTTGAATAGACGGTGGGCGGCGTTAAACGTCTCTCTGCGACAAATTTTCATAGTCTATTTTGTTTTCTTTTTAAGGGATATTACTGTGACATCATCCGTTTGGTGATTGTCGCCTATCCAACGATCAAAACTTTCTTCAATCATAATACGTTGCTCGCAAAGCGGTAAATTGATATTCGATTCGAATAACTCCAATAGTCGACGGAATGAATATTTCTTATCCTTTGTTCCACCAAATTGATCTTGGAATCCATCCGTGAAAAGGAAAAGATTGTAGTCTGAAGAGAAGCTGGTAGTATGTGTATTGTAGCCTTCAAAGTTGTCTTCGATATCTCCGATATGTTTGTTGTCTCCTTTGAACATGGTGAACACAGATTTCTCATAGATGAGAAAACGAGATCCAGCACATGCGTATAACACTTCATCTGAATCGTCATTGAATACACAAACAGTTACTTCCATGCCGTCATTCACCGCCGTATCTCCTTCTCCTTTTGGAAGGTATTCTTTCAATTTTTTATCAAGGTCGTTGAGAATCTTAGCTGGATCAACAGTGCCATTTTCTAGGACAACGCTGTTCAGTAGGTTGAAGCCAAGCAAGGTCATAAATGAACCTGGAACACCATGTCCAGTGCAATCAGCTACTACAAGAACGGTGTTGTTTTTAACTTTTTGCATCCAGTAAAAATCACCAGATACAATATCTTTTGGCTTGGAAATAATAAAGTGCTCATCGAAAGCTGTCTCAAATTTCGTTTCCTGCGGCAGTAAATTATACTGAATTCGTCTTGCGTAGTTGATACTGGATGTAATGGCGTCGCGCTGTTCTTTGATTATTTGTTGTTGTTCGCGAATCTCTGTAATGTCTCGTGCTAGTGCAATAAATCCATTTACATTACTGTTGGAACCAGCAGAATACAACGTTGTTACATACTGGCCGATCCAAATAACGTCTCCGTTTTTTTTCTTTATTGGAGATTCGCGGTAAGAACTGGTGCGTTTATCTTTGAAGTGATCTTGGTAGTATTTTTCTACTTCCCCGCGGTATTCATCAGGTATAATGTCCAAGGAATTGGAGCCAATGAGCTCATTTTTAGTATAACCCAACTTTGTATAACAGATGTTATTTAAGAAGAGGAAATTACCATGAATATCACAGCGATAGATGAAATCTTCTGCGTTTTGAACAAGTAATTCATACGTGTTTTCCAGTTCCATTTTTTCAGAAACGTCCTGACCTAATATAACTTTAATATTGGATGAAAAGTCTTTGTATGCCCACTCCATCCAGCGAACATCTCCTTCGGAATTGACCATTGGGACGAGGTACTTTTCACCGTCACGGAACTCTTTTGTGATATCCTGTTCTTTAAAATTTTCTCCAAACGGGACAAAGTTGTTGAGTATGGTGATGTCATTACCTACAAACTCATCGTGTGTAATGTTTGCAAAATCTGAGATATTCTCGCTTGAGTATGTCACTTTACCATCATTGTTAAAAGCAATCGCTGGGATATTTCCCTTGTTGATAATGGATGAAATGAAAATGAGTTTTTCCAATGAGTCGTAACGAAGGTAGCTAGTGAAAATCATCATACTCACCATAATTAGCATTGCAATCAAAAAGTATAACTTCGGATAAACCGTATCATCAAGAATACTTACATAGCAGATTGAAATAGAGAGCATAATAATGGAGAAAATAATGGTTGTTTTAATCGTGCTCAGAATGTACGGAACCATCGTTGAAATAAGCACTACACCAATTATGTAAAAAGGATGTAACGCTGAAGCATATACTTCCCACATGAAGTTTCCAATAACGATTAGAAGTCCTAGTTTCAAGTAGACATCGAACATGTGTTGTCTATTGTTCGATTTAGACGTGAGAGAGAAAAAATAAAGAGTCAGAAGGAGAAAGCCCATGGTAAGTGACTGTCCCAACTTCAATTCCAAATCGGGTACCATGAGCGGTGCTACAATTTGTGATACTGGAGCTGCTATCGCAGCGAAAAGAAGAATGGTTGGTGTCATTCTCAGGTGAACAACAATATCTTTTGTATTCATTAATTTACCGCTGTCAAATGACTTGTAGTAATTAAGAAGAAGAATATTTAGCAGTACCACAGCTGCCATCAATATCAGGATAAACCAATTGGTTTTCCAGATGGGAAGGTTAACGGTAAACGGGTAATTACTGATTTCACTGAAGTTTTCTCCATCATAGGATGCTTTGACTTCGAGAATGTAATCGCCATCTCTGATGTCATGGAAATCTAGATGATCGATCTTTTCGTCAAGCATGATCCAAACATCGTTCTCCCCTTTTAAGCGATATGAATATAGAATGTTCCCAGCTTTGGGGTTGTTGACATGAAATCTAAAATGAAATGACCCCGATTGTTCAGCATTTGCATGACTGTCTTCACCTCCTTTGTTTATTATAGGAGCTAGGGGTGTTGATTGATTCTCGAGCATCTCGGTGTTAATGAGAAAAAGTCCTTCAACCGTACCAACAAAAATACTGTTGTCTTTCTGGTATTGAGCACGCATGTTGGTTTCGTACCCCATGAATCCAGATTCGTCATCATAGTATCGTTTGCTGACTACCTCCGCTTTTGAATTTACCTTTAGTACAACCAGCCCCTTGTTAGTACCAATAATCAAGTTTCCGTTTTTATCTGAATTAAGGGTAAAGAATAGTGTTGTCTTGAAATACTCAGCACCTTGGATCACTTTAATGTCCCCTTGCTTGGTAATTCCAACGATTCCTTTTTCTAAGGTAAACCAACATGTGCCAAATTTGTCTTTAGATGAGATACCAGAATATGAGCCAAGTTTGTAGGTGTTTATGTCAAGAGAAGTAATTTTTTTCTTCGACTTATTATATTGAAAAAGCCCGTTGTTGCTTCCGAAATAAACAATCTTTCCTTTTGCTCCAACCTGTCCAGTGTAAAAATACTCTGGCAACGCAATTTCGGAATCAGTCATTTCAACAATCACTCCATTAAAGGTGTTGATCCTGTGCAGTCCCTTTCCTGCTATCCCCGCCCAGAGGTATATTCCGTCAGCGAGAATAAATGTTACATTTTGATTTTTAAAATAGACGACATCAAAATTGGGATGCGTCGAGACGTTATAAGCACGAATTCCTGTATTGGTAGCCAAGTAGTACAAGTCATTAATCTTTTGGATACCTTTTACAGTAAAATCATATTTGGCAAAAGAGTTGCCATTGAAAATTTCCCCAACATAGGTTTCGTTAGAATAAAGGCTAACAATTATATGACCATCATCTGTGCGATATGGAAAGGCGATATCTGGTGACTCATAGATGGGGTGGAGCTCTAATTTTGTGAACGGTTCTTTGGAAACTTTGTAGAGCCCCTTCATGCTTGACGTCAACCAATAATCACCGTAGAGATCTGTGAATATTCTGGAGCATTGCTCCATCGGTTTATTATAATTGTGGGCAATTCTTCCCAGTTGCTTATTTTCAAGCGTAAATACTGTCCCAAGATTAGAAAGGACACCTCCTTTATTTGCTATTTCATTGTATGAACATGAGATTAATGATTCGCTTTTACGCAATACACTTGGGGTTTCCATGGTATTGATCGAATAAAATCCTCCTCGATCGTTTAAAACAACTTCCAGCCATCTAGTTCCTTTATCATTGAATAGCGCTAATTTTTCCCCATCGGAATATCCGAATTTAACTCCAGAAAGTTTGTTCTTTGGAATGTGAAGCCATTCGTGAATTAAGGTGAGCTTGCCGTCAAGGAGTCGAAAGTTTCCGTGATTACTTAAGATAAACAAGGCTTCACCTGCATCAATAATTTGAGTGATTTCTAGTGCGTCTTGTTCGGATTTAAGCTTCAATAATGATGAAATTTCGCCTTTTTTCTTTAGAAATATGGCACGCGTACCAACCATGTAGAGGTTTGAATCCTTTTGATGTACGGACAGTGCTTCACCAAATGCAATTTCATTGGAGTTTAATTTCTCAAGAGAATCGTTCTTCGGAGAATATTTGAAAAATCCTTTATAAGATGAAGCGAATAAAACATCTTCTTCATAAAATGAAATATTTGCAATGTGGTGGTTGTTGTCGGAATTCGGATTTGTGATTTCTTCAAAACTCTTTCCGTCGTATCTAACTAATTCAGCCCCGTCTGTTCCAATCCAAATGTAACCGTCACTCGATTGATTAACACTATTTGTAACAGCCATATTCAACCCATCTCTGTGGTTGAAATTATTGAAAGTGTACAATTGAGCAGCGCAAAAATTACCTCCAAAAAGAAAGCTTGCAAGCAGTACTAGAAATGCGAGTTTTAACTTCACAAAGTAAACTTTGGTTTTAACGAACCAAAGTAAGAAAAACAATCCACAAATCGCTGATTAGCTAGTTACTCGTATGAGTCCTTTAATTTTTCCAGCTGTTTCTTTTACCTCAGACATTGTTGCTCCAGCAACTGTGACATGTCCCATTTTTCGATTTGGTTTGGTGTGCTCTTTTCCGTACAAATGAATATGCACTCCAGGATATGCCATCGCTTCTGTTGCACCAGAATATTTGGCTACACCAGTGTGACCTTCACTACCCAAAATATTGAGCATTGCTCCAGATCTGGTCATTTCTGTAGATCCCAAAGGGAAATTTAAAATGGACCGAAGATGCTGCTCAAATTGAGATGTGACGTTGCATTCAATTGTATGGTGTCCACTATTGTGTGGTCTAGGTGCAACTTCGTTAACCAGAATTTTGCCATCCTTTGTGAGGAAGAGTTCAACGGCCAAAATACCCACCATATCCAACTTTGTGATTGCATCTACAGCTATTTTCTTCGCCAAATCCTCTGTTTCTTTGGAAACGTCCGCAGGTGAGAATAGGTATGCTACAAGGTTAGCTTCATTGAATTCACATTCAACCGTTGGGTAAACAGCAACCTCTCCTTTTTCATTTCGAGCTACAATTACAGAGAGTTCTTTTTCAAAGGGAACAAAGGATTCAATAATGGATGGTTCAGAAAAGATACGCTCAAAATCTTTTTCAGATTTTATTACTTCAACTCCTCTACCATCATACCCGCCTGTTCTAAGTTTAACCACAAACGGAAGTTTTTCTTTTAAACCCTCTAAATCTGAATTGTCATCCAAAAAACTAAATTCTGAAGTCGGAATATCATTCTTTAGATAGAATTCTTTTTGCAATCCCTTATCCTTGATAATTTCAAGTACGCGCGGTTGCGGGTATACCTGAACACCACTTTTTTCAAGATCGTAAAGGGCTTCAATATTTACATTTTCGATTTCAACGGTCAGCACATCAAGGTTTTTTGCGAAAGCCATGACATCATCATAATTGGTAATGTCTCCTTTCGTAAACGTAGTACTGATGGAAGAACTTGGGGCTGATTCATCATTCTCCATGATGTGAACGCCAACGTCATAATTCACGGCTTCCTGAATGAACATCCTTCCAAGCTGTCCACCTCCGAGAATTCCCAACCGGAATGCCTTGCCGAATCTACTTTTTTCCATGGTGACAAAGATAATGCGTATTTATACTCAACAAGCTATTCCTCTGATTTTATTGACCTATTCAAATAAAATATAGTACTTTTGGGGATCAAAATTAGTGAAGAGTGATTCAGGTTCTAGATAAGACTTTTGAGGTATTTATCGGGCGAGAGGAAATCCAAAAAAGAGTGGATTCTTTGGCTGAACAGATAAACGCTGACTTTAATGGAGAAGAGGTTATTTTTATAGCTGTTCTCAATGGGTCTTTCATGTTCGCGTCTGACATCATGAAATGCATTTCGCTAGAATCGGAAATTTCCTTTATTAAGATGAGCTCATACCAAGGCACAGAGTCTTCGGGAAGAGTTGATGAATTGATCGGTTTGAACAACAACTTGAAGGGGAAGACTGTTGTGATTCTAGAAGATATTATTGATACAGGAATTACAATCGATAAGATTATTTCATTGATGGATGATCAACATCCGAAAATGGTAAAAATTTGTTCGCTGCTTTACAAGCCTGATGCGTTTAAAGGGCAGCATAAGCCTGATTACATAGGCTTTTCCATTCCCAATGCTTTTGTTGTGGGGTATGGGCTTGATTACAATGAAAAAGGAAGAAATCTGGATGCGATTTACCAGATAAAGATATGATAACTGAATACTAGGATATGTTAAACATTGTATTGTTTGGCCCTCCAGGGGCAGGAAAAGGAACTCAGTCAGAAAGGCTCAAAGAAAAGTACGGTTTAGTGCATATTTCTACAGGAGATGTGTTTAGAGCATTGGATCCCGCTTCAGAATTGGGGATTCTTGCGAAAAGTTACTCTGATAAAGGAAATCTAGTTCCTGATGAGGTGACAATTAAGATTTTGGAGTCTGAAGTTTCGAAGCATCCTGATGCAAAAGGTGTGATTTACGATGGTTTTCCTCGTACTACAGCTCAAGCGGAGGCTCTTGATAAATTTTTATCTGAGAAAGGAGCAGAGGTTTCGATGATGTTGTCGTTGGTAGTTCCAGAAGATGAATTGAAGACTCGGTTAATTGCACGAGCAGAAGTCTCTGGAAGAAAAGATGATGCTGATCCTGAAATTATCCAAAATAGAATAAATACGTACAATAGCTCCACAGCTCCAGTAGCGGATTTTTACAAAGGTCAGAACAAACTGAGTGAAGTAAATGGCGTTGGTTCGTTAGATGAGATTTCAAACCGTTTGTTTGAAATTATTGATTCTGCGAACTAATCACTTTTGGAGGTAATATTAAACTACTAAATTGCATTATGGCCTCTGATAATTTCGTTGATTACGTAAAAATTCATTGTACTTCTGGTAAAGGAGGTGGGGGTTCTACGCACTTTCGACGGGAAAAATACATTCCCAAAGGAGGACCTGATGGAGGTGATGGCGGTCGTGGTGGACACGTATACCTGAGAGGAAATAAGCAGTTGTGGACTTTACTTCATCTAAAATTCAAGAAGCACATTAAAGCTGGTCACGGTGAACATGGTTCTGGAAATTTAAAGACTGGAGGGGAAGGGAGAGATGAGTTTATCGAAGTTCCATTGGGAACGCTCGTTCGCGATCCAGAAACACAAGAAATTCTTTTCGAAATTACAGAAGACGGCGAAGAAAAAATAATCCAGAAAGGCGGTAGAGGTGGTCTTGGAAATAACAATTTTAAATCATCGACGAATCAGACGCCACGTTACGCTCAACCAGGAGAAGATGGAAGGGAAGGATGGAAGACACTGGAGTTGAAGTTACTCGCAGATGTTGGGCTAGTTGGATTTCCAAATGCTGGAAAGAGTACTTTGCTGTCGGTAGTTTCGGCTGCTAAACCTGAAATTGCAAACTATCCGTTTACGACTTTGCGACCAAATTTGGGGATTGTGAAATACCGTGATTACCGTTCGTATGTAATGGCAGATATCCCAGGTATTATTGAGGATGCGCACAAAGGAAAAGGTTTGGGATTAAGGTTTTTGAGACACATTGAGCGAAATTCTTTGCTTCTATTTATGGTTCCTGCAGACAGTGATGATATTCAGAAGGAGTACGAAATTCTTTTAAATGAACTCAAACTCTATAATCCAGAACTAACACATAAGGACAGGATTCTGGCTATTTCAAAGTCGGATATGTTGGATGATGAGTTGAAAGAAGAAATTGAAGCGACTTTACCCAAAACAATTCCGCATCTATTCATTTCGTCAGTAG
>CAJQJL010000024.1 GCA_905478665.1 uncultured Flavobacteriales bacterium
TTTCGAAATGGTAAATATGAAACTCGAATAAACACGCTTGATAAGCGTGTTTTCCTTGAATGCCACCAAATTGAATACACTCCACAATCTACCTCTCCCCATTAATAATCCCAATCATCCTCTCATCATACCAAACCTCTTGAACGCAAGCATCCGCACTCAACTCTTTATTGATTTTGCTGATCGTCTCGATAGTAACGTACTCCAACCCCAATCCACCCACAAATCCCTATATTTACCGATTCAATAAATTCAAACATAATTGGCAGAAGAGGGATCCGATTCACTTAATTCAAAAGAAGCACAAAGGTTTCCGAGTGGGATCCAGTTTAAGTTTGATTGGCGCGACTATCAGAAACGTGTACTTGATGAATTGGATCATCACCTAGATGACAACCATCTTCATATCATTGCGCCTCCTGGTTCGGGTAAAACCATTTTGGGGTTGGAAGTCGTTTTGCGGTTGAATAAATCAGCACTTGTGTTTGCCCCAACGGTGTCCATTAGGAATCAGTGGATTCATCGGTTTACTGAAATGTTTCTTCAAATGGAGAAAGCACCTGAGTGGATTTCAAGAGATATTCGCAACCCTAAATTATTGACGGTTGTCACGTATCAGGCACTGCATGCAGCATGTTCAGGGGATGATGAAGACGACGAAGAAAATGGAGAGGAAGAAGAGGAAGAGGTAGGCGAGAACGGAAAGGTGTCTTCTTCGCGTACGCAAGAGCTCCTCGACAGCTTAAAAGCACAGAATATTGGAACACTCGTCGTTGACGAAGCCCATCACTTGAAAAATGCGTGGTGGAAGTCCTTGATGAAAGTGAAAAATGAACTTGACCCTACCGTTGTTGGGTTGACCGCTACACCGCCATATGACGTTTCTTTTACAGAATGGCAACGGTATATAGAATTGAATGGACCCGTTGACGCGGAAATTTCTGTACCCGAACTTGTTGTGGAAGGTGATTTATGTCCGCATCAAGATTATGTTTATTTCTGTCATCCCTCTAATGAAGAGAGTCAGGAGATTAATAAGCATCGCGAAAAGATTAGGACATTGTTTGAGGAGTTGAAATCAGATCGAACGTTGATTGAAGCAATTCGAAAACATCCCATTATTGTCCGACCACTTTCAAACTTGGAATGGATTTATTCCAACCTAGAATCCTATTCGGCATCGTTGATCTTTCTAAGCGCAACGGGTCGCGAAATAACACCCGAACAGTTAGAAGTTATTGGTGACAAGAAATTTACCGTTCCCAGTCTTAACTACGAGTGGATGGAAATTCTATTGACCTTCTATTTGTACAAAGACCCCGACAATTTCAGCGAGTACCTTGAACATCAGGAAAAACTCATCAATAAACTGAAGCGAAATGGGGCAATGGAACGACGCGCAGTGAAGTTTCGTCAGAACCGCAAGCTGAGCAGTTTCTTGGGATCCAGTATTAGCAAATTGAAAAGTATCGGGGAGATCGTACAGTTTGAACATGCACAAATGAAACAAGACCTAAGAATGGTTGTGCTGTCAGACTATATCCGCAAGGAATTTCTTGTTGATCAGGCTGTAAATGATTTGGAACTGAAGAAAATTGGGGTCTTGCCGATTTTTGAACAATTGCGTAGAAATAACGATGCTGGAATTCGAATTGGTGTGCTAACAGGGTCACTTGTTATAGTTCCATTAGCAGCGCTTCCAGCCTTGGATGCAGTTGTTCAAAAAATGGGATTGTCGGACGTGTCAACCAAGCCCCTTCCTTTTGATGGAGATTACCTGATCGTCAATGCCAGTGAGCAATTAAAGCATGTTATTGTACACGTTATTACGCAAATATTTGAACAAGGAGAGATAGAGGTGCTCGTTGGAACAAAATCCTTGCTGGGTGAAGGTTGGGATGCTCCTTCGATCAATTCACTTGTCTTGGCAAGCTTTGTTGGTTCTTATGTACTATCTAATCAAATGCGCGGAAGAGCGATTCGGACCGAGCGAAAGAACCTCGATAAAACGGGGAACATTTGGCATTTGGTCTGTGTTGATCCATCGGAGCCTAGTGGAGGTGACGACATGGAACTTCTGAGAAGACGATTTAAAGCATTCGTTGGGGTTTCGTTTAGAAATGATGTCAACATTGAGAATGGCATTGACCGACTGAATTTACCCATTGCGTTATCAACAGCAGAACAACTCGAAGAAGCGAATCGAAAGATGTTACTGAATGCCGCGCAGCGTGATGAACTTAAAGCAGAATGGAGAAGAGCACTCGAGAATGGTGTGAACCTGATAGAAGAAATTAAAGTTCCGTTTGACGATGAGCGCGGTTACAATGCCATTAAATCGATGTATTATGTGAAAACGATTAAGTACTTGATTGGGATGCTCGGTTCTTCACTGGGAGTCTATTTTTACTTTGCATTTCAGGCAATGGGGAGATCGGCCAGACATTTGCGATCAGGCAGTGATTTATTGTACTTTCTTTTGGTAATAGCTCTTGGCGGAGTTTTGCTCTTTGGAAGACTGGCTTGGAAAACCTTCCGATTGTATGTGAAGTACCGCGACATATCGAAGGATGTTCATCAAATAGCGGAGGCATTGTTAGAAACCCTTGTTCAAAATGAAGTGATCCATACGGATAAATCTAAGTTAAAGGTCATATCTGAAGTGGATGATCTTGGTGTGATCTATTGTCACCTTGAAGGTGGTTCAACCTATGAAAAATCAACGTTTATCAAAGCCCTGCAAGAACTGGTAGGCATGGTCGATAATCCACGCTACCTTATTGTTCGAAAGAGCTTCTTCATTCAAATTTTTGCACAAAAAGACTACCATTCTGTCCCAGAAATTATTGGTGGAAAAAAGAAGCTTGCACAGCGATTTGAAAACAACTGGCGACAGTTTGTCGGTGCCTGTGAGCTGGTGTATACACGAACCGTTGAAGGAAGAAAACTGTTGCTAAAATCACGCATTAAGTCCTTGGCATCCCAACTTGAGAACAAGACGGAGCGGGTGAATCGCTGGAAATAGCGTTGGTTTTCTTATACGAAACTTTTGAGGAATATGTTTTCCTTATAGTTCTAATATGTCATAAAATAAATGATGCAGATGTACTCTAGCCGATGTTGAACTTTTAGTATTTTTAAGGTAATTGAACAATTTTGGAGATAGTGAAATGGGAAAATAAAAAATATGATCTTTTACTACTTGTCAAGTTCACGCTTAAAGTTCTATCTGTATTAATGTTTATACCAATGTTAATGATGTCTGGGATAGTAATTTGGGGGTTGGTTAACGCCATTAATGAAATTTACGACAAGTACTTCGTGCGCTGGTTAGTAGTACTTTTTGTATTCCTTCTCTTTTTCATAACATATAAATTATTGGATAAACACCTTGTCCCTGATGAGGAGGAATTAGATATAAATGAACGAAAGAGGAATGGAATATCCATAAAACGTTGGTGGCATTGGTAGCCAGTTAAATAACTTGTTCAGCAGACCAATAATTCAATAAAATGATAATACTTTAAGTGCCATTTTTTAATCATTTTTCAACGTAACCATAGAATGTCAAAACTGATATTGTTTTTATTGTTTATAGCTTATTCTATTGTCGGTTTAGTTATCGTTAGAAAGGCCAACAACAAGTATAGAGAATATTCTGTTGGCAAAAGCAACGATGAAATAAGGGCTTACCGTAAAGAAATGAGTTTTAAAGTGTTTATATATAGTTTCTTAGCTGTCGTTGTCTTTGTTGTTTTGAGCAGAATAGCTTACTTTATATTCGACAAGTGAATAACAGAATGATTATTCGGTTTGTGAATTGCTACTAGCATTATAATCATAATTTGATGGTAATTATATCCCAACCAACCTACTCGTCCAAGGTGTAAATTCCATTGCGAATGGCATAAATAACCAAACTAGCCACGTTCGCACATCTTGTTTTCTCTGAAATTCTCTTTCGGTGTGATTCGATGGTACGTGCGCTCAGAAACATGAGCTCGGCAATTTCTCTATTGGTTTTTCCAGCGCAGATTAATTCAATAATTTGCGTCTCCCTTTCAGATAAGGATTCGTGAACCACAGTGAGGTCATCAAATTCATTATTCACCACTTTGCTGCGTAGTGCTTTGGATGTTTTTTTGCTGAAATAGAATCCCTCTTGATAAACGGAATGAATAGCATCTACTAGGGTTTCGCCACTGCAATCTTTACAAAGAAAACCCCTGGCTCCTTTTTTTATCCCTTCAACGATATACGGTTCAGAGTCGTGCATGGAGACAATAATCACCCGAATTTCGGGATATCGCTCATTTAAAATTTTCAAGGTTTGCCAGCCATCTAATATTGGCATTCGAATGTCGAGCAATACAATGTCAACTTTGGATTTTCTGATTCCATTTAGAAGTTCGGATCCGTTTCCAACGTCAAAAATGACTTTTACTGAGTTTTCAGAGGTAAAGAAATTGACCAATGTTTCTCTTAGAAGTAAATGGTCTTCTGCAATAGCAATGCGAATTGGTTTTTCCATTTGTCTGGTAGCTATACTATTATGCGACTAGTCTACTGAATAGATGCGCTAACATCTTACAATCCATTAGTCGGTGTAGTATGTAAGTCGTTTACAACAGTAAAGCAACGTACAAGACGAAGATAAATTATAATCAGATTCATTCAGCATAAACACCTATTGTACTAGGTATAAATACCTAAAATTTAATGCGTAGTTACCACATTTGGATGAAGTGATTGGTCGTGTATAAGTACGTTCTTTAGATCGGAAATGAAAGAGTTAATCAGCAATTGTTTAGTTAGTTAGAATGATTTTGTGTCCGATATTTTATTGATTTCACATAGGGTTGAGCTCCAAGTTTACCTTCTTTAGGTACGCAAGAATTGTGCATAATTAAATTAAAAGAATTGCATATTTAGAATCGTTCTTAACTATCAATAAGTGGTGGAAACCCCTTGTGGACTGAAGGAACAAAGGCTCAGAATCTGTAAAAGTTATAAAGATCCGTATGAGTGAATATCAGGTTAACTGGTTGAAACTCAAAATCTAAAATATAGACGATGAGACTAAGCATAGCCTTGTTGCTTGTTTTTAATGTGTTGATTGTCAACGCTCAGAAGCAAGCAAAGGACTTTTACCTAAAAAGATCACTCAAACAGGATGGTCTGCATTTTCAATTCACTGTACTCGAGGAAGACAAGAAAGGTGTTTGGTTTTACAACAAGCAGCGGTTTTATCATTGGTACAAAGCACAGCACGTAATTTCTACTCAAGGAGCTTCTTCAGGGACACTTCTTCACGGTAATTGCGAAGCATTTTACCCAAACAAACAGTTGGCTCAACGTGGTCGCTATCAAAAAGGATTAAAATCAGGAGAGTGGTTGTATTGGTCAGAAGATGGGGTCTTAAACCGGTCCGAGCATTGGTCGAATGGAAAGTTTCGAGGAATCCAAAAATGGTACAACGAGAAGGGTGAGGAAATAGAATCCCTCCATATTAAAAAGTGGAGCAAAGAGCGCAGAGTCGCCGATAGTTTGATTCAGACTAGGGGAAACAAAAAAACCATTGTACTGTTTGATGAAAGATCACGTGTGGTGAAGAGAGAGAATTGGAAACATGGTCTGTTGCATGGCAAGCTGAGCACCTACGAGGATGGAAAGTTAATTGAAAGCAAACGCTATAAGAATGGTGAAGAGCAACTAAAAGAAGGGAAGGATACAAAGAAACCAAAGGAAGAAAAGGAGTCCTTTTTCAAGCGCTTGTTTAAGAAAAAGAATAAAGAAGAAAAATCTCCAGCGAAGGAGAAAAAAACAAAGAAGGAGAAGCAAAAACGGGAAAAGAAGAAGAAAGAAAAAGGGGAGAAAGAAGAATGAGGTTGAAGAGAACACATATTCGTTCCTCAGCCATGGGCTACGCAATTTCCTTTCTTTTATTGATCGGAATGGTCTGCTCGGGTGTGTTGTTTGTTTCGAGTACTAACAAGCGACTGGAGTTGAATTATGAGCTGAATGAACACATGCTTTTCAACAACTATTTTGGGTTGAAATTTGGCGCCACCATGCAACAAGCAGGGCAAAAAGAAATTGTACATCCTTCCGGAGATACGAGCACCATCGTTGCGCGTGAGTGGGGAGCTTTTCGAGCCATTACATCAATTACAACACACGGCAATCGGAAAGTGGAAAAATCGGCATTGATGGGGCATCAGATGGAACAGAAACCAGCCGTACTTTACCTGCCGAATAGAAAACAAGTCATTAAACTTTGTGGAAAAACACTGATTGAGGGAGATGTGTATTCATCGCAAAGAGGATTTGAAAGAGGACATATTGCGGGCAGACGTTTTGAAGGTGATAAACTGTTGCACGGTCGTTTGCTGGAAAGTGAGCGCAACCTGCCAAAATTGAATGCCTCATTTGATAATTTGACGGCTGACATCTTAAAAACGACCCACAAGATTGAGGGCTTGACCAAAGATTCTAGTTTTAGTTTCACTGAATCTACAAGTCTGTGGAGTTCTGTTGAACCAATTCATCTTCAGTACAACTTGGAAGGTAACCTAGTCATTCAGTCGTTTGATTCCATTTTTGTATCGGCGGATATTACACTGAATCATGTGATTTTAATGGCACCGCTGATTCGCTTTGAAAAAGGGTTTGTTGGTTGTGTTCAAGCCTTTGCCGACAAACAAATTAATTGTGAGGAAGGTGTGAAATTGAACTATCCTTCTGCGCTCATATTGACTGAAAAGAAGCAGGGGAGAACAGATCTTAGAAGTGGAATTTTTCTCAACAAAAACGTGCGCGTATTGGGAGGCATTTTGCTAAGGTCTGAAGAGCAAGACTTTCGGAATCCTGTGTATTTGGGAATTGATCAAGCCGTGGTCGGTGGAATGGTATTCAACCAGGGAGAAACGGAATTGAAAGGGAAGATTATTGGAAGCTTGTACACGGATAAGCTTGCCTTGAAAGTTGGAGGTGGGCAATACAGCGGCTATTTATTTGATGCAACACTGTCCAGTAAACAATTGCCAGACGATTTTGTGATGCCCAACTGGTTGGATGAAGAGCGTGGAAAACCAATATTACTGACATGCTTTTGAAACGGAAAATAAACGCATCTAGTTTGGCTGAAGTAGTAATAGCCATTTCGGTAATTGCCTTGTGCTTTGGTATCGCATCGCTCGTGTTTGTGCGGTCTACTATGGTGACAACAAGCTTTGAAGAAGTGCGCATGCAAACGGAAATTCAATCAGCTATTTGGGAAGAATTACACGATGGGGAAATAGAAGTTGAGCAAGAAGGAGTGCTAGTAAGTAGTGAAACCGATGAACATCAAGATTCGCTTTTGGTGAAGACATACAGCGGACTCAATGATAAAATGATTTGGCAACAACACGCATTAAGAATTGAATAAGAATCAGCAACATAAAGTTTCAGCCTTCACCATATTTGAAGTGACCGTCGTACTGGCAATCATGAGCGTATTGATTACGATCGTCTCTGCTTCAATGAATCGCTTCAATGAGCAACTCAAGATCTCCACAGATGTACATGAAGAATTGAATCAATGGCGTTCCGTTCGTTCGGTGATCTGGAGCGACTTTTATCGCGCAGATTCCATCCAATTACAATCGGGAGAATTGGCAATTTATACAGCTCAGAATCAAGTGAGTTATAAGGTGCAGGATGAGCATTTGTATCGCTCTAATACGCTAGAATGGGTCGATTTGGGAATAGAGGCAGAATCCATTTATGAGGAAGAGAAAAGCAATGCGCGTGTGTTTCACATATTGTTTCCATGGAAAGGAGAATCGATGGATTTAAGCTATCACTACCAACCTGGGATTGATTTGAAAATGAATGATTATTTCGACAAACTAAATTGAGCGAAAAGAAGAACATATGGCAAACTGAAGTGTCCTTCGGAAAGAAATTTTCCGATAAGGCCAAGGAAGAATTCTATAAAGAGTTCAGCAACTTGCTTGAAAGTGGAATAGACATTCAGCGCACGCTTACCATCTTAATTGAAGAACAGACGAACAAAAAAGTGCTTGTCATTTTGGAACAAATTCGGGAGGACTTAATTGTAGGGAATTCGCTTTCTGAATCTTTAAGGAAAACGGGACACTTTACGGCCTACGAATTTCAAAGCATTAAAATTGGGGAAGAAACGGGGAGACTGCAAATCATTCTTGAACACCTTTCCGAATATTTTACCAACAAGGTGAAATTGAGAAGACAGCTAATCAGCGTATTCACCTATCCAGCATTTGTCATTATGATTACCATTGGAGTGCTCTATTTTATGCTCAATAGCGTGGTTCCCATGTTCGAAGATGTCTTTAAACAGTTCGGTCAGGATTTGCCGTATTTGACGCAGAAAATCATCGGGATCTCTAAACACTTCTCTACATTCTTAATGTATTTCACAATTGGCATGGTAGTGATTTTGGTCTACAGCTATTCACAACGAAAAGAAAGTTGGTTCAGAAACATGACATCAAAAATGATCTTGCGCATGCCTGTATTTGGTGTGTTAATGAAAAAGATCTACTTGGCGAGAACATGCCAGAGTTTGTCTTTGTTGTTGGCTTCAAAAACGCCACTTGTTTCATCGCTTACACTTGTAGAAGAAATGATTGGTTTCTATCCCATTGAGTCGGCATTGAATAAAATTAAAGGAGAAATTGTGAAAGGTGGTTCTTTTTCCCAAGGGTTAGGACAGTATCCAATTTTTGATAGACGACTTGTTTCGCTGACCAAGATTGCGGAAGAAACAAATCAACTCGACACAACCTTCGAGCGACTTTCGAAGCAATACCAAGAAGATATAGAATTTAGAACCAAACTGATTGGGACGATCATCGAACCGATGATCATCGTGATAATAGGTTTGGTAGTAGGTGTAATTATGGTAGCGATGTACCTACCAATGTTCAATTTAAGTAATGTGATCAAATGATGCGATTGAGAAGACAAAAAACAGGTGGATTTGTAAAGGCGTTTTCGCTTGCGGAGATTCTTATTGTACTGGCAATAATGGGTATTCTAATAATGCTCGTAGTTCCAAATCAGGCGGGGGTCGCCTCGCGGACGAAAAGCCTGGAAGCCCAGCAGGAACTGAAAATGGTACACAATCTACAGTATGCCTATTTCCTGCAGTATTCAAAGTATTCGGCCGATTTAACTACGCTGAATTACATTCCGCATAAGTTGGTTAATGCAGGTGGAACGGCCAACTATGAAGTCAGTATTATCGAAGCATCTCCATCTGGTTTTAAAGCCAAGGCAGAAGCTGTTGTCGATTTTAACGGCGACGGAAAGAAGAACATCTGGGAGATTGATCAGGAAGGGGTATTAAAAGAAATACAAGTCGACTAATGCAACTCTATTTATTCATAGCGCTATTGGTTCTGTGCTTCTATCAGGACGTCCGATTCAGAGGAATTCACTGGGTGGTTTTTCCACTGCTGCTGATCGGCTCATTTTGGATCAATGAAGCATGGTTGTGGATCGATGTCCTTTCCAATGTTGGTTTTTTGGTTGGTTCTCTTCTGGCTTTAACGGTGTACCTCACACTAAAGGAGGGCAGATTGGTCAACATAACCAAGGGCTATTTCAGCTGGGGAGATATATTGTTCTTATTGGCATTGGCTCCCTTATTCGCGTTCAGAGGCTACCTCATCTTTTTCACGTTTGGGACATGCCTCACTTTACTGATGCATATTGTTGCTTCGATGATAAAACGACAAAAGACAATCCCGTATGCAGGGTATATGGCAATCGTTGGAATTGGCTTTTTGGTATTTCAAGAACAAATTCAAAACTATTTGAGCGCGTGATAGAATCAATGGACATATCGCCAGAATTGCAGCAGCTCATTCGTTCAGATTTGGCTTGGCACTATCGTGTATTACCCAAGTCACAATCCGAGCATGGAATGTCTTTCTACATCGATGAGACAAGTGATCAGCTTATTGCGAGAGAGGAGTTGGAAGCACTGTTGGGTGAATCAGTGGAATTGATTGCCTGCGCTCCAGAAACGATTCAGCGAAACCTTGGGAGATATTATCGCAATACGAATTCTGATGATGAAAAGATTTCCTTTGATTCACGCACAGATTTCGTGGATCGAATTATTCAAGAAGCGAATAAACTGGGGAGCAGTGATATTCACATCGAGATTTTTGGTGAAAAGGCACGCGTACGGATTCGAATTGACGGAAATTTGATCCAACGGTATTCAATCGACAAAACAGACTATCCTGAGTTGGTGAACAAGATCAAGATCCGTTCAAACCTCGATATATCAGAAAAAAGATTGCCTCAAGATGGACGTATTCAATACGAAGATTTTGACATCCGTGTTTCCATCTTGCCTACCCTGCATGGAGAAAAGATTGTATTGAGAATATTGGGGCACGATGCTTCCTCCATTAGTATAGATAAAGTTGGTTTTTCTCCAAACGAGAAGACGAACTATTTGGAAGGAATCAAAAAGCCAAATGGAATCATCTTGATCAGTGGGCCGACAGGTTCTGGTAAAACCACGACGCTCTACGCGACACTTAAATTGCTGAATGAAGAGAAACGAAATATCGTTACGGTTGAAGATCCTGTGGAGTATACTCTCGATGGGATCAATCAGGTGCAGTTGAAAGAATCCATTGGACTTACGTTTGCGAGTGCGCTTCGTTCATTTTTACGACAAGACCCTGACGTGATCATGCTCGGAGAAATCAGGGATGGAGAAACGGCACAGATGGCAATTCGTGCAGCACTGACAGGTCACCTTGTCCTCTCGACAATTCACACAAATTCTGCTTGGGGAACCATTTCAAGATTGATTGATATGGGAGTCCCACCATTTTTATTAGCCAACACAATCAACACTTCCGTTGCTCAACGCTTGGTGAGAAAGCTGTGTGTGAGGTGCAAAGCGACCAAAAACCTAGAACGAAAGGATTGGCCAATGGGGAGTTCATCTTTTACAATTCCTGAGCAGCAGACAATTCCTGTTGGGTGTGATGAATGTCATTACACAGGATACAAAGGAAGGTTGGCATTGTATGAGGTTATCCCTGTCGATCAGTCCTTGGCAGAAGCCATAAAGGGGAACCGACATGATATTGAAGAAATTTTACAAGAGCGAGACATAAAGAATCTTGCAACACGCGCCTACGAAGTATTAATTGAGGGGACAACCTCACTAGAGGAAGTTTATCCTCTACTATCTGGATATTGATGAGAAAAGGAATTTTAATAATAGCAGTATTGCTTGGTTCACTAACAAATAGTTTTGGACAGAAGTACACGGAAGGAATGTTGCGCAGTGTGCTCGACAGCTTAGCCGAGGAGCATGAAGGATTGAATAATGCACTGCAGCTGAATGTGAGTAGTTTACAATTGTCGGAATTGGTGAATTCGGTGGCCTTAGAGAACAACCTAAACATCAGTATTGATCCAGCCCTTGATCAGCGTATTTCGTATAATTTTTACGATGCGCAGGTCAAGGACATGTTGGTGTTCCTTTACCTAAATTTTGAGATTGAATACGATTTTATCGGAAGTATCATTTCCATGGGCGTGCGCAAGAAAGAGGAGGCTAAACCTGAGCCACCAAGAAAGATGGATGTAAGCTACAATCCAGCGAACAAGTTTCTTTCCATGAATCTTAAAAACGATACGCTTTGGATGGTGGCTGAGGAGCTTACACGTGTGACGGGTAAGAACTTTGTAATTGATCCTGCTGTGCGCGATAAGGTTGTCAATGCCTATTTCTTGAATCGGCCTTATGATCAGGTATTGGACATGTTTGCGCAATCCAATGAACTAGAACTTTCAGAAGAGGAGGACTATTACAAATTAGGCAAAGGGGAAAATACTGCCGAACCAAACTCAGGAAACAAACCTGGTCGGAATAAACCAGCGAACTACAAAACAAACTCTGCAAACGGAGATTTTGTGTTGGAGAAGAATGATATAGGAACCCTTGATGTTTTCGCACGAAATGTTGAATTGGCAGATTTGATTCAGGCCGCAGCAGACGAAACGGGTGTACATTATATTCTTTATTCGGATGTGAAAGGAAAGGCAAACCTTGATTTGAAAGATGTTCGATTTGATGAGTTGGTGAGCAGAGTATTTGAAGGAACCGACTTTAGTATTAAAGAAAATGAAGGGGTTTACATAATTGGTGAGAATAAACTCGATGGACTTCGGATTACTGAATTATTGCGACTCGACAATCGAACAATTGAATCGGTAAAGGCAGCCATTCCTAAAGAAATGTTGACAGGTATTGAAGTCTTGGAATTTGCCGAGCTCAACGGATTAATATTGACAGGGAGCAAACGAAAAGTTGAGCAATTGAAGTTGTTTATTTCTTCGATTGATGTTGTTGTTCCAATGGTGCAAATAGATGTGATGCTCTTGTATTCAAAAAAAGGGGCTTTTGTAAAAACGGGAATTAGCGCTGGAGTAGGATCAGAGCCAACGGAAACGCAAGGAGGATTTAACGGAGGGTTAGATGTAACACTTGGTGCACAATCGATCAATAATATTCTGGGTACAATCTCTGGTTTTGGTGTTGTGAATTTAGGGCAGGTTACAGAAAATTTCTACCTCTCCTTGAGTGCGCTTGAAACCAACAATGTGGTGCAGATAGAGAGTACACCGAAAATTTCAACTTTGAATGGACATGAGGCCAATATCTCAATTGGAGAAACGACCTATTACCAAGAGACACAAGTAAACGTTCAAACGTCTGTAACGAACCAAGGTGTGCTTCAGTCGCGTCAATGGAAGTCAATAGCAGCGAACTTATCTGTAACCATAAAGCCATTCGTCAGCGCTGATGAGCATGTGACGTTAACAATTAGTGTTCAACAGGACGATTTTGGAGCGACCGTGTCACCTGATGCTCCGCCAGACATTACAACGCGAACGTTTGAATCAATGATTCGTGTGAAAAATGGAGAAATGATTCTACTAGGTGGTTTGGAAGAGAAGCGAAAGAGCAATTCTGGAAATGGATTTCCAATTCTTTCGAGAATTCCAATCCTAAAGTGGATTTTCAGTAGTCGTGAAAAAGACAAGAGTAAATCCAAATTACACATCCTAATTAGACCTACGGTAAGTTATTAATGGAGTGGTATAACAACATATGGACCCCTCGATCACTCGTGATCATTTTTGCACGTTTCGCTGGAAGTGAATTGACTATTTCCGCATTGAAGTGCAAACAAAAAGAAGTGACAAACGGGCGAATCGCTCAAGCGCAGCATTTTGATTCTATCGATGAGGTCGTTGGCACTTATGGAAAATCGACGGCCTATCATCTTCACTTATTGGGAAGTGGGGTGCTCTCTAGAAAACTGGAAAGTTTACCGAATTATAAAGAAGAACTGGTCATCAACGGAAATATAGAAGATTTTATTTTTTCTGCTTATGACGACGGCACCACAATAGCGGCATCCTTTTTCCGAAAAGCACTGATTGAAGAGCAATTGGAGCAAGTTGAAGCCCAAAAAATCCATTTGCTGGGAATTTCTGCAGGCGACGTTGCTCTCTTTGCTTTGGAAGAAGATCTTTCACTGAATTTAGACTACTGCGTTGTTAAAGAAGCTGGAAAAATTAAAGCCTTTGAACGGCTTAAAAACGTTCAGGAAAAAGCACTCATTGATGGAGATTATTTCTCGCTTGAGCAGTTGTTGGCAAAAGCCATTTTTCAGAATATTCATGTGCCCAATGAACAGTATTCATCTTCCGTTAACGAAGCCTATGGATCGGCGCATGAAAATTATAGACAATTCAATCAGTTTAGAGTCTTTGGAGTCTCTTTGTTAACCGTGATTTTACTCTCGCTCGTTGTCAATTATTTCTATCAAAACAGTTTGAATGCTTCGGTGGCACAGCTTGAACTAGATCTATCTATGAGCAACGATAATTTGGCATTGTTGGATCGATTGGAACAGGAGAAAATTCGCAAGGAACAGCTTGTTTTCAGTGCTGGGGTTAATTCTTCAAGATTTCTGTCCTACTACCTCGACGAAATAGGGCAGACGGTACCTAAACAAGTCAATTTACAGGAGTTGGAAGTTTTTCCATTGGAAGGGAAGTTAAAGGATAAGCGAAAAGTAGAAGTTAATCAGCAGCAAATTCGTGTTTCGGGAACAACCCTTGGAAATGAAATACTCGATGATTGGATAGAGCGCATGGATCGCTTTGATTGGGTGCATGGCATTGAGCTTTTGAATTATTCAAAATTGGAAGGAGACAGAGCAGATTTTATAGTACTAATAACGCTAGACAATTGACGTTTTTCGATAAATACACATATAAGAAAAAGAACTATGCCCTGGCTATTTTGGCAGTGCTCTTAATTGCGGTTGCATACAAGCGTGCATTTAGTGTTTCCATAGAAACGCGTCACCTTCGTGATGAATTAAAAGAAGAAGTGTTAAGAGCGAAATCTGCAGACACAGAAATTCGTTCCAGACAGGTAGACCTTGCACGTTTGAATAGGTATTTGGGCGAAGAGAATAACACAGTTGAAAAAGTGCAGCAGGGATTTCTCAATTTTTTCGCCAAAAAGGCCAATGGATTGTTGGTGCATCAAATAGATGAGGTCATGAACTTCAAGCATCCCGAC
Organism: uncultured Flavobacteriales bacterium; assembly: GCA_905478665.1. Taxonomy (GTDB): domain Bacteria; phylum Bacteroidota; class Bacteroidia; order Flavobacteriales_D; family Crocinitomicaceae; genus UBA4466. Next base: position 14,669 of record CAJQJL010000024.1, read on the forward strand.
TTTGAAATCAACACGCACCGCATTGTTATTCGCGGAGACTATTTGAAAACGCTCACGTTTATTTATGAGCTTGAAAAAGAGTTTACGCTAGCCAAAATTCTCAACCTGAAATTTGAGTTCAGGCGCTATTCATTAGAGGAAGACAAACATTTATATACGACAATACTAATCCAAAATTATTTACGATAACTTATGAGAACATTACTTTACATAGCATCAATTGTCTTGGTTTTGACAAGTTGCAAAGAAATTATCGCAGAAGATATCACTGGGAAAATGCCAGTCCTTATTCTGCCAACGGTAAATGATACTGTCGAGACAAGCCTTGTACATTTTAAATGGGATGAACTAGATGGAGCGAGTAGTTACAAGCTAATGGTTGTCTCGCCAAGTTTTGCATCGATAAGTTCGTATGAGTTAGATTCCATTGTAACAGGAACCAATTTTTATTATTCACTGGATTCGAATGACTATGAAGTGAAATTGGTCGCTTTGAATGCAGGTTATTCATCCGATACTTTGGATCCAATTCCTTTTGTTGTAGGTGTTCAGTCTAATTCTTCGTCTGGAAATGTTGTACTCAGTTCACCAGCCAATGGCGTTTATGAGAGTGCCACATTTGACAAAGTTTTTCAATGGAATTCATTGACCGATGCTACTAGCTATGAAATTTCCATTCGTGAGGGAAGTTCCTTTGCAACGGGTACTCAAATAGATTTCGGAAACAATATATCGTCACCTTCGTTTACATCGACTCAGAGTTTTCCAGAGGGTGAATATTATTGGGGAGTCAAGGCGTACCTGCAGAGTGGGGGAGAAACACTGTATACTACGCACACCTTGTACATTGATACAAACGCACCCAATGAACCTGTGCTTGGTGCGCCAGCCCATCTTTCATCAGAATTTGCTGGAACGATCAACTTTACATGGAATAATGGAACGGATCCAGGGATCATTACTTCTCCAGTAACCTCACTCTTGGAAATTTCAAGTGATACTGGATTTGCTACCATTGTTGATTCTCAATCTGTACAAGGTTCATCGGCTGACGTGGCATTGACCAATGGCGTTTATTACTGGCGCGTAACAAACACGGATGCTGCTGGAAATGTATCTGCGCCTGCTGTCTATAACCAGTTGACGATTAATTAATGAAGAACAAAACGCTGACATATATCTTGTTGATTGCTGTTGCTGCAATTTGGTATCAGGTATTTTTCCGGGTTTCTGGAAGTCTGTTTGGTGAAGACGAGCCAATTATTCCTGCCACAAACCAAGTAAGCAATATTCCAACAGTTGAGCGCGATACCTTCGATTTGCAAGCGAACTATCGCGATCCTTTTGGTGAAACGAAGAAGGTGGCAATTGTTGTTGGGGAACAGGCTCCACCTCCACGACAAAATACACCTCGACAGCGTCCTCCGCAAATTGTTTGGCCACCCATTCAGTATTTCGGCATGGTAAAAAAGACGGAATCGAAGGCTCCATTGGCAATATTGAAAGTAGACGGAATTCAGTTGATGTTGAGAAGAGGGGAGGAGATGTTTAATGAAATAATTCTGAAAGAGATTGGAAGGGACTCAATTCAGGTGTTATATAAGAAAGAGAAAAAAACCTTTTGGAGGGATTGAAAGATGAAAAAGAGAAACCAAAAGCCGAATATGAATAATTTGCTGAACATATTAGTTGCTGATGATCATGTTATGATTCGAAATGGGATTCACTCAATGCTGAATGACCAGACCGAGATAACTGTGCGAATTGATGAAGCTGAAAATGGTGCGCAAGTTTTAGATACAATTTCTAGAATGAACTATGACATATTGATTTTGGACGTAAAAATGCCCAGAACAAATGGGCTCACAGTAATAAAAGTATTAAAGAGCAGAAAGTGTTGTACGCCAGTGATAGCCCTTTGCTCAAAAGATGAAAAGGAATTTATTCGACAAGCTATACGAGGTGGAGTTCGTGGTGTCATATTAAAAAGTTCTGGGACAGAGGAATTGGTAAAAGCCATTAAAACAGTATCAGATGGAGGGATTTACTATAGCAATGAAATCGCACAGATGATGCTCAGCTCAAAAAACACTCGGAAATCTACTCAAAAATTAGAATCAGTCACGCGGCGAGAATGGCAGATTTTGGAAATGCTTTCCAACGAGTATTCAACCACGGAGATAGCTGTAAAGCTTGGTATTAGTAAGCGAACTGTTGAAGGTCACCGGAATAATCTTAAGGAAAAACTCAATGCTAAGACCACTATCGGACTTGTGAAATATGCTATTGAAAGTGGATGTTTTGAAAAAATGTAAAATGCACTATATCAGAATGGTAGGCGTGTAAACCACGTAGTTCTACGTGGTTTTATTTTTTAATACCCCGTAAAACTACTCGTTTTTTTCTGCTAGCCAACATGTAGCTTAGCATTTTGATAGGCTCATTTTGTGCCATTTTCTAGTTATAAGTTGACTGTCAAACGGGTTAAATTATTTGAAATTAAAAAGTTATGAAAAGAAGAGGATCTAGTAATACATTCTTCAGCTCCAATGGAATTGCATTACTATTTATAGTGTTCAGTTTCTTGTCATTTGGGCAAATAGACTCGGTATCTGTGACTGTTCAATTTGAAACGGGACTAAATCCCTACGACAATCTTACGACCGATGTATTGAGCATAGATGTCAATATTTATGATATTGATTTCATGGGAGATATAGGGATCGTTGTTTACGACACTAATTATGATTTCCCGATGGAGAACGTCGTGAAAACTGCTCAGGAATGTATAACTGAAAACCTAATTTCTGGAGACACGGTCACCTTGAAAATTTACGGATTGAATCCGCAGCAATCATTGCGCATCGAGACCATGGTTCGTAACGAACAAGGCGGTTATTTCCCAATAATAAGTACGGACTATAATGCTCAATAGTATGTTTAGAATAACATTAAAAACCTGGATCTTTTTTCTATTCATAGTGATTTCTATGGAAGGATTTAGCCAGTTGACAACGGTTAGTTTTACTCCTTCAAAGGACAGCTATATCGATATGAAATATGCAACCACGAATTATGGCACTGATTCAATTATGCAGGTGACAACACATGCTGGAGCTATACCTCATACATGGACTTATAGCCGATCCTATATTGAGTTTGACTTGGATACAATACCATCAGAGGTGGAAATCTATTCAGCGAAGTTGAGACTTTATAAGGATTCCGCATATGCTGGAACCAATACGTTCAAGTTGAAGCGTGTTGTTTCTAGCTGGACGGAGACTGGAATAACTGGGAATAGCCAACCTTCTATCTCCGCTTTTGCCACCGATGCCTCCTCGACCTACGATGATTCAACTGACTACATCGAATTCGACCTGAAGGACATAACTCAGCGTTTGTCGAGCGAGTCAGTTACCAACTACGGCTGGAGTATCCAGCAAAATAATGAAACCCTTAGTGAAGAGTCTGGGGCTGACTTTTATACACACGAAAAAGCAGATTCAACACTATGGCCAGTACTTGTGGTGGAATACGGCACGCGTTTGAGCTTATCGAACGTTAATGTTATTCATGAATCGGACTCAGCGGCTACTGACGGTTCAATAGAGATCGTGGTAGCTGGAGGTACAGCTCCATACACCTATGAATGGTATGACGGAGACTCAGATGCCATAATTAGTGGTGCAACGGAAGATAGTCTGGGTGGTAGAGCATATGGATGGTATGGAGTGCATGTCACGGACACTTTTGGCTTTGAATTGTATCAAGCTTTCGTTATTGGAGAAGACTGTGCGGAGATAAGTTTCACCTATGATCCAAAAGAAGATTATATGCCAAACGCCATGACCAATAGCAGGTACGATAACGCAACGTACAATTACGGGGATAAAAATTACGAAGATTATAATGGGTTTGTTGCAAAGAGTCGCTATGGCCTCGACCAAGAATCTTCGTTAATAGATTTTCCTTTATGGATGGATCCTGGGTTTACAATTTCTCAAGCTGATCTACATCTAAATGGATGGGGCCATGTTACGGCATCACACCATGCTTCACCAGCATATAATGATTCTAAATTATTCGTAGTGAGTGAAGATTGGAAGGAGGATTTGGTCACTGCTAACTTTAGTCCTGGAATTGACACCAATGTCTATATTGACCTCGCAGGAAAACCCAATGGTGGAGAGGACGACACGCTTGATTTGACTGCCTTTTGGAATGTTTGGAAAACTGATAACAATGCCAATTATGGATGTTTTCTCGATATTAACGATAAGATAAGCCCAAAATTATTGTCACAAGTTTATTTTTCACCAATTTGGATATACGCCGATAGACGTCCGCATATCGAATTCACACTGAATCTGAATTATTCAACAGCTCCCGTGCATTGCAACCCTGTATACGTAAACCTAGAAAGGAAACTAAGCGGAGCAAAACACATTGCACAAGTCGATCATATTTATTTTGCATATGACAACGAATATGCTTCGGCTTCTGCCAATCTGGATTACCAAATTTTTGCAAACGGAAACCGGCTTACACCAGTGATGG
>CAJQJL010000025.1 GCA_905478665.1 uncultured Flavobacteriales bacterium
CCTTATACATGGTAAACGTTTCACTTTCAGTAACCTTCTGAAGTCGTTTTCCTGCACCAGTGAATGATGCCATCGCAGTAAGGAAGTCGTGTTCAGAAATGCCCATAGTTCCTCCCAGATGCATTGCTCCAATTAGATTCTGAAGGTTATGACCTCCAAATATTCTCAGTGCATATTTTTGACCATTATAACTCAACAGAGTCCCAGAATCCGTCACCTCGTACTGTGGTGTCGAATAAGGAATTGTTGTAAGCTCATTTGCATATTTTTCCCCAAGGGTTTTCACTTCCACATCTTCCGTATTGTAAATCAGCGTTCCATTTTCTACAATACAAGAACAGAAAATTTCGAATTGCTCAACATAATTGTCAAATGTTGGAAAGACATTAATGTGATCCCATGCAATACCACTAATAAGAGCGACATCTGGTTTGTAAAGGTGAAATTTCGGGCGTCTATCAATCGGGGAACTTAAATATTCGTCCCCTTCCAAGACAATTGTATCAGCATCTTCGGTCAATTTCACCATACAATCGTATCCTTCCAATTGCGCTCCGACCATATAGTCGACATCCATTTTTAAGGCATTCACTGCATGAAGTAACATGGATGTAATCGTTGTTTTACCATGCGAACCACCAATTACGATTCGTTTCTTGGATTTACTCTGCTCATAAAGGTATTCGGGGTATGAATAAATTGGGATTTCCAAAGCTCTTGCCTTCAAAAGTTCGGGATTGTCCTCACGCGCGTGCATTCCAAGAATAACAGCATCCAATTCGCTTGAGATCACGTCTGCATTCCATCCAACACTTTCAGGTAAAATACCCTGGCGATTCAACCTGGATTTGGATGGTTCGAAAATCTCATCGTCAGAACCCGATACATGATACCCTTTTCGACTGAGCGCAATCGCCAAATTGTGCATTGCACTTCCTCCAATTGCAATAAAGTGAACATTCATTTATTCTTTATTTTTTACTAGTTGTGCACCATCCAAAAGAATTGGAATGATTAGAAAAAAGGTGCCATAATCCGTTAACAAATGGTAGGTTGCTGCGTTTGTTTCGTTGACAAAAAATGTGGGAAGGACAATGGCAATCAAACCGATGTAATACAACCAGTCCCACCAGTTCTTTCGCTTAAACAAGTACCGTTTTAAGATTTGAAGCAGTACGTATACAAATGAAAGGATTACAACGTACATCGGTAGCATTAGAATGCCATCGACATCCACTACAGACCAATAATACATTATGACCAAAGCGCCAACTACAAGCGAAAGTATCAGTAATGTAATTTTTATGTATCGGTTTTCTTTCATACCATTCCTTTGGAATGAAAGTACAAGAATAATCGGGGGTTTAAGAAATCTCAAGGATTAGTTACCCACAGTTCTTTGCTGAAAACCTACTCTTTCAAGTACTTCTCAAAACCCGATGACATTTCACGTTTTATGCTGCCATCTGTATCAGAATAGAGTAAATATACTTCCAGTTTCTCCTGAGGATGGTTTTCTACAAACTCCATCGTTTTTTCAACCCCCATCACCATAAAAACGGTAGCATATGCATCTGCCTTCGAGCACTCATCGGTAACCACGGTAGCACTTAATAGTGAATGTTGCGCAGGAAACCCTGTTTTTGGATTCAACGTATGTGCGTACTTATTACCATCATGGATATAGAATTTTCGATAATTTCCACTTGTCGCAATTCCCTTGTCAGAAATATGAATGATATTCTCCAACTCTCGCGTGTCGAGATTTTCTACAGGAGTATCCACTCCAATTCTCCATTTATTCCCCTCCACATTGACTCCTCGAACAATAATTTCACCGCCAATTTCCACATAGTAATTTTCGCATCCTTTTTCCTTCAAAAATTTGTCGATAACGTCAACGGATAAGCCCTGCGCAATGGCATTAAAGTCAAGCTTGAAGTTAGGATGATTCTTAGTGTACGAAATCTCAGCATTGCCACTATTGGAAAAAAGAATGGAATGGTGTTCATCCGCTTCAAATGAAACAAACGTAAGTATAGAATCTACTTCTGCTTGAGAAAGTGGTGTTTCCATATTGTTCATAAATCCCCACCCTTTAACCAACGGAAAAACAGACGGATCAAACGCCCCTTCCGACAACGCGAATATTTCCTGGCTTTGTTGGTAACAGTCCCTTAAAAAAAAAGATTCATCACTGATTGTAATTGATTCCTCACAATTGTTCAATTGAGAGATTACCGAACTATCAATATAGGTTGATAAAGAAAGGTCAAACACATGAAAAATTGAATCAATCTGTGATTTTTCAATTCTAGGATTACCATCAGACAAAATGATAGTATATGTCGTGCCTTGTGTTTCGCCGTGAATTTCAGTTGCTAAAGACTGTTCTTCGTTACAGGATACCAGTACACTACTAATAGTGACGCTCCAAACTAGGATCTTGAGTTTCTTTACTCCAAACATGCGATAAACTTGGTTTTCCATTTCTACTATACGTAATACCATTCAAGGTCTGCGTTCTAATATAAACATCCGCATGTCCATCAATAACAACAATTCTACGTGTAATAATTGTCGTCATCAATCCATTCTGATCACTTTTTGTAAATGATTCTTCAGAAACACCTTCAGGGTACTCTTCACCAAGTGCATTTGCCACTTTCACTTTCTTTCTTGGTGAATCATCAACATTATCAATTGCATCCTTTACACCGTAATGCTTTTCTGTTTCACCGATATTCTTCGCTGCATCCTGAGCCTTAATCGTCTTACTTATGTCGGCAAGGTTAGTTGCATTCTCAGCAATCTTTTTAACCTCTTCATTTGTATTCGCCTCCGTGCTATAGTAGACACTTTCAATTGATTTTTTTGTATTCAATCGCTCTTCTGTGTCTCCCTCTTGCCCAGCTTGAGTCTCAACAAACGCCTTCTTATCCATCCTGTCAACATACGCTACCTTTTTCGCGTGTGCCGCTTTTTCTAGCTCAGACACTTCACCATTCACCACCACCTGAGCAGCGATCCCCTCCTTGTTCTGAACATATTTGTCCATTTCGCTATTGTACTTAGCCATTTCCGCATCTGCTAGTTCCTTCTTCCCAACTTTAAGTATTTCCACATTTTCGGTTCGGTTTCGACCCAAATCTTCCTGATCACTTTGGACTCTCACCTTCACATCTGCCATTTCAGCATTTGCCTTATAAACCGTCGACTGCTCAACTTGATTCTGAGCGTAAGTCCCATCAATTATTGTGTTGCGAACATTAATTAATTCTTCATTGTTGTCTTTTGCCATTTCTGTATCCTCAAGCGTCTTACTAGAGACAGCTGCATTCACATCTGCAACTACGGCCATGTTATCCAACTGCACTTCATAGCGATCTGCTGACATTTCACTCGCTTCATCAACTGCGTACTTATGAGCCTTAACAACGTCTTCTCTTACTTTTGCTCGCTCTGCATAATCTTCTACAACTCCCTGATCAACTTTAATCTTTACATCCATTAATTTCTGATCAGAATCAACGTTTCTACCATAATCAGCATATGCATCTTCCGTTAATTCTTTAGCCATAGCCGTATTGTACGACTTCATTATGTCGGCGTTCTCCGCATACACTGCATGACGCTCACCATAATCCAATGCTACTTCTTCATCAATTGCATAAAGTACTCCTTGATCATTTAGGTTTTCTGAATGTTCAAAATTTGAGTTATTTCGTTGCGTTTCCGCAAGTTCTCTTTCAGCTACTCGAATTGCCGCAACAATTTCTTCACGATTCAAATCCGACTCTCCAGCATCAATCGTGATCTGCTGATGCACCATATAAATCTTATTCGAATTGTCGTAGTGATCCTGCGTCTTTCTCATTGTCATCTCAGATTCACTATCCTTAATGTTATCGAGTTTCTTGTCAATTCTTGCATTATTTAACCCTTTTCGCCTTTCTTCTGCTTCACTTAAAGCCGCCATTCCATCCATGATCGAATTATCGAATGGATCTCCTAGGTCTTCCAATTCTACTGAAGCGACAGTCACAGGATTTAAGATAGCCTCAATTTCCGCTAATTTCTTTTTAGGATATGGATCCTCACGCTTAATCGTTAATGCACGTTCGTAATAAGACTTTGCTTTTTCGTACGTTTCATTATTGAAGTTTTTGTCTGCTGCGTCAACAATTTTTCGATACTCCCGCTCTGCCTCTTGGATACTAATCAGTCTCTCTAAGCGAACACATTCTTTAACTTGTGTCCTTGCATAAGAACTAGAAGGATCAATTTTCAAAGCTTCTTCGTAATTTCTTTTGGCCGGTAAATAACTTTCCAAAGCAAATTCTCCATCGGCTGCTTTAATTAAAGCATCAAATTCATTTTTCCGTTTAAGATCATCTGCACTTGAGTTTGCCAAATCATCTAGAATCTGCTGAATCTCATTGATCTTGTTTTGCGCTGGAACATCGCCTTTTTTAACGGATAAAGCATTTTGGAATTGGCTTAAAGCTTGCTCATAATTCTTCCCGTTTTGGCTGCTATTTCCTTTTGACATGAATTCAGCATACAATGCTTCTTTTTGAGCTGCGGATGATTGTTCATTAATCAAACGATCCATTTCAGCAATTTTCTCAACAGGTTCTGTTTCGCCAGGTTTCTTGCCTAATGCCTCTTGGTACTTAGCTTTGGCGTCCTCATAATTGTTCGAACTAGCTAAAGAATGACCCTGACTCATTAGGGCTTCATACGCCGCTTTGTTCTTCTTCAACTCCTTTGTTTTCGCCAACATTTCCTTTGGACGATCATCTCTTTCCTTTAACCCAATAGCACGTTCCAAAAGTTCAATTGCTCTATCATACTCTTCGCCATCAATCTTCTTTTGCGCAACAGTTAATATTTTCTCGTATTGCTCATCCACATCAGAATTAGCCTTCGCCAATCGCTCTGCTTCAGCAGCCTTATCTACCGGCTCTTTCTCACTTGGTTTAACTGCCAATGCATTATTATACTCCTTGATAGCCTCCAAGTATTTATTCTGTGAGACTAAATCATCCCCCTTCTCCATGAACGCTTTGTACTCTTTATCTTCCTCAGCTTGTTTTGCTGCATTTGACATTAAGCCCTCCAATTCAGCAATCTTATCTTTCGGCATTTGTTCCTCAGGCTTCACTCCCAAAGCTTCACGGTACTTAGCAATTGCCCCAGGATAATTAGAAGCCCCTTCTCTGCTCTGTGCTTCAGAAATCAAATTTGCATATTCCGCTTCCAGCCCACTTTGCTTTGCCAGTTCAGCCATTGCCGATTCAATTTCTTCAATTTTCTTACGTACATCGCCATCCTCCTTCAGTGTAAGCGCCTCTAAAAGTTTCTGTTTTGCCAAATCGTATGATTGATTATCTGCTAAATCATACCCTTCTTGTTTTAGGCTATTGAATAACTCATCTTTTTCGGCTTCATTCTTCATAGCCGACAATTCAGTGTTGATTGTATTCAACATACTGCTCGCTTCAGCATTACCTGGATCAACAGTCAATACCTCTTCAAATTTTGATTTGGCATCGTCCAGTTTTTTCTGGTCATACAATTGGGTACCATCTGCCAATAATTTCGAGACCTGCTCACTTAGTGCTTCTTCAGCTTCCTTCTCAGCAATCAGCTTATCAATTTCCGTAATACGATCACTTGCGTAACTCTTTGAATCGTCAAATGTTAAAGCTTCTCGGTACTTTTCCTTTGCCTCTTCCCATTTGGCCTGATTAAACAAATTGTCTCCACTATTTATTGCAGCTTCATACCCTGCTCTTTTTGCAGCATCTGCCTCTTGATCAGCCAACTTAGCGTCAATTTCCGCAATTCGCTCACCAGGATACGACTGAGTATCGTCAAAAGTCATTGCCTCTCTATATTTTGCCTTGGCTTCTTCCCATTTAGCTTGATTAAACAGCGTATTCGCACTATTGATTGCAGCTTCGTAGCTCGCCTTCTTATCATTTTCAGCAGCTTGCTCCGCCAGTAAATTCTCAATCTCCGTTATTCTTTCCGTAGGATATGATTGCGAGTCATCTATCGATTTAGCCACATTGTATTTTTCTTTTGCCTCTTCAAGTTTCCCTGCATCAAACAAGCCATCTGCACTTAAAATAGCAGCTTCATATCCCGCTTTCTTATCATTCTCTGCTGCCCGCGCCGCCAATAAATTCTCAATCTCCGTAATTCTTTCCGTAGGATATGATTGCGAGTCATCTATCGATTTAGCCTCATTGTATTTTTCTTTTGCCTCTTCAAGTTTCCCTGCATCAAACAAGCCATCTGCACTTAAAATGGCAGCCTCGTAACTCGCCTTCTTATCATTC
>CAJQJL010000026.1 GCA_905478665.1 uncultured Flavobacteriales bacterium
TGATAAAATACGGCGACTTGCAGCAAGTGCAAGAACAGATTATTCAGTTCATTCGAAAATCTGTCTACATGAAGCGGTCGGAAATGACAGGACATTTCGTGGAACTGAAAGACAATCTTGTGAAAATTTTTAATGATCCATATGAGGGGAGACCATTGTTGTATTTGGATTTAATCTCTTGGTTGACGAGTAGAATTGAGAACACACCTGTTGAGCAGGTCATTCAAAAACGCCAGAAAAAGCGTTAACTTCACTTTTTAAAACTGATTAAAATGAAAATTAGCTTACTGCTGCTCTCACTTATTTTGTCTTGTTCACTCTTTTCACAGACGAAGCCAGCCTATAAACTGTTTAATTCGAATGGAGAAGAAGTTTCCTATGCATCCATGATTGATGATTTGTCCAAAGGAGAAGTCGTCCTTTTCGGAGAATTGCACAACAATAGTATAGCACATTGGCTTCAGTATGAAGTGACGAAAGATCTTTCTAATTCTCGTGATTTGATTCTAGGAGCAGAAATGATAGAGGCAGATAATCAAGGTGAACTGGACGACTATTTAAAAGGAAAGATTGATCAAAAAGCATTTGACACACTCGCGCGTTTATGGTCGAACCATGAAACTGATTACGCGAAGTTGGTCGATTTTGCAAAAGAGAATAAGTTATCTTTTATCGCTACAAATATTCCACGGCGTTATGCGAATATGGTCTTTAAGAAAGGGTTTGAAGCCCTTGATGAATTGACAAAGAAAGACAAAGCGTGGATTGCACCATTGCCGATTCCTTTTGATAGTGAATTACCTCGATACAAGCAGATTTTGATAGATCTTGGAGATCACGCGACGCCTGAATTGGTAAAAGCTCAAGCTATGAAAGATGCTACCATGGCTCATTTTATTGTTGAGAATCGAAAAAAGAAGGAGTTGTTTATTCACTACAATGGACGCTATCATTCAGATTATCATGAGGGAATTGTATGGTACTTGAAGCAAAAGAATGCTGACGGGAAGTACATAACCATCACAACGGTTGAACAAGATGATGTCGAAACATTATTGGATGAAAATAAAGGCGTAGCGGACTTTGTGATCTGCGTTGACAGTGACATGACAACGACGTACTAGTAAGTACATGAGTACGCTTCAATTTATCACTTTCGCATTGCGTTCAAGCACTGATGATTCGGCAGCCAATCAAGTTGCTTTGTGGATCCCATTCGTTATTGCTGGAGCCTATATTACTTTTCGAAATATAGTGCGATCAAAGCGGGAACAAGGTCTTTTTCCATCCTATTGGGGAAACACTCCAGACAATATGCTTAAGGCCTATATTAGTCTTGGGGCACGAATGGTTCAAGCTGACAGAGAGGATTCTGGTCAAAAAATCAAGTACATGTATAAGAACTTTGAAAGATACTTTCCAGAGCATCATGTTAACCTACGTGATTCCTTGCGCTATGCAACCAAATACCCAGTCAAAATAAAATCAGTAGGGAAGTGGCTCCATTCTCGGTTAGATTACAAACAGCGGTTACAAGTCATGTACTTCCTAATGGGAATGTCGTACGTTGACGGAACGTTGAATATGAATGAACTCCTCATCCTACAAGAGATGAAGGAGGTATTAGAAATCAGCCCAAAGGATTTTCAGAGTATGCGATCAATGTATGATCAAAAAAATGAACGAAAGCGGGAAGAGAAGAAGCAGCAAGAACGCAAGGAAAGACCTGTTCCTGAATACAAAAAGAAGTCAGCACTGAAGCTCAGTAGTGAAATATTGGGCGTTTCAGAACAAGCTTCCATGGATGAGGTTAAAAAGGCGTACCGAAGCTTGGTGAAGCTCCACCATCCTGACCGATTTGCGACGGACAGTATTGAGCAACAGAATATTGCCAACGAAAGGTTTCTTGAAATTCAAAAGGCCTATGAAGTCTTCGAAAAATATAGGTGAGAATTTTGCTAGCGATAAGTAAAGGCCATAAAAAAAAGCTGCTAACCAAATGGAAAGCAGCTTTTTCGTTAAGTATGTTTTATAAACACGTAACTACGGCAGAAGAAGGATCTTCACTGCAGTTAAATGTCACTCTTGCTAATGGAGCAAGTCTTACACCAGCACAGTTTGGACCTGTACAAACTGGTAAAACCAATACTTCAGTTACAAAACCTCCAGCAAAACATGCGGAAATAACATTCACTTGGTAGTTTAATGGACCAGTGTATCCATCCAGACATCCAGCATTTTGTGCAAGAATTTTTGCTTTTATCGTTAGAGGTTGTCCCCCTCCATTTTGCGAAAAGGAAACTCCCGCAAAGGCAATTACTGCAAATAATGCAATTACTAAATTTTTCATAATTAGTTATTTAGGTTAATAGTGGCGGCAATTTGGAGAAAAATAATTACCGTGTCAAATTTGAGCAATCTGATTTACTAACATGAGTAAAAAACAGGTATAAATACCGATATATTTCAATCGAAAAATGCAACAAATACCTGAAATGAAGTTTAGCTAAGGTATTTCGAAGCTTCTCTTTTAGCCAATCCTTTCAATCCAATTTCATCAACAAATTGTTTGACTCCTTCAGGATTGAATTTGGAATATTGACGCAAACTCCAGCCGATTGCTTTTTGAATGAAGAACTCATCTACTGCTTGATATTGTACAATCAAACTTTTTAGAAGCTCAAAATCGACTGCATCTTTGTACTTGAGTTGAAAAATCAAGCAGGTTCTATTCAGCCAAAAATTATCGCTATTTCTCCAGCGTGTGATGATAGGGTCAATCTGTTCGGGGAACTTTTGAAAGTAACGCCCAACATAATTGGAGGCTAATGAGTCGACAGTTTCCCACCACGATTTTGTTGTAATCAGTTCCTCGAGGTATTTGTAATCGTCGATGTGAATGTCCTTCTTCGGAATCTTCTTTGTATAATCGATGGCGATGTACTGGTATTCGCGTTGTTTCTGATCCCATAAGGAGTAGATCAAATCCCAGTGATTGACTTCAGAAGATTTCAGCTGATTGATCCATTTCTTCTGAATCTCATTTCTCACTGGAGACTTGATGCCGTAGCAATCAAAGCGATTCTTGAGGTAGGCTGCCATGTTTTTTCCAATTACTGGATTTTGATGCTTTTCCAGCTCTTTTCGTAATACATTGATATGTTCAGTAATCATAAGCTCTCCATTCGGGATTCTTAAAATTATAAACTCTTACGAATTAAACTTCGATTGACGTATTTTAGTTGCTGAAAATTGACTGTATGCAAGAAGAAGAATTGAATAATTTAAAATTCCCTATTGGCACTTTTGAAGTGCCTTTGGTGATTACGAATGAAAATATTCTCTTATGGATCAACCAGGTAGAAACTTTTCCCGCAAAACTGATTGAGCTTACTTCTGGACTTTCCGATGAGAAGAAAAATTGGAAATATAGACCGGAAGGTTGGTCGATTAAGCAAGTTGTGCATCACTGCGCCGATAGCCATATCAATAGTTTTATTCGCTTCAAATGGACACTTACGGAGGATACACCAATTATCAAAGCATATGATGAAGCTAAATGGGCTGAATTGTTCGATGGAAGTGAAGATGATCTGGAAGGCTCAATTATGCTATTGAAGGGTCTCCATGCGAAGTGGGCGAGACTGCTTAGGAACTTGAGCGAAGAAGAACTCATGCGTGTGTTTATTCATCCAGAACATGGAAAGCGTGTTAGTTTGAAAGAGAATATTGGAATTTATGCATGGCACTGCGAACATCATTTGGCGCATATTAAGCAGGCTATTTCCGCAAAGTGTAGTTACTAATTAGACTTGTTCCATTGGACGATTTGGAAAGTCTTTGAATCAATGCGTATGGAATGAGCAGTTGGCTTAAAATTTGTAAGTGAAGCAGCGAAGTTACTTATGAGAATACTACTAATCTTCTTCGGAATCACAATGCTAGTGTCCTGTAAAAAGGATCTCTCGCCTGCTGCAATCGCGTTTGGAGATGAGACAGGGATGCTCGTCAATTACTGGGGATTGGATGTTTACGATTCATTCGAAATTGACTTGGATGAAGATGGCATTTCCGATATTCAGTTTGGCAGAACAACGAAAATCTCCGATATTATTGGCCTTTCTTCTGAGGTTTGGATGGAACCGATGCATGCCAACTGCGAGTTGTTAGTTCAGGAAATTCAGGATACTACTTTCATGCATTATGCGCTGCAATATAACACGAATCAATACAACGAACCCATTGCGATTCAGGCAACCACCTATTCCTGCAGTAGAGAGGTGCAAAGTAGTACAGTGCATTCTGTTGAAGAAGACTTTATTCTTGATCCAAAATCAAAAGGAGATATTATCACACTAAAAGATTCATATCGATCCGTTCGTACTTATTTCACAGAGGCAGATAGTGCGTCAATAGCGCAAACGGGATTCGTCGATCAAGGGGTGGTTTATTATGATTTAATTACCTACCACAATGGATGTTCGACCTTTCCCAAGGATGCATGGCAGTATATTGGGGTAAAACTGAACACGCTGGACGGTGTGAAATTAGGATGGATTCGAATGAAAATGGATAACTATGGCAAGATTACAATTAACAACTGGGCGATCCAATCTTCAACTGCAGATTGAACGAATAGATTAATTCAACAACAATTCGTAACAAAAATAGGGATGATCTTTTTTGTATTTAAGAAAAACAGGCCCTAAATCTGTGTATCCACGATTCGTATAAAAACGTTGATTTCTGGGGTTTTGACTGAAGGTATCTAGGCGAATAGCATCGTATCCTTTTTCTTTCGCAAAACGCTCTGCAAAATCCATCAGCTTCCGTGCGATCCCTTGCCCTTGTTGATCGGGAAGAACGGCCAGACGGTGAACGACGATGTTTTTGTCGACATCACTTGTCGACCAATCTATCTCAGCGTATTCTTCATCCTGCGATTCATTGAGAACAACAATGCCCACTATTCGACCTGATTCACGATAGGCAAAAAGGGTTTTTGTCGTGAGGTCGTTTAGAATGTTGGCACGATCAGGATAGTTTTCATCCCATTGATCGATGCCATTTTCACGCATGTGTTTACCGCACGCTTTTGTCAGCGCAATAATTTCATCGATTTCGTGAATTTCTCCGTTGGAGATCATTTTAGCTAATTACGTCTAGCTCCTTACCAATTTTGATGAAGGCTGCAGCAGCTTTGTCCAAATCTTCTTTAGAGTGTGCAGCAGAGATTTGCGTTCGTATTCTCGCTTGACCTTTCGCAACAACAGGGTAGAAAAAGCCAATTGCATAGATTCCTTCTTCAAGCAAACGATCTGCGAATTTCTGTGACAATGCAGCATCGTAAAGCATGATTGGTATGATAGGCGAATTTCCAGGTTTGATATCGAATCCTGCTGAAACAATTTTCTCCTTGAAGTATGCCGTGTTTTCTTCCAATTTATCGCGCAACTCCGTTGTTGAACTCAAAATATCGAAGACTTTGTTCGATGCTCCAACAATTGAGGGTGCTAAGGAATTTGAGAATAAATAAGGACGCGACTTCTGACGAAGCATGTCTATAATTTCTTTTGGTCCAGTTGTATAACCACCCATAGCACCACCTAGTGCCTTACCAAGCGTTCCAGTGATAATATCAACACGATCTTGAACACCACAATGTTCAGGGACACCACGACCTGTTTTTCCAATGAATCCAGCTGAGTGACATTCATCCGTCATCACTAAGGCATCGTATTTATCAGCGAGTGCACAAATTTCATCCATTTTTGCCAAATCACCATCCATTGAGAAGACCCCGTCTGTAACTACGATTCTGAAACGTTGCGCTTGCGCAGCTTTCAACTGCTCTTCCAAATCAGCCATGTCGGAATGCTTGTAGCGGTATCGTTGCGCTTTACACAAACGAACTCCATCAATGATTGAAGCGTGATTTAACTCATCAGAAATAATCGCATCTTCAGCCGTAAATAATGGCTCAAAAACACCTCCGTTTGCATCAAAGGCTGCTGCGTAAAGAATGGTATCTTCAGTTCCATAAAACTTGGCGATTTTTGCTTCCAATTCTTTGTGAATGTCTTGTGTACCACAAATAAATCGAACAGAAGACATTCCGTAACCGTGAGAATCCAACGCATCTTTTGATGCCTGAATTACTTCGGGGTGTGAGGAAAGACCCAAATAATTGTTCGCGCACATAATCACCACATCTTCACCAGTGCTCACATGAACATTGGCACCTTGGGGTGTTGTGATTATTCGTTCTCTTTTGTAGATTCCTGCTTCGTCAATTGCCTTCAATTCTGCTTGAAGGTGGTCTTTCATTTTTCCGTACATATTCCGAAATATATTTGTGTACAACAAAAATAGAATAAATGATTGATTTTTCACGCCCTTGGAGGTGGCAGCGGGAGGACATTTTAAGAACAGTCTTTAACGGTACACAATTAAAAATTCCACTTAAGATTTCGATTGTCGAGAATCGCGAAGGAAATTTTCCAACTAGGCGTTGGTACGATGTGATTTCCACCAGAAAGGACACCATAAACGCCAATTCGCAACCGACGTTTTGAGAATTTGAAGTTGCGTTCAAGTCCTACGAGAACTTCGTAATGATGCCAATCGAATTCAGGCACGTACAAATAGCCACCACCAGCAACTAGTCCGATTCTTGTTTTCTTCATGAACGGGATTTTGTTCAGAATAGCTCCATTGTCGTGATGCACGAAGTGGGCTTCGTAGAAAATTTTCTGTGTCGGCAGGGTAGAGTCTAAGCCCTGAAAAGAATGGAGTGGATTGGAGAACCAAATAGGGTCGCTTCTTCTGTGAAATTTCTGATCAGCGTCTTTAAGTGAACGAGTGTTTAGGAAAGTTCCTGTTTTGAGGTGGTAGCTTGATGTTCCAATTGTCCCAATCTTAAAGGTCTGCTCGATTCCAAAAAGGATGTAATCGTGGTCCACATCACTTCCAAAAATTTCTGGGATTCCCTTTTCGTAGTATACATAAAATGTTGGCCAGCGTGAACCAAGGACCACTTTCCTGTTCGGCTCGCGCATGTATCGCTGATTTGGAGTAAAGCTCAAGGTTGCTGAGCCTATGAATGCTTGGTAGGTGTCAAATTCAGAGGGTTCATTGTTGGGAAGTATATCATCAGTATTCAGGAACTTATAGCCTTCTAGGCTTCTGCGTTCCGACATACTAAAATCATTCTCTAGGTAAAGTCCATTCAGTAGTTCGTAATGATGCCCAATGGTAAGATCGGTTACTTCAATGAAGTTATCACGCTTATAAATCTGTGTGATCGCATCATAGCCACGAATTACGTCAAAGGAATGGTTGAAACTAGCATTAATGGTTCCGAAATGGAAAGGGTCGTACCTATACTTCCACCAAGTGTCTACTTTCGGATCCCAATTCAAAACACCTATGGATGCCTCGGTGTATGAATCCAATGTCTTTTCATTTTCCCATTTTTTGAAGAAGGAGAATCCAGGGGCCAATCGCGGTCCTGCAATGTAGATTGGTCGTAAAAATGCAGCAATTGAGTTGATTGTCCATTGCGTTTTCTTTGCACGGTTTCGATGATCGACTCCCCACCAAAGAACTTTGAGTGCGGTTACCTTATTGAAGGCAGCATCTACTGAATCGAGGTATTCTGCTCGGTTGTGATAATCTTCAATACTATCTTTTACAGCAACGTATTCGATCTCTTCAGGAGTAAGAAGTGTCGTTCGTTTCTCACTCCAATAAGTAGAATCTTTGTCGTATGCTTCCTTTTCTGTGACCGCTAGCTCGTTGTTGAAAAATTTTGCCGGAAAGTTCGGTGTGAAGTTGTAGTTCGAGAAATCAGCGACCGTTGTACATACAGAGCTCTGATCTTTGTATTTCACCCCGTAATTAAGCACTTGATGTTTTAACAGACATAAGGTATCTCCTGGATGTTCAAATTCCTGTGAAATGGTGAAATAATCGTAGATCAGAAGGTTTCCTTTTTGCATGGTAAGTTCAAGCTTCTGAACAAGCCATATTGAGTCAATCACATAAATGTATCCTTCTAAAGTTGTGGTTGCCGTATTGCGAGGGATGATCCGAATTTTATTAATTCGTTGACCATTTTCTTCGTATTGCTTTTCCAGTCTGTATTTGTAGGAGAGGATCCCTGGTGCTGAAATTGGTGAACTGACCGGCGTTTGATGCAGGTCATCTAAGTGCAAGAGGTTTCGGAAGAAATCAAAATTTGATTTTACCGTTGTGGTGTAGTATAAATTTGTCCGCTTGGCACCTCGCTCTTCGTAGGCATTTCTAATTTCTTTTACTTTATTTCTTCCACCGTAGTTGCGCACAAAGTCAACTTCAATGAGGTTCATGTTGTTCGCTAATTTCTCATCCTCTTTGCGTTTTTCTGCGAATGGATCTTGAATTCCATCAGGATCGATGTTCTCTTCCTCTTCATTCTTTTTTTTCTTCTTGTCTCCTTTATCTTTTTGGTCAATTTTTTCGGTAGCCTTAATATAGCCATCAACGGTGTGTGGGTAATTCCATGGATTGATTTGATCTCTTTTTTTGACGACTTTGAGCATGATGTCCCGCCCTGGATTCGATTTTTTAACTGAGACATTTGCTCCTTCAATTTCTTGAATTGTTACGGGTAGAAGTTGATAATTTTTTTCAACGGTTTCTTCGTCAATTGTGACATATGCTTCTTTTGCCTCATATCCAGTAGAGGTCACAACAAGAAAGTATTCTCCTTGGTATAGACGCATTTCATAGTAGCCGTTTATATCGGCAAGCGTGCGCAATTCTGCAGAATTTTTAACGTAAATTTTCGCATAGGGAATAGGAAACCCGTTCTCATCAGCGACAACCCCTTTGAGCAATTGCTGGCTCAGCGATACATGACTTGTCACGATCGTGAAAAGAAGGAAAAGAAATCCAGCTAGTTTCATACCTCTGTTAAGACGAATTTAGACGTCAAAATGTTACACTTATTCAATAGTTTATCCAAACTTAAAAGTAAGGATTCATCAGCATCTTAAACGTTAAAAAGTGTTAGGGAGTATGTATACCGAAATGAATTACGGATAATCGGTATAAGCGGCGCTATTCTTCTGAAGAATTTTTTTGCTCCTCCATGTATTGCACATGCTTCTCCATACGTCGCATCATCCATCTTCTTGTAAGGAAAGCAAAGAGTGCTAAAAACGCAAATACGTAGTAAAACGACCATTTTTTGAAACCTTCACTGATTGCCATGTACGTAATCACGATGAATAGCAGAACAGAGATGAACAGCCAGAAATAAAGCATAATCTTGTTGTACGTTCTCATAAGAAATGATTGTTTAGACAAAAGTAATCAATCTTGTTAGATTAGACCCTTTCCTTCAGGGTCTAAGATATCTCCCTTTCTAAATTTAGAAAACGGGGAAGTTTTTATTCCACTTCCTTTGCCAATTATTCCCTCGCCTTCTTTTTTAATAATTACATACTTCTCCGTAAAGACTGTACTGTCCTTTTGATTGTAGAATAGCTCTTCCGTTTCAATGTACTGTTTGTCGTCTAAATTTCGCAAAATGACAGAGTCCCGAACGAACATCATTCCTGTTTCCGTATTGACTTCACCATAAAGAGCGGTCAATGTTGAAATGATCCTACCTTCATCGGAATAGAAATCAATTTTAACGTAATCTTTCAACTTTGTGATGCGTTCTGGTTTCGAATAGGTTTCTGCCAGTGAGGCATAGATTTGAATGCGTGCGTATCCAGAATCTGTGTAGTGAACCCTAAGATCAGTTGTTGTTTCGTCGGGTGCGTCTGGATCAAAAGTTACTTGCTGAATTGTATCCAAATCGTTCACACATGAAAAAAGAATACCTGCCAAAACGAGTAAGGCAGGTATCTTGGTGCGAACACCTATTGATGAAAACAAGTTCATATTATCCTTTTGGATTCACTGAAACTCCGTAGCATGTTAACGGCACAGAACTTGGTGATCCATTATCAAAAATATCGCTAGTTGAAGGATAGTTGGCTTTAAATGCGCCAATTGAACCTCCTGTATTTGCTCCTAAACTTTGCGCTTGTTGCAATAGTTGAACGGCATATACATAATTCGATTTTCTTTCTAATGTGCCAGATCCACAGTTGTTAGCGTTTCTACCGACAGAATTCCCTGCAATTACCAATGCTTCTCCTCTGAACTCTCCAGAAACAGACATCGCAGTATTGTAAGCGGCAGAGTATGCGCCTAATTTGAATTGCCCATGCGCAATTTTGTAGCTCAATTCATTTTTCAATGCATCATCTTCTATTTTACCTCTAGCTTCCTTATAGGCAGCAATTGCATCGGAAGTTTTTCCAGTCGCCATTAGCACGTCTCCCTTTTTGATCAACGTTTCAACTGAATTCGGATCCAGTTTAAAGAGTGTATCAAGTAATTGAATGTATTCAGGTGCGTCTGTAATATTCTTCTTCTCCAAAAGCGTCATGAAGTTGATTACGCTTAATTTCTTTACATCAGGATCTTGTGGGAAATTCGACATGAATTCTTTCAATTCAGGAAGGATGTCCTCACGTGTTTTAACAACAGCGTTGAAATACTGGTTGATTGTTTCTTGCGTTTGTGCAGACATGTTCGCTTTGCCAATTAAAGCCGACAATTCAAAGTACACAGTAATCATTCTCTTTTTAAGTGCTGGCTTCTCCGCTTCAGGTGCTGCAAGGTACAATGCGTATATGTTGTAATAATAGTAAGAAACATATCCTTCGTGTGTTTTTTCTCCTTGGGCTGCAATTCCTCTAACAAACAATTGATCAGCTTTTACTCTATCTGGATTTGAAGACTGAAGAATGTTTGCTCCACGAATCAAATCATCTGCCTGATTGTAGACACCAGCATCTTCTGCTTCACCATAAGCACGCTCAAGGGTGTCGCAATATGCCATTTTCTCTGCTGGATCAGTGACACCTGCAATTGTGTTTCTAACCGATGCGATTAGAACTTTAATATTCTTTTCGTCGAGTCCACCACAAATTGAATCAGCTTTGATCATGTAGAGTGTTGACTCTTTGTAATCATTTCGCTCAATTCTTGCCTGTTGTGCAAGGAAAAGCATTCTATCACATTCTCTTTGTGCATCATCTTGCGCATAAGTGTTTGCGCTTATTAAAAGGATTACTGCTACAATTAATTTACCTAGTTTCATTTTCATCAATTTTGTGCCTTCGCTAAGTTCTTCACTTTAGGTTTCGACCGTCGGTGAAAGCTTCTGCAAAAGCGTAGTTAGTTTAACTTTCTTTTTCTAAACCAACGGTCGGTGCCTGGTGCAATTGAGACTCCGATGTTTATTCCGTAGTACTGCTCTTTTAAGTCTTGCGAATCAGAAGTTCCTCTGTTACCAACTGAAAACCCTAAGTTGATTGAAGAAAGCGTTTTCTGAATTGCAATCGGGAACCCAAATCCAAATGTTGTGCCAAAGTCAGTCACTTGCTGACCATTAGTTTCGTATGGAAGTGTAAAGTAGTAAGTCCCAACCCGGTAGCGCACACGGTGAAAGAACTTAGTTGATACTCGTTTATTGATAAAATCTGTTTCTGGCGTGTACTGGACACCGAATGTATATTTCTGTGTATTCAGGAATGTATTTGTGAAATGCGGATCAAAATTGTCTTCGTATTTAGACCAGTCAGACATGCTGTACGTTAAGTGAAAGCTAACTTCTGAATTTAATTCGTTCGTTTGTCCTTTTCTACCTTTACCACTCAAGGTATATTTTAATCCTACGGTGTAAGTTGGGATATTCGTTACGTTTCCAGTTAAAGTGTCATTGTAACTTAAGGTATCGTAACCGTTTCCGAAATTAATATTTCCTGTGTAGAATAATCCATCCTCGTAACTACCATTAATCTTTTGGTGAGGGTCAATAACAGCGTACAACCCAAGAAGATGTTTTTCGTTGATGCGTTGCTCGTAACTAAGACCAACTTCATAATGGAAGGATTTGGCGCGAAGACTTTTTGTGCTGACCCCACCAGAATATCCATTATCTGTAATACCCGATTCGATTATACCAGCTTTTCGTGTGTTTGTCACTGCTCCAAAAAGAAAACCAGCATTTCCCCCGAGGGAGAGTCTAGCACCTTTGAAATTTAGAACATTTGCTGAAAATCCCATAAACGCCTCGTTGATACTTCCAGAGCCACCGTAACTGTAGTAGATTGAATCGTCATCAATCTTTACGCGTGAACTGAATTCGTATCCTCTACGACTATATGGTTTCAAACCAAAAGCGATACCGAAATTCTTAGCAAAAGGGAACGCTAAAGCAAAATGCTGTATTCCCGTTATGGACCCAAAGTCCTTGACACCGTTCTCTGAGTAGTTGGAAAGCCGTGAAGACAATCCAAGTGAAAACAACGGTTGTCCTTTTGCGAGGGTGTTGTAGGAGGATGGGTTGTTGAAGTTCAGCACCATTGAATCCTGTAGCGTGATGTTGGAATTTCCAATGCCCGAAAACACTGCGTGATCCAGACCACCGTATTCACCCAAGCCAAACGAACTGTATGGCGAATTGGATGTAATGCTTTGCGCAAAAGCTACTTTTCCAAGTAAAAAAATAAAAAGCGCGATGGATAGATTACGCATTGTGTCTGTAAATTTCAAATAACCCTTTAATGGTTAAATTTTCGTCTGCAAAGATGTCATTTTTTGAATGGATTTCAAAGAAAGTAGCGTCTCCACCGGTCACAAAAAAAGTTAAGTCTTCAAATTGTTCTGAATAAAGGTCCATCATTCGTTGAATTTCAGCCTGCATTCCGTTAATAACACCCGATTGAATACTTGCATTTGTATCGTTACCAACGAGAGGTGTACGTGATTTATTGGACAAAAGAGGTAAATTTCCTGTGTAATCATTCAAGGACTTGTAGCGAAGCCCAATTCCTGGAGCAATTGACCCTCCCAAATAGCCGTCATTTTTGTGAACTAAATCGAACTTGATACATGTTCCAATGTCAATCGTTACCGCATGAAGGCTTTGATTATTCATTGCTATAAAACACGCATTGCAAATTCGATCAATCCCTAAAGTCTCTTTCGATTTATAATTCAGTTGAACTGGGAGTGCTGTTTGCGCGTTTACGCACATAGAAGTAGGGAATATTGAAGAAATGGAGTCTGTGTTTTTCTGAGATAAGACGGAAGAAATCACTGTTTTTGTGATTTTCAGATCAGTCGACCATGCGAGTAGTTTGTCTAGTTCTTCGAGTGAAAATCTGCGTACTTCTGATAATTCACCATTGACAAAGTGACCAACTTTGAGAGAAGTGTTGCCAGCATCAATTGCAAGTACCTGATTTTCTGCGTTCATGATTGTAAAGATAAGAGATGAAAAAAAAATGGAGCGTACTATGTTGAAATAAAAAGAAGTTATTAACTTTGCCCCCACCAAATAGGATGGTGATATAGCTCAGTTGGTAGAGCAATGGACTGAAAATCCATGTGTCGCTGGTTCGATTCCAGCTATCACCACTAAACGAAAAGCTCTTGAGAAATCAAGGGCTTTTTTGTTTCAAAATTTCTCTACCGTCATGATGGAATCTCCCAAGAGCGGCACTGCCGCTTGCTCTGCCAAAGCAGTGCTTTGACGGTTCGACCAGCTATCACCACTTAACGAAAAGCTCTTGAGAAATCAAGGGCTTTTTTGTTTCAAGATTTCTCTATTGTCATGATGGAATCTCCCAATAGTGGCACTACCGCTTGCTCTGCCAAAGCAGTGCTTTGACGGTTCGATTCCAGCTATGACCACTTAACAAATTCCTTGTTAGTAATCCAAATGAGGAATTTAATTAAAATACCACATGGCCGTATTGCCCTCAAGAACTAATTTTGAAAGTCCAATCAAATACTCTTTTTTTGCATGACTTTGATTTAGCGTCAGTTCAAGCGTATTTACCATTACGGTATTTATTTCATCTTTGAATAAAAGAGTAATTCTTTCAGCTCCATTGTCAAATGATACCTTGTCAATTGCTCTTTCTTTAATGGAGTATCCGCATGTCTCAAAGAAGCCTATTGTTTTGGATGAATCGACTGAAGGAATGGTATAGGTGATTCCGACAATGTCATTAAATAAATAGTTTTTGGAAGAGTCAGATTCGGCTGGGCTGTTGTAGTCGGTAGTATTGAATAACATCCCAGACTCAAATTTTTTCTTTGTCCAACTTTCATAGTGCAATTTATTCATCTCCCAGGCTTCGAATGGTGATAGAGTGTCATTTAGCTCACAGGACAAATACTTAAAATTCTCGTCCTCATCAAATTTAAGGTAAGTGGAATCGAAGGACAGTGTTTCAATATGATCAGACTTTAAAGAGGAATAACACGTCCAATTTTCTCCTGGAATTACTGTTTTACTTTTGATACTATTGGGATGGAATATCTCTAAGTAATTGTTCTGCCCAGTTATATAAAACCCCTCCCATTCTTTAAATTGCTTTTGAGATGAGTACCCAAACTCATTCTTAATAAATTCAGAATCACGAAGTGAAGTGTAGGTTGTGGAATCCACAACTATTAAAAGGTGATTTAAGCGAATAATGGGTTCTTTTTGTGCGTAGGTTTCTCTAATAGTAAATAGGATTAGGATGTAAATGATGTATCTCATGATCTGTAAACGAAGTACAAATAATTATATTTTTTGTGCATTTGGTTCGACATTAGTTTCATCTCCTGTACAGAGACTTATGAATTATTTAATTTAAAGGTTTATTAATTCCACAAGCCAAACTCTTTCACCGTCACAAATATTTCGCTGTCAAGATTGCTCCTTTTCTACGAATAGAGATCCTTTTTGAATTCTCTTAGCGCTTGATCACCTTCCCGCTATATATGACCTCATCGTTCACTGAGAATTGATAAATGTAGTTTCCTCTTGAAAAGTTGAGGTCGTTGAGGTTGAAGGCATGTGTTCCAATCGTCAAATATCCAAACGTTTCTTCGTGCATGATTCGACCTGTAAGATCTGTTATGAGAATTGATGCTTCACCTGGGTTGAAAACCGAGACACCTATATTCAATTCATCATCCATAGGATTTGGCCAAACTTTGTGGTATTCAGGTTTGAATTCTGGCTCATCAACGGCGAGATTACAATTACCTGATAGGTTGTTGTCGATCCAAATGGAGCGCTGTTCTATATATGTTTTTAGATAGTCAAGATCTTCTTGGTAAGTCTGCCCAACAAAGCCATTCCAATTTACATAAACACCAATAATTGGCCAGCGTTGAAAGTTTCGAATTCGACCCTCTTCAACGTAATTTGCAACGGAGTCGATGAAATTATTGATGCTATCTGTATGCAAAGGACCAGCTCTTAGCTCTTCCCATCTGCACTTGAGTCCGTTTGCATAGTGTGGATCTTCCAACAACTTCTTCCACCAAAATGGAATGGAAGTCGAAAAATTACAGATCTGATCAAAATTATATTGCCAACCAGTAGTCAGATCAGCATCACAATAATCGGCATTTCCATACGAAAGGTTAAAGTCCCACATCGGACCTGCTACTATTTTCGCGTTCCACGAGAAACCGTCTTTATCCTTGTGTAAAAACGAACTGGATCGATACCCGTCAACTGTTCTCCCTAATTCCTGTAGAATGAAGAAGTCATGGAAAGAACGCTGGTCGATGTAGTAGTGATAACCGCTGGCAGTTGCAAACTGACTTCCGTTAATTGCAGCTTCAAACTCATTGATGTAATTCTCCATATAGCTCGCTTGGATGGTGCTTAATTCATCAAATTCTGGATCGTGAAATTGAAACACAACTTCGTTGTTGAAGTTCGACTCCCATGAATAACCAACTTCACCAGTTAATTTATCCACCTTAACAATATAACCACCAGTTAGCGTATCGTCCCATAGATTGGGATTGTGAAGCTTTTCAATGTTTACTCGGTCACCGTCAACTTTGATGCGTTCCATGGCGATATAAACTCCTCGGTAATCACCATCGATAACCAATTCACAGTAACGAGTTGCTGATCCATAGTGCCCCATTTTCCGTGTTAGATCAAAGGTCAATACGTTTCGAATAAGTGTCTTGTCTGGATAGGGACCGTACAAGATCCAATCGTGCTCCATGGGCATACCAAGTAAGGTAATGGGATTGTTATTTCCAAGCGAGTCTTGCGTTTCAAATCCGTATCCTTTTTTTGGATATTGCTGAGAAGTAGAGCCTCGATATTCAATATCTATTAAACCATCATAAGTGGTGAATGGATCCGTCATGTAATTGCGGATACCTGGACCATTGTCGATAACTCCCATGTGACAAACAAGTCGCGGATCATCCACAATCACTTGTCCTGGAGGAGTAGTGATTACGACAATTGGGAGATCAGAATCTGTAAACGTCACTTGAGCGAATACGCCAAAGTTGAATAGCAGTAGTAGAGAGAGTATGAGTGTTTTCATATTAACCCAAAGTTAAGAAATTTAATCGTGGCTATTTTATGTAAGCCGAGAACGGAAAAAGTTGAGTGTGTTATTTCCAATTTTGTTCTAACTTTGCACCAGTTCATTCAAATAGACTTATGAAGAAAGGTGGAGGGATAGGCCCTACGAAACCTTGGCAACCTATTCAATATTCGTGTTGAGAAAGGTGCCAAATCCGATCCGTCAATGATGGAAAAGATAAGTTATGCTCGAAATCCTTCTAGCTTCATTCGTCACTAATTGATATTAAAATGACGGATATTAAATCCATACTTAAAAATAGAATACTTGTGCTTGATGGCGCAATGGGCACTATGATTCAGCGCCATAAGCTTGAGGAAGAAGATTTTCGCAAGGGATGGTTTGAAGACCATAACCAATCACTCAAAGGAAACAATGATTTATTGTCGCTTACACGCCCAGAAATAATTAAAGAAATCCACGCGGAATATTTTGCGGCGGGTGCGGATATTGCAGAGACAAATACCTTTTCAGGAACAACAATTGCGCAAGCAGATTACGGATTGGAAAGTGCAGTGTACGATATTAATTATCAGAGTGCCAAGATTGCTCGTGAGGTGGCGGATGAATTTACAGCGAAGGAGCCTAACAAGCCTAGGTTTGTTGCAGGATCAATGGGACCAACGAATAGAACAGCTTCGATTTCTCCAGATGTTAATGACCCAGGATTTCGTGCAATAACTTTTGAGGAATTGGTGACGGCCTATAAGCAGCAAGCTGAGGCTCTAATGGATGGCGGTGTTGATCTTCTTTTGGTAGAAACTGTTTTTGATACGCTGAATGCTAAAGCGGCATTATTTGCCATTGATGAAGTGTTTGAAGAGCGTGAAACAAAGATTCCAATTATGGTGTCGGGAACAATTACGGATCAAAGTGGGCGTACGCTGACTGGACAAACAACAGACGCATTCTTGATTTCTGTTGCGCACATGGATTTATTGACGATAGGATTGAATTGCGCGCTTGGTGCGTCAATGATGCGGCCATATCTGCAAATACTTAACAAAAATGCACCGTTTGGTGTAAGTGCGCATCCAAATGCTGGATTACCAAATGAGTTCGGAGAATACGATGAAACACCAGAAATGATGGCGGTTCAGATCAAGGAATTTTTGGATGAAGGACTCGTAAATATTATTGGAGGTTGCTGTGGGACCACTCCAGATCACATTGCTGCAATTGCAGAGATGGTCAAAGAATATTCACCAAGAGAAATTGCTACACATGTCGGATAATACATCAATTACACTAAAGTTATCAGGACTGGAACCTCTAATTGTTACTGCTGAGAGCAATTTCGTGAATGTTGGAGAGCGAACGAATGTCACAGGGTCACGAAAATTCTTAAGATTGATTAAGGATGAACTTTTCGATGAGGCCTTGAGTGTTGCGCGCGAACAAGTTGAGGGAGGAGCGCAAATCATTGACATCAACATGGATGAAGGGATGATTGATGGGAAGGAAGCCATGGTCAAGTTTTTAAACCTAATAGCGGCTGAACCTGATATTGCACGCGTTCCAGTAATGATTGATAGCTCGAAATGGGAGATCATTGAAGCGGGATTGAAATGTGTTCAAGGAAAAGGTGTTGTAAATTCAATTTCTCTGAAAGAAGGGGAGGAAAATTTTATCGCTCAGGCTAAAAAAATTAAGCGTTACGGAGCTGCTGTAATTGTGATGGCCTTTGATGAGGACGGGCAAGCAGATAGTTATGAGCGAAGAATAGAAATTTGTGAACGTTCGTACAGAATCCTTGTTGATCAGGTGAAGTTTGCAAAAGAGGATATCATTTTTGATCCAAATATTTTTCCGGTTGCGACGGGAATGAAGGAGCACAATAACAATGCACTTGATTTTTTCAGAGCAACGAAATGGATTCGTGAGAATTTACCAGGTGCCCATGTCAGTGGAGGTGTGTCCAATGTTTCTTTTTCGTTTAGAGGAAATAACGTTGTACGTGAAGCCATGCACGCTGCGTTTTTGTATCATGCTATTCAGAATGGAATGGATATGGGAATCGTCAACCCTTCGATGTTGGAGGTTTATGATGATGTTGATAAGGAATTATTGGAACGTGTTGAAGACGTCTTGATGAACAAGCGCGAAGATGCAACAGAGCGTTTGCTGGATTTTGCTGAATCATTTAAGGGAGAAGCTGGCAAGAAACGAGAAGTGGATTTGAGTTGGCGAGAAACAGATGTAAAAGAACGTCTAACGCATGCCTTGGTGAAAGGAATTGCTGATTATGTCGAAGAGGATACCGAAGAGTGTCGACAGCTGTTCGAGCGACCAATAGAAGTGATTGAAGGTCCTTTAATGGACGGAATGAATGTCGTCGGTGATTTATTTGGAAGTGGAAAGATGTTTTTGCCGCAAGTGGTAAAATCTGCTCGTGTAATGAAGAAAGCAGTTGCATATTTACTTCCTTTTATCGAAGAGGAAAAAGGTGGGAAAAGATCTTCTGCTGGAAAAGTCTTGATGGCAACAGTGAAGGGAGATGTACACGATATTGGAAAGAATATTGTTGGTGTTGTCCTTGGGTGCAACAATTATGAAATAATCGACCTTGGCGTGATGGTAGCGCCTGATAAAATAATTGAGAAAGCGATAGAACATGATGTGGATATCATTGGTCTTAGTGGGTTAATCACACCTTCACTGGATGAGATGGTTACGGTTGCGAAAGAAATGGAGCGCGCGAACTTAAGTATTCCGTTGATTATCGGAGGAGCAACAACTTCTCGGGTTCACACAGCTGTAAAAATCGAAGAGCATTTCACGAAAGATCAAACGGTACATGTACTTGATGCTTCACGATCGGTAACGGTGGTAGAGCGATTGTTGGGGCAGCGAAAAGATGCATTTGTTGAAGATATTCAGGCGCAGTATAAAAAACTCCGTGAGCATCATGCGAAGCACAGATCGGCCAAACAGATACTTACAATAGAAGAGGCTCGGAAGAACCGTTTGCAATTGGATTGGGATTCTACGGAAATTGTAACACCAAATAAGCTTGGGGTAACAATGGTTGACGTTACAACAGATGAATTGTTACCATATATAGATTGGACGCCCTTCTTCCGTACTTGGGAGTTGGCTGGGAAGTATCCTGCAATTCTTGAAGATGATGTAGTAGGAGAGGAAGCTTCTAATCTGTTTGCTGATGCTAAAGTCATGCTGGAGGAAATTGGACAGGAAGGTTGGTTGTCACACAAAGGAATGGTCGGAATATTCCCCGCTGCAAGTGTAGGTGATGATATTGAGATTTATGCGGATGAGCAACGCGATAATGTGCTTTATACGCAACGAACGATACGGCAGCAGACGAAGAAATCTGCAAATGCTCCCAACAGCGCATTGTCGGATTATATCGCTCCGAAAGATTCTGGAAAGAAAGATTACATCGGTGGCTTTGTCGTGACATCTGGTTTGGGAATTGATGCAAAAGTTGAGGCATTTGAGAAGAATCACGATGATTACAATTCAATCTTAATTAAAGCACTGGCAGATCGTTTGGCGGAAGCGTTTGCGGAATACCTGCATGAGAAAGTGCGTAGAGAAATTTGGGGATATGCTCCTGATGAATCACATTCGAATGCTGAGTTGATTAAGGAAACCTATGTTGGGATTCGTCCAGCACCAGGTTATCCAGCATGTCCAGATCATACAGAGAAAATTGGATTGTTCAAATTATTGGATGCAACACGATTGACAGGAGTAAGCCTTACTGATAGTTTGGCAATGATGCCAGCAGCAAGTGTTTCTGGGTGGTACTTCTCAAATGAACAAGCGAAATATTTCGGTGTAGGAAAAATAGGAATGGATCAAGTGAAGTCGTTGGCGGAACGAAAAAACATCTCACTACAGGAAATGGAAAGATGGTTGTCTTCAACTATCCTATAAAACAGATAAAGCAGCCCGGGAGAGCT
>CAJQJL010000027.1 GCA_905478665.1 uncultured Flavobacteriales bacterium
CATTTGTTCCAATACAAGTGTAAAACAGGTCTTTGATGAAAACACAAATGCGGGAGTTGCATGCACCTTGCCAATCGATCCGTTTTATTACGTCATTAATTTCGGAAATGCAGGTTCGAACTCCATCAAAATTGCAGCAGGCACAACTGTAGGTACCTATTTATATTATGGGCCTTTAAGCGGAAACACCTTGGACGCATGCAATCAAATCGCATTGAACAATGCTCCATTTATTTCTGGAAACATGGGTGGAGGAGCAGGAATTCAAACCTTACCAAATGTTGCAGGATTATATGTTTTGGTGTTGTTTCCTAACCAATGTGACGGACAGAACATATTTGATGTCACTGGAGATGCATTGATTCTTTGTGATGAAGACCTGCCTTGTACAAATTGTGTCACTTCTTTTGCTCCAACGGCTGGTAAGTACGTAGTCTCAGGATGGGTAAAGGAAAACAACCCTCCTGCTGGAGTTATTACCTATACCAACCCATCAATTGACCTTTCTTTCACGGGAAGCGCGACAACTTTCAGTTTGGCACCAAGTGGACAAATCATCGACGGTTGGCAGCGCATTGAAGAAGTCATTGAAGTTCCAGTTGGAGCTACAGCTATGGACCTCACTCTGTCGATGGCTTCAGGAACAGGGTTTTTTGATGATATCCGATTCTTTCCATTTGATGGAAATATGATGAGCTATGTCTACGATCCAATTTCTCTTCGACTCATGGCTGAATTAGACGAGCGAAACTATGCTAAACTCTATGAATATGACGAAGAGGGAAAGTTAATTCGTGTGAAACGAGAGACTGAAAGAGGAATCATGACTATTCAAGAAAACAGAGATAATACAACAAAATAATGAAATTGACACTGTATATTTTCGTACTTCTTTCCTTTGAAGCTTTCAGTCAAAATGGATGGGAATCTGCTTCACTTGATGAGTTTTCGACAGCAATTTTGAATGCTGAAAGTCGAATTGGAGAGAATGAAAGCTTCAGCTATGAAGCCGAGTATAATTTTTATGAAGAGTTGACTTCTGAGCAACCTGAAATGACCTTGTCTGCCTCGTTGATTTGCTCAAAAAGCAATGAAATCTATATGTCCCAATTCGGGAGGTTGATGGTTCAAGACCAATCGCTGAATGTTGTATGTGACACAGCAACCAAAATGGTAATCATAAGCGAGTCAAAAGAGGAATATTTAAAACGTAAAAGCTCCTCAGATTATGAGATTCTATTGAAAGGCCCGAGCACTTTAAAGAAGAAAAAGGACGGAACAGGTGTAAAGTATTATCTCGAGTTTCCGAAAGGAGGTCAATATATGGCGGCCGAGCTTTGGTTTGGAAACAGCGGGCAGGTCAACAAGTACATTCTGTATACAGCGGAGGAGATATTTGATGATTCAAAAGTAGAGGATCGATACATTCGGCCACGCATGGAAATAAATTACAGCAAGTATCGATCAGGAACTCAAGTCC
Source organism: uncultured Flavobacteriales bacterium (assembly GCA_905478665.1). Taxonomy (GTDB): domain Bacteria; phylum Bacteroidota; class Bacteroidia; order Flavobacteriales_D; family Crocinitomicaceae; genus UBA4466. The sequence continues at coordinate 1,481 of CAJQJL010000027.1, forward strand.
AAATTGATGAAATGCTACATATAGATGACTTTGTCATTGTGAATAAAGAGAATGTGTTGTTGCAACCTGCATATAGCACCTATCAATTGATTGATTTAAGAACTTCAAACAACTAGGATATGTTAAAATTAGCCATCCGTAAAATTAGTCTTACACTCTTAGGTGTATTCGTAGTCTCATTTGCATCATTTGCGGGGATTCATGATTATACAAAAGTCATACAAGCTACGTCAGCAGGCTCTCCTATATTGGTTGGTACTGCCAATGCTGTCGATTCTGTCGAGGCTCAAATGGTCGCTGCGAATCACGTGGATATAAGTGTGATTAACAGAGTTACATTCGGGATTGACCTGCACAATGAAAATTACATTGGGAGCGATATGGACGTGACCGTTTATCTAACGGTTAAAAGATGGAATGATAACCTTGTTCCAATGTCAGACACGAACCTAATTCTATCGGTTGCCTACAATCCGTTCAACGCGCTGCAAATGATTAGCAGTGAAATGGCTGAGTTTAATGGTGCCTATAAATTGGTGTTCACCATTGATGCAATTGAAGTTGACGGAGTTGCACAGAATGATTTGCCGCTCAATATGTATGTGCAAGGAGATATCATCATTGATCAAGTCGTTGAACTTGATGTGATCTCGAGCATGTCAACTGGATTTATTCAGGAAGACAAGAATTGTGATGGGACTTATGACCATTTAAAGATTAACTGGACAAATATTACGGGTGCTGAAGAATATCAATTGGAATGGTTACATATCAATGATTACACGGCTGACCTTAATATCAATAACAATGTTCCAGAAAGTGCTTTGGAGTACAATTTCAAATACAATTCAACACGAATTGCGACTTCCTATCTTGAGTATGATCTTTCCTTACTATTTGATCGCGGCTGGGTTGTGTTTAGAGTGAGACCTGTGGGTGTCGATTTAGCAAATCCAGATCAGGTAATTTTTGGAAATTGGAATGTAGCAGAATTTGGAACAGTAGATCAGGTTTCAGTATCTGGAAAGTATCCAATTTCCAATACCGTTCGCCATGAACCAGATCTGAATTGGGAATATTCCGCGAACTATGCTGAAGAAGGGAAAAAGAAAGAAACAATAATTTATTACGATGGTAGTTTACGAAATCGACAGACAGTAACGCGCATCAGCTCGGATGAAAATATACTTGTAGGAGAGACTATTTATGATCATCAAGGAAGACCCGCAATAAACGTACTTCCGACACCTGTAGATCCAGAATGTACGGTCGCTAATTCTGAACCAACAATCCATTTGTATCGAAATTACAATCGAAATTTGAGCGATGTAGCTTATGATCGGACAAATTTTGATTTGGATGATCCGAATGCAGCTTGTGGGGTTGCAGCCGAAGGAATGAATGATAATTCAGGTTCTTCACAGTATTATTCTCCGCAGAATCCAAATACAGATCTAGAACAAGCCTACGTTCCAGATGCACTCTTGTATCCATTTAGTCAAACAGAATATACGCCAGATAATACGGGGCGTATTAGACGACAAGGTGGTGTTGGACCTGAATTCCAATTGGGGTCAGGGAATGAAACGAAATACTTTTACGGTCAACCGAATCAGCTTGAACTTGATCGATTATTCGGTTCTGAGATGGGGGATGTTACACACTACAAAAAAAATGTTGTCATCGATGCGCATGGTCAGGCGAGTGTGTCCTATCTTGATCAAGAAGGACGTGTTATAGCAACCGCCCTTGCGGGTGAAGCACCTGTAAATTTTGAGGCAATACCGAGTGCTGGACAAAATGCTGAGCTCTTAACAATTGATGCTTTCGGTGATGATGGAGCATTGAATGAGGTTTCAATTAACAACAATAGCTTGGTCTTTTCAACGCAACTTCTCGTTGCTTTTGAATCGAATTACAACATAGACTACGACTTTACAATTGATCCTCTTCAATTTGATTGTCTTGCCGACGTTTGTGTGGATTGTGTCTATGACCTGACTATCGAATTTGTCGATGAATGCGGTGTAAACTTAATGCCGACTACCTACCAAACAACCTTGGTTGGAAATTTTGGAACAGATCAGAACGGGTATACCTTTCACGCGACATGTACAACACCCCCAACAGTTGGTACATTGCCAGCTGGTGCAGGATCTTTCGCAATACCAAATGTACCTCCTGGTGCATATAGTCTAAACAAAATTCTTACGATCAATGAAGATGCTCGCCAAGCATTTGTTGATCTCTATTTAGCATCAGATTGCTCTTTGACATTGCAGGATTTTATTGATGAAGAGATGGCAAATATTGACACCTCTGATTGTAATGTTACGTGTGATGATTGCTTTGATAATTTAGGAACATTGGAAGACTTCATTGCGAATGGTGAAGGATCAGCTAATGATTACTATTTGCGTGTTGAGGATTGTGAACGTGCTTGTCAGACGGGAATGGATATTTGTGCCGTTACCTTGACTTTGATGGAAATGGACATGTCTCCGGGCGGACAATATGGAGAATACCTTGATGCTTCAGGAGCATATATTTTCGGAATTCATCCCTTGAGTATTTATAATCCTTCAAATGTATTGCCTGGTGCAGCCTATTGGAATCAACCGCAATTAATCACTCAATATGGGATAGACCCGATTTTCGTCGACGACAATGGGGATAGAAGCAAGATTTATGTACAACCCGATCCAGTGAATCCAGGACAATGGTTACCAGCAACAGGCGTAACACCTCAAATCGACCCGCTAAATGGACAACCATTCATTTATCCTGAACAACTTATGTACAACGCAGATTTTGTCGATCTTTTTGAATTGTCATGGGCGAAATCACTTGTTCCATATCACCCAGAATATTGCTACTACGAGGAATGCATTAAATATGAAGTAGAAATTAACGCTACAGACGATTTTACGAGTACCTCTTTCGATGACCTGATGAATACAACGTTCTCCTTTCAAGAGGCGATTACGAACGGATTTATTGTGCCAGGAGGAAATAGTACAACAGGATACACCATTGAAGATTGGTCATTGCCACCAGGAACGGGAGGTAATCCATACAACACACCGAACCAAGCGTGGGATCCATTCATGTACTATAGTTCTCAATTCTCGAGCACAGGATGCATTGATGGAGGGGCGGCGCTCGAAAACAAAATGCAAAATTATAAGTTCATAGATGGCAATTGGTATTCGATGGCTGAAGTTGCTGCATATTTGGCACGCTGTGGAACGAACTTTTATACGACTCCATCGCCATCGTGTTTTGATTTTGGTGGCTTATATAATGGAACAACCGATCCAGCCATTTTGGACGAAGAATGGAACTATTTCCGCTCATTCTATACAAGTGAGAAACAGCAATTGAAGCAACAAATGGCAGATTGCAAGGCTATCTTGGAATGTGATGCTTATGGCGGGTGTATTGGAAATGATGGATACAACCCATATACGTCTGGAATGATAGGACCTTATCCAGGTTATGTAGGATTAATTTTTTCATCACCTTTTTGGGATAATGAGCAACCTTGTAGCGTTTGGACGTACGGCCTATATGAAGGGAAAACTAGAAGATTTACAGATGCAGAGAGCGCTGTTCCAGAAACAAATGCAAGCGATGTCGCTTATCAAATGTTCTTGCAAACAGGACAATGTCCAATTCCATTCACCTTACAAACATTGATGAATGAGATTACGCAAGCGCAAGAATTAGATGGTACAAATGTAGATTTGAATAATTTCTCTGGTTTGGCTTCCCTGTTCCTTGCAGCAAATGATTTTAACAACCCAGGAACGATTCCTGATTTAACATACGATGTTATTTCAACAGGTACGAATTCGCTCGTAATAGAATGGACTGATATAAGCAACGTTATTTATGCAACGATGACCTTAAACATGACTGCGAATCCAGTTCCATGGGATGATTTGACAGGGTTTGTTAATTTATATCCAACCGGAGGAACAGGATTTACAGCGCAAGGAATTTCTTACGATCTGAATAACGACCTCGTTGTTACAGAAATTAGCGGAACGCTGACAACATTTGATTTAGGTGCATGCGAATTTGCCTTTAGTTGTTCGTCTAATGATTTAGCAGTCGACTTAACGACATTGATGAATACTTTGGTTACGAGTTCAAACTTGATTCCAGCAGCAGCATTGGATTTTAACCCACTAATTGTTACATCTCCTTCTTCTGCAACACTGGCTTTGTTGGCTACGCCTTTTATTGTTGCGGCTGCAGATATTGGAACAAATGTTCATTGGAAAGTGAATGCGTCAAACAACGGGTTTATCATTGTAGACCCACTGAACTCATTGACAGAAGGGCTAGAAATTAATATCAATTCATACTCACCGAATACATTTGGCTGGACTGATCTTTCAACGCTTCCTTCAGGTGCGTTCTTTGATAATATGGTTTCTACAGGACAGAATTCATTCGAAATGACTGTCCATTATGATATCGTTGATCCTACCTTGACATTTGTGATTGAAGGTGATCTAATCAGAAACACGGGAGGAACTGCAATAGGTATTGAAGCGGGTGATTGTGATCTCCCAACGCCAGTTGCATGTGAAACTGTTTCCCATGAGATGTTCACAACATTGGAAGAAGTGTTGTTCAATAGTCTGATCACTGAAGATTATACAGGTGCCCCTGGAGAACAAGTTGATATTTTTGCTAGTACATCAATGACTCAGACAATGATGAATGAGTTAACCCCTGCAACATTCTCTACGAGTACCTTAACATCAAATGATCAAATACTGACGATTTCAGCAGAAGATTGCGATATGACTTTAACAGTTGATGACCCTACACTTGTTGCAACTATTCCTAATCTGATCAATTTTACGAACTTCATTTTAACTGGAACAGCAGATAATTATGGTGATTTCCATACGTTTGAATTCACAGGGACATTTGATATTGGTGGTGGAAACACAATGATCGCAACGGTGGCTGGATTAACATGTTTGCCTATGAAAGACTGTGAGGATTGTGCTCAAGATGCCCTTATCCCAATTGAGGAGGACAGTATTGCTGGATTTAATCAGGCAATGCTTGATGCAGGGATCTTGATTCCAGATAATTCAGCAACAAAATATGTAGAATACACTTCGGCTATTGATTCATTGAACTTACGCCTTAATTTAACTCCAGTGGATTCGACGTACATCGTGGCAGAAGATTACGGGACATTCTTTTTGGATGGTAATGAATACCCATCAGAAAGCTACATTCGATTCATTGATAATTTCGTGCCAGAGTTGGATAACCCCAACTTCCTTAGTTCGTCAAATGATTTCTCTACAGAGTACGGATACGGAACAAATGTTAAGGCAGAGTACGTGCGCTATCTTGGAGCTACAGATCGCTACAATTTAAGAGCAGATACTATGGGAGGGGACTCCTTAATCGTCATCTCTGAAGATGATTTTATTAATTCACGTGTCGCTGACAATAATGCAACATACATCGGTTATCTTGAAACTCGACCTACGGTAAATGAAAACGGACAGGATATATTGACATTCCTGGCAGCATCACCTTCTGCGGTGAGTACAAATGAGCAATTGTATAAACAATATACAGATGCTTATAAAATATTTGTTGCCGAGCAAGAGAGCGGTTCTCCTGCTATTGTTTGTAAGGACTATAAACGGTATGCCCCACTTTATTCATACAAAGACTTTCAAAATAATAAGCTGTTCTGTTCTGCGCAAGGTCAGCAAGATTTACAAGATTATATCGCATCTTTCCAAAGTGGAAGTTGTCCAATTGAGCTTCCAAAAAGAGTAGATTGTTCAGCAATTCCACAAGGAGATATTAAGGCGGAATGTCAAAAATTGTACGTTTTGTACAAGAAGACACTTAAGAAATTCAACAATTCCTATTGGTCAAATGCCAATGGCTATGAATTAGACAATATATTCTCGTCCATGAAGGACTTTATTAATTCACCTTATAAACCATGTGTTAAGTCTTACATTGCTTACCTACAAGATTGGATTAACTCAAATGATGCGAATAATCCTTCTTCGCCTCCGATCTCATTGTTAGACTTTCCACCTTGTGGAGGTGATGATTTGGAACCTGAAACGCCATGTGCAGACGCATACGACGCGTACATTACGTGTATCAAGGAATACAATAGTGTGATTTCTGAAATTTCTGGGGAGTACCTAATCACACAGATCGTTGACT
>CAJQJL010000028.1 GCA_905478665.1 uncultured Flavobacteriales bacterium
GTTTTGGAAATAAGTCAGATATCACGACACCATTTATTGGTTCCGCTGGATGACTTGGCCACCAACCAATTAAGTTAGAGGTCATTCCCTGATTGTGAAAAATATTCCAAAGTGCCTTCACTTTTCGTTGGGTTACCGTCACAGGTCGAATCAACTGTTTCTCCGTATCCAATTCGATAAACCCAAGCACACCATGCTTGTCGGGTGTCTTACCTGTCGCTACAGATGTCCATAACATTGGCGAATACGGCGGATTCATTGTGCTTAAGTTTCCCCGCACGCCACCTTTAATCAATTTTGCCAATGCTGGTAACTTTCCTTGCTCAAGAAGTGGATCAAGGATTTGCCAATCAGCTGCATCCCAACCGATGAGTAGAACTTTTTTCTTTTTCATTCCTTCTCCGATTTTTTCTTGTCCTTGTCTCTCACCTCTCTCCAGGCCCGTAATCCTTTGTCTCCGAATGCCAACAATCCCAATGACCCCTTAGCTGGAACCTCGTATGTTGCATTTTTCACAGATTTATTTTTTTTCATAATAATCGTTCATTTCAAAGGTAAAATTTATTTACTACCTTGCGTTCAACAAAGGTTATTAGCCCTATTAACGATAATAATTTATTACTACGAACATGAATGACGACAAGAAGAATTTAAAGAAACGACTTGCGCAATACGGTATGTTAGCGGCTGCTATTACTGGAGCGAATGAGGCGAACGGAGCTGTGATTTACACAGACATCACACCAGACTTTGCAGGAGGCGTTGGAAGTCAATATTTTTTAGACCTAGACAATAATGCTGTAAACGATTTCAGAATCTGGCACAACGGAAGTTCGAACTTATACATTTCCCCTCTTACTGCAACGAATGAAGTTTTGGGAAGTGGTGGGGCTACTTTTGCTTATCCATTTGCTTTGTCTAGTGGAGCGACAATTAGTTCAGGAGCAGGAACGTTCTATAACAATGGATTTTCTGGAGGATTTCAATCTTTGAACTACGGTTCATGTAGCTTTGGAAATTGGTGTACAATTACTGATAGATATATAGGTGTTCGTTTTGACATCGCAGGAAATATTCACTACGGTTGGGTACGTTTAGATGTAAACCAGTCGGGGTCAGTTTGGACTGTCAAAGATTACGCTTATGAAACGAATCCAGGAGTTGCTATTCTTGCAGGAGATACAGGAACCGGTGGAACTACCGCTTCGCCAGCAACGATCGTTTCTGGAATGGACATCGCAGATAACTCGAACGGTCTTGACCTTCAAGTTGATTTCGCAGCGGCCTTTGATGAGGCAACAGTTGGTGAGTACCGTGTGCAAATTGTAAAATCTGCACTTGTAGGAACCTTTGACCTTACTGCAGCAGAAGCTGTTATTCCAGCGAACTATTCTTCAGTAGCTCCAACAGGAGGACCAACCTATTCACAAGTCTTAACTGCTGCATCTACGGATACAGATGGAGACTTGATTATAATTGGACAACCATACCGAGTGTATATTTTGAACATGGCTGACGGTGTTAACGCAACGTCGAACTCATTATCTGTTGCTGCGAGTGATGTTACATTAAACACAACGGCTGACATCGCTTTGTCGATTACAGGAACTGATGTTGGTGATTTAGCAAATGCAACTGATTTACAAGTTGATTTCAATGCTGCTGCAAACGAAGCAACGATTTCTGAATACAGAGTTTTTGCTGTTAAAACAGCAGGAGCAGGATCATTTGATCTTGCTGCGGCACAAGCAGGTGCTGTTGGAACTTATGAGTCAGTTGCTCCAGGCGCTGGACCTTACACTGTTAACTACAACGTAGCAACAACAGATTCAGATGGAGACGCAATTTCTCTAGGCGTTCCGTATACAATTTTCGTGTACAGTGTTGCTGATGGTTCAAATGCAAACATTGATAACCTTACAAGTTCTGCATCAGATGTTACTTTGAATGTAACTACAGAAATGGCACAAACCATATACGGTACAGACATTGACGACAATGCGAATGGTCTTGATTTACAAGTAAACTTCACACCACCATCAAATGAGCAAGGTATTCTTGCTTACCGTGTAATTGCTGTTAAAGCAAGCTCGGCAGGTGCGTTTGATTTAAATGCAGGTCTTGCACTTCCATCAACTGCATGGATGTTTGTTACCGCGACAGGTGCACCATTCTACCAAACAGTATTTGAAGCAGCGAAAACAGATTCTGATGGAGATCTAATTGTAGAGAACCAACCGTATACTATTTTCGTGATCAGTTTTGCGAACACTATTCAGGCAACAGCTAGTTCAATGGCTAGTTCACCGAATGATGTTACATTGATCAGCTATGTTGGTTTGGATGAAAGTTCATTGGAGTCGATTACTGCGTACTCTACTGGTGAAGAAATCATCATCAACACACCTGATGAATTGCTTGCCACGAATGTTAAGGTATCACTTGTTAACTTGAACGGTCAAGTAATAAGCACTGCGAAGCTTTCTGATACGAAGACAGCGATCAGTACAAATGGACTTGTTTCAGGAATGTATTTTGTACGTTTCACGAATGATGCAGGAACTGAGAAGACGATAAAGATGTATATCTAATACACCCTATTAAATAGTAAAGCCACCATGTTTCCATGGTGGCTTTTTTTTGTGAAAATCACATCATTGAAGCTAAAAGATCTACTGTCTTTAACCGCCAATTTTTGGTCTCATTTGCTTTGTCCTAATTCGTTATATTTAAGGAAACCAAAATTTAATGTTATGAAACAAAATGTCAATTTTGCAAAAAGCTTTTTATCCATTTGTTTAGGCATTGCGGTCGTCATGTGTTCATTGTCGCTGTTTATGTTTAGTACAAGTTCATCTTATGCTGAAATCCCTGTGAATTCAACGCCAAATGCCTTACCTCCATTGCAAGTTGGAACCGCAGAAAATTTTATCGCGCCAACTATTCATGATGGCTACGCTTATTGGATCGTATTCAATGTAGCGGATGGTTATAAATTTAGAAGATCTCCAGTTGCTGGAGGTCACTGGGGCACAAGAACAGAATAAAGTGAATTGATTGTGTCGTCCTAACAAGTACAGTCACCGTGGAAATGCGGTGGCTTTTTTTGTGGTGTAAAAGAAGAACTCACCCTAACTAGTACCGGGCAGTTTCAATACTCGACTCCATAAAAGTATCCATCTGGATAAGTCGTAAGCTCATATAAATCGGGGAGAACGTATCCCTTTATAACTGCCTGATCTTTTAACGTTAACATGTTGTATTTGAACCGCCGCTCATCGATAGTTTCAATGTTGCGAATTGTGTTGGGATCTTTCCAAGACCAAACGCCAAAAAATTCAGGTTCTTCCTCCACCCCAATGGTTCTTTTATCTATTAGCATTGCCAAATAACCTTTATGACACAGACAATTTTCTGAGGCAATCTGAGCAATTTCTAGAATCTGATTTCCCTTCGGCCGATTTTAGCATTGACAGGCGCTCTAACCTCTGGTAACAATCACAATTTGTTTGTGCGAACGAAAAGGAGGATAAAAAATAAGCGCGTATAATAATTTCATTTGGAAGAATTTATTTTCAGAACGGTTCAATCACTAACCAGAGCTAGACTAATGGATGATTCTAAATCTACTGAACTATACGTTTTTAGAAGATTCCAACGGCAAGTTCCACCCAAATAAGCAATAGAGCAACCAATATCGCTGCACTTGCTGCGAGTCGGTATTTGATTTTGCTGATCTTCCTTATTGCAAGGTCAATCAATAGGCCAGTCCCGAGTAGTACAGTTCCCGCCACAACAAAATCAATCGACGTCCAATTTACTTCATTGGTGAACTGCATCGCTATTATTGGAACGAGCAATAGAATGGCTACAGTGATGAAAATTATTATCAATCTTTTGTTTCGCATACTCCTATAACGGTTCTGGTTGGTTTAAATTGTTAGCAATGATCGGTAGCTACCTCACAACCAGATCACCACCAAAATTATTAATACAAGATAAGAATGATTTTGAATTCGTTGCGGATTACTTTCCATATGGAAAGATTGTGAGGAAATCTGTTTCAGAAGATGAGGAAAGGTATTTGACTACGCAGCATAGAATACATTTCCAAACGAGGAAGGTATATCTCCCCACTTACAAACTAATCACCCATTTCTTAGTCGTTAGCTCGGAATACTGCTGTAGAAATTCTTTAAACGCCTGAACATCTCCTCCTTCTATATAACGCTGCTTCACCTCGATTTCGAAATCGAATTTAAGCACCTCGTCAGTTATTTGATACGTTTTCATGCTCAGTCTACCAATCTCATTTTCAAATAACAACTCATTTTCTTCTTCGGCAATTTGGATAGGCGCATTGGATTCAACAAATATTGAAATTCGGTCCTTTTTTAAAAATGGTAAGATCAAGTAGTCTCCATATTCGGAATCTTGTTCTCCCTTTTCATATATCCCCAGTGGCAGGATCATTTCTGGTAAAAACCACATTAACGAATCATCAATTTTTTCGAATACCTCTAGATCAATGGAATCTTGCTTATACTTTAGCTGATAGGGATAAGTGGCATCTAAAGAGGCATAGTCCAATCCTATTGAATCAGGTGAAACTCCCCATTGATTTAGCCAATAAGGCGAACTTGCATTTCGACCAAGTAGCGAATAGAAGCCACCTAAATTATCCTTTCTAGAAATCTGGCAATCTAATGTTTTGCTCTCTAAATTTATTACTAACTGAGCGCTGTGCATGTTATCTTTTGCCTTGCTTTCTGGAATTGCTACGGTTCCGGTTTCTTTCAAAAAATCTCCATCACCGTATAAAGCGATCGATTGATTTCCTTCTAAGTAAAAAGGGATTTCATCCATGTAGTAAAATTCTCCATCCCCCGTTGGAGGAAACAAAAAGTGAACTTGGTCATTCTCATCATATATAAATAGAAATCTTCTTGAAAGTTGTTCCAATGAAACCAAGCCGTGTTCAAACCTTCCATCCAATAAACTTTTGGAGAACCCTTTTTCATAGCGTATCCCTTGCTCCGAAAGATATTTCATTATATACCGTAAAAAGAGAACATCATCCACTTTCTTGTCGGATAAAAATTTAATTGTCTCCTTCAGCTCTTCTGTCGATTCATCTACATTCCATTTAAAATCATTTTCAAATGCTTTAATCAATTTTGGCAAAGCAACAAATGCTTGCTCTTCAGCCTCCAAGATTCCCAATTCCTGGAGTCGTTCAGTAATTTTGTAGAACACGCCAAAAGTCTCTGGATATTTATAAGCATCGAACGAATAAATTGTTTTGTAATCCAATTTCTCACCGCGTTTCCACAAAACAAACACTCCGCAAGAAGCTTCAGGATGAATAGCGCTATAATCTTCGCTCACCCTTTTATTCACTCCATACTTCTCCCATGAAATGGTCTCAACCCCGCCCTCTAATGACCTCTTTGTCGCTGGCATACCGTGTAAGTTATAGACTGTCAAATCGAGTCGCGAGATGTTCCGTAAACTAATTTTTGTACGCAGTGAGGGTAAGTCATCTTCCAAAAACATCAAATCAGAAAAAATGTAGCCATCCAATGATCTTTCGTACGCTAGATCAATAATATCTCCTTTTTCGACATTTGGATAGATAAGTTGAATTCTTCGTAAAACATCTGTACCATACTTATTTTTTTGAATCGACTCTGTTTCAATAATTTGCTCACCATCCAACTCAATTATACTCCCATCTTTCTTTATTGTTCTAGCCTGCAACATTGTAATTCGTCCTCCGTTACTTACAAACAATTCCTTTTGGTTCATCTCTTCTGCAGCCTTCTCCGAATTCACATAAATCCGTTTATAGACAACAACTTCCGTCTCATACGTTTCTAAGAAATCAATTGTCGTGGTATTCAAGATATAAAATGCTGACTCATCTTTTAGTGAGTCAGGAATTACGAGCTCTTGAAGTGCTGGCCATTTGGAGTTTCCTCTCCTTCCATTTTTTTGGGCATTTAGAATTAGCGGAAATGCTACGATTAGGGCAAGTAGTAAATTCGATCTCATGCTAGTAAGTTACAGTTAACGGTTTATTGAATAATGCTTCCCAGTTTTTGACGAAAGAACTCTCCTTAAAGCCTTCGGATGAATTGTTGCCCTGAAGCTTAAACAGACCGTTCAGCACTCCCCCATTTACGGTGAGTTGCTCCGATGAAGTCATTGAAATATTCCCCTCGAAAGCGAGCTTTACATGAACATCTGCGTCAAATACAGGGTATTCATTGTTCTGGAATAGTAAACAAATGTGCTCAGGAGAAGGCACAAACGAAAGGTCATACAAATACTTCTCTCCAATTTTTGAAAAGGAACTAGAACCAATTCTGGCACTCGCAGCAACTGTAGAGACCGAATCAAGTATTGATAAGCTATCCAAAGTCCAACTTAGAGATGAAACCTTTTGCAGAATTGTCGACAACAACTCTTCTGGATTATTACGTTTCTTTTGAGCATTGTAGAATAATTGATTCATCTTTCCAGTGGAGGTCATATTAAAGGTAATAACACCTGAATCCTGATTGAAACGATATTCCAACATCGCTTTACTAGAAGACCTAGGAGAACTGGGCACGTCTACAAAATAATTGCCTTTGTTGCCTATAAGAAAAGCTTCTGTCCCCAAAATTTGAATGCTGGGATCTCCAAATAAACATGCATCTTCTGTGCCGTCAAGAAAATACCATTCTCCGTCCAATTTTAATGCACAGACCATGTGATTTGCAAGTCCAATTGAAGGGAAATCAAATCGATACAGATTTGAATTCGTTTTTGAAATTGCCAGGTACGCTTCAAAATCAAAATAGCGATAGAGCGCGGTTAATACTGTTGCCATGTCTTTGCAATCACCCAATCCTTTGGACATCACTTTCTCACATTGCCTTGGAACCACCGCGTTGATTCCGTTTTCAATGTCGATGTATTTAATTCTATCTTGTACCCATTTGAAGCATTTCTCCGCCAACTCCCGTTTCGTATGATTTTTTTGGTATTCAACTAATTCAGCTGGCACGGACAACTCGTTAAGCGTTAACATAGGAGACGTTTTTGCTTCAAACCAATTGGAAAAATACCTTTCTGGATCCTCTCCTTTGGGATGAATAAGCAGGGATAGAAAATCCAATGAATCTTGAATAGCATCCACGATAAATTCTCCTTTTTGAACAGTTGAATTACCAAATGATGCTTCCAACCCATCTGCTAGATCGAAGGAATAAATTACGCTGTCAGCATCAAAAAATCCTTTTCGATATAACTTTGACAAAAAGACACTGTGCTTTTCTTTTGTTTTGAATTCAATTCGCCAAGTAGTCATTGGTGGAATGGCAAAGATGTAGTTCTTCGTTCCCGTAAAAAAAGCATTCCAATTCATTGTGGAGGTAGAAACGTTTTTAGAAATCTTGGATGGTTTCCAACGATCGCCTTTTTTTTCAAATACTTCATAAGAAGATAACACTGCTAATTCATTCACAGGAAAACTAATGTACTCCGTTCTTTGAGCCAAATTAAATCCTTCTACCTTGATTAAGCGTGAATAGTTTTCTACGTCTTTTACAGTATACGTATGCTTTTCCTGCAATACACTTAAACCATCAAATTGTCCTGAACAAAAATTACTCACGCAACAAATACACAAAATCACAACGACGTGTGTAGTTCGGTTTAAGGAAATGAATAATGAAAAATCCATCAAGTCACTAAGCTAAGAAATCTATCCCGAAAAAACTCAACGTCTAGTGATGAGCTTCTCTTTCTTAGTGACCCCGGCAAGATTATCTCCCTGCGGTCAATGCTTTCGCTCTTTTCTTAAAAGAGCTTCAGGTCGAACAGCTTCGAATTGTGGGAAACAAAAAAAGCTTTCCTTTTGGAAAGCTTCTTGTGACCCCGGCAAGATTCGAACCTGCAACCGCCACATTCGTAGTGTGGTACTCTATCCAGTTGAGCTACGGAGCCATTTTCGAGTGCAAATATAAGGCGTTTTTCCTTTCAACAAGGAATCTTTCTTAAAAAATCTGATCTGAACATCCCGAACAGACCATATTCATTCATCCTAATAACTCACTAACGTTATTAAGAGGCTCGCTCACAAACCATTCTGTAATATGCCTGAGAATACTTTCACACAATAGAGCTGACAGATCAATCAAAAATCCTGCTATTCGTTTTATTTATTATACTACTTTTTGGATATTACCGTTATAAACCAAACCTATTCTATGTTTCGCGTACCACTAATCGTCTTTTGTACATTCTGCACAACACTTATATTCGCCCAATTAGAAACGAATATAGTTCCCTCTGGTCAATTAATGACCTATGACTTTTTTGGTCCAAACTATACTGTTTCAAACGTCGTTTATGATGGCTCACCTAATGCAGTGGGTTCATTCAATGCAGATAGCACCAATCTGGGCTTGAGTTCCGGTATAATAATGACAACTGGAACGGTAAGCTGCGAAGGTTCTAATGGCCCCTGTGGACCAAATAATTCTGGCGGTGCAGGAATTGACAATAATATCCCTGGATCTGCGTACATTAGCGCCCTAAATAGTGGAGCTGACAGCTATAATGCTTCCCTTTTCGAATTTGACATTGTTTCGACCCTCGACACCTTAAAATTTAATTTTGTATTCGGATCAGACGAGTATCCTGAATACGCTGGATCTCAATTTGCAGATGCCTTTGCCGTTTATCTGGCTGGTCCTGGCATCCCTGGTCTTATTAATATTGCTCGGGCCCCAAATGGCCAACATGTTTCAGTTAACACGATAAATCCTGCGACAAATTCAGCCTATTATGTTTACAACGGTGACGGAAGTAATACGCCGTACAGCGCAGATGACACATACATTCAATATGACGGATTTACAAAACCTTTAAAGATTGAGGAACCAATCCTAGCGGGAGAAGCATATCATGTAATCATGGTTATTGCCGATGCGGGTGATGGAATTTTAGACTCTGGGGTTTTCATCGAGAAATGCGATGGCTGTGATACCTACGTTAGCATCGATGAAACAGATCAAGAAGGAATTAAATGTTATCCAAACCCTGCGAATAAAGTCGTGAATATAGAAAGCCCTGTAAATGGTGATCTTATCGTTTTTAATTCTTTAGGACAAGCCATTCGTACAGATCTAGTAAAGGCTGGTGAGACTACACTCGTTAACGATTTACCACAAGGCGTGTATTACTTTACCATTGTGGGAGATAATTATCGTTGGCAGGAAAAAGTTATTGTTCTTAATCAGCAATAAGTATTCAAATATCTTTGAATTTACTGAATCTCTGCGGTGATTCCTCTGTCTAATAATGCTGTACACATTGGCTCTAATTCTTCGTATTCAGCTCGCTTTACCTGGCATTTTCCGTTGTAGTGAATAATGTATGTACATTGCTCGGCCTGCATCGGCTTGTGCTTGCATACTTTCATTAAAGAAGAGATAACATGATCAAAGGTGTTGACGTCATCGTTAAAGACGATCAAATCTTTTTGTTCTACAATCTCTTCAACGACTAATTCATCCAATGCTGTTTCTACCTGAGACATAATCTTTAATTTTCTTCGAATTCTAATTCATATTCTGTTTCATCTACAATGACCGCTTCCAGTGCAAACTTACGGACGATGCCCTGTACCTCTTGCACCTTATTTGGTTCAACTCCAAAAATACGTAATGTTCTACCATTTTCAGATTTTGCAAACTCCTTTCTATAATTGAAGCGCATTAACCAATCAACGAAATCACCTGACAGTAAGGAATCGGGTAAACTAATCTCAAGTATTTTACTGGTATCCTCACCGAGATCGTCCATCGAAAGATAAACAGTATCTATATCATCTCTAAAGTTCCAAACGCGTGGCAGGTCATCTCTGTCCTTGTAAATAATTGATTTTACACGTCCATCTTTTGCGTCGTAGAAGAAGTTTCCTTCTGCATTGTATCTGTTCAACACATCACGTGGGAATTCATCAAACTGCTTTCGCGTCACAATTTGAATGCGTTCCTCTCCTATTTCCTCGATAACAGGTGTTATGTTCACTGTCGAAACGGTGTCTGTACGAATCACGTTTACTGGCGTTTCTACAACTACAGGTTCTTCAACCACCTTTTCTATTTCAGACTGAAGAATTGAATTTCCATTCTCGGCCAACAAACGTTTTGCCTCTGATAGCGTTATTCGTTCACCTTTATAGTAAGCCGTGATAAATGCTCCTTTGACACCATTGTTCAATGCCTGTTCCCTTCTCGGCATGGCTTCTTCTATAGAATTGAACATTCCAGAAGCATAACGGATTTGCCCATTTGGCAATCGAACCGTCAACAGTTCATCCATATCATGCATGTATTCAGGCCCAACGGGACGGTTGAAGACACCAATCTGTACTGTAAAGAATAGTCCTTGCTTAATTTCGATCGGATCAGCAGCAGCTGCACCTGGTGCTTGATTGTAGCTTAACTCAGGAACTTCCTGCACTTCGTTTGTGGTTGGCAAACCGAGTTTCTCAGCAGTTTTCAATGCCACTTCCATCATCAACTCATTTTCTCCTTTCGGAACACATGTACCTTCCCGTTCTCTTCTTCTGGCTTCGCCAAATTGAATTCGTTCTCCATCGCAATACGCCACGACGAACGCATCTGAATACCCCAAGCCTCTAATTTTTTCACGAGCGTCGACAACCGTTTCACTGTTATTGAAGAAACCAGCCATGTAACGTGTGATGTTCGTTGTACCAATCTTTTCACCAGATACTGGATTGAACTCCTTGAACAAATCCTGCGGTATCGGTTTAGAAAATGCTCCAATCTGTACACGGTAAACCAACCCAGATGGACTCTCTACACCAACAGGAATTGGATTCTCAGCCGAATACGTACTTGTTGCGTTTTCATCAATTGCGAATCCATTGGACGGCATTTGAATAAGCGCGGCAGCAACTGCCATTGTCTTTATTGGTTGAACTCCTCGTGCAACAAGGTTTTGCATTTTCATTGATTCTTCTCTATCTGAAGGCAAGGCTTGATCCGCAGTGTACTTTCGTTGAACCAATTCTACAGACAAACGATCGATGTCCGATTGGATTTGCTTGACTTTGCGCACCCCCATTTGAATTGCTTCATCGTCCACAGATGCTCCAGGTTCAGCCAATAACAGATTGACTTCTTCTTGTGCTTGCTTCAATTCAATTTCCAAGTTAGTAATTTGTTGTTCCACCTCCAAGGCATCGTTGGCCAAATTGTAATACTCCTCGTATTCCTCCATGCCTGCGGTCTCTCTCTCCTCCTTAAATGTAATTTCCTTCTCCGTAGATGCGACAGGTACAACAGGCTCTTTTACATCGTGTTCAAGTAAGCGCTCTTCAACAATTCGCAACTTGCTTTCCAGCAATGTACGCTTCTTTACAAGGGCATCCATTTTTTCTTCCAATGCAGGAATATCTTTCTTCTTCGCACCTTCAATTTCATCCTCAACCCTTATTATTTCTGTTGTCACTTCACCAATCTGTACGCTGAAGGTACGTCGACGTTTCTCCAGTTCTTCACGCGACAAAAGATCAATATCTTCTTTACTTTCAAGTTCTTCGCGCTGCTTCTCTTGAATGGCTTCGCTTAAAGTCCTGTTTAATTCTTCTTGTCGTTGATCCGCTTCATTCAACAGGTAATTCTTTTCCTGCTCCGTTCTTGCCCTGTCTACAGCTTCAACCAACTTTTCTATTTCCGCAGATTCTGTTTCATTCAGTTCCAATGTCTTTTCTATAACACCTTCCCCCTCATTTTCATCGGTAAACTGGCTAAGCGTTTCACTTAGATTTTCATTCGTTTGCTGACCCGCATCAATATTCTCTTCATAAATTTCATTCTCGCGTTCTACACGTTCACCTTGAATCGTTTCGATCTCAGCTTCCAGCTCTCGTCGCTGATCATTGCTGATCTCTGGATCGCTTAACTCAGCCCGTAGTGTCTCTTCGCGCACATTTAGCTTTTCAAGTTCTGGATCGTCGTTGGTACTTGTTCGAGTTGGTGGAGTTGTATTTGTATTTGTTGCTACAACATCTGTTTCCAGTTCACCAAGTGAGATGCTTATTCTTCTTCGCTTCTCCTCAACTTTTTTCTTTTCTTCCTGTAACCATACTGATTCAGCCTGCAAGGATTCATCTTCAGGTGCATTCTCCAATTGACCAGCTACTGCTGCAATTTTCTCTTCGATCTGCGTCTCGTAGTAAGCAAGCATCTGATCTTGTGCCGTGAGTTCGTTTTTAGTCGTGTGCTCCACTTCCATTGTATTATCTCCTGGTCCAAATGCAGACTCTCTCAGCTCGTTGATGAAGGTTCCTTTTGCTTCTTCATTCGCTACAAAATTAACAGGGATTTCCGGTGTCGCAGACCGTGCCTCTTCTTCTCGCTCATCGCTTTGAGTTAATGCCCTTTCAAGTATTGCCAATTCCAATTCTGCCGTCACTGAATATCTTCGCGAAAGATCCTTCTTCTTGTCTTCAATGGCATCTTTCAACTCCTCTTGCAATGCTTCTTCACGATTTGCAATGTCATCTTGTTTGGTTGGCGACGAGGATTGTGTTAATTCCCCAATATCTACACTGTACGTTCTATCTACAGAATTAACAGCTTCCGCTAGTTGTTCTTCGGTGATTAAACCTTTCGCTGCAGCTTTCTGCTTTTCGATTGTCTGCTCCTGTTCTGTAATCAATTCATTGATCGCATTCAACTCAGCCTGTGAAGTTTCATCTTCAGGGTTTCTTTCCAAATCACGTTCAATCGTTGACTTTTTCTTCTCCAATTCTTCAAGGTCTCCACTTCCAATTCCAACAATTTCTTGCTCTCATCAAAAGGAGGAAGACCAGCATTTCGAATTTCATCACGGTCTTCAGGATAACTTCCTTGTACCTCTCCCTCTAAATCTGATTTCACCTTTCCTCGATCTACAACTGATGAAACATTGTTCAAGGCATTAATTGTCTGCGAGCGCTCCATTATTGCCGATTCAGTTTCACCTTTTATCGCCTCAACCATTTCCTTTCGGGCAAGAAGCTCCTCATTACTTGGATCACCTTCAATCTGCGTATCAAGCTCTTTCAGCTCATCCTTTATCGCTTCCACCAGCGCCTCATCTTTATCCTGAACTTGTGTCAGCTTCTCTTTTTCAGTCAGATTTGGATCTTTTTGAATAGCAGCCACATCCTCCTGATAACCAGGGACGATCTCTTCTTTAACATCTTCAGGTGAAAGCGCTACATCCGATGGAGTCTCCAGGAGTTTCTCAAGCGCCTCATTATGATCTGTGTTCTCCTTTTCCAAGTCAGCCTTGTAAGTCTCCAGCTTTTCTCTTTCCTCAATCAGTGCATCCGCATTCTCTTCTTTCAACAACTCATTGATTTTGTCAATACGTTCGTCGACCGTGGCAATTGTAGCTTCATTAATTTGAATGAATCCCTCCAACTTCTCTTTTTCCGTTAAATCAGGATTGGACTGTATCCCCTCAGTTTTCGCAGTATGTTTGTTCTCTATTCCGTCAAACTGACTTCCTTGTGTATCCACCAATGTTGGAACATATTCAGGGTTCAGCTCAGGGTTTTCAGACTCCAGTTGTGCGATCTCATTTTCTACAGCACTTGATTCGACCTTTTCAATGGCCTTTTCAGCTTGTGTTAGAGATGCAAGAATATCGCTTGCATCAGGGGAAGTTTCAGATTCAACCAACATCGCTTTTTGAATAGAGGCAATATTGTTATCCAATACACTTAGCAATCTGTTTTTCTCTTCGATTGCTTTCTTTGTAGATTCGATCACCTCCTCAACAAGACGAAGTTCCTCTTCCAATTCATTGAGCTCTTCCCTGATCTTAGCAGCGTCTTTCTTCTTTGCGTCAGGAAGTTTTCCGTTCAAAATAATGATTTCAGCTTTCAGCCTGCTTTTCTCGCCCTCCATATCACGCTCCTTCTGCGAAAGTTCATTAATTTCCTCGGTGATTTTTATGCTCTCCTCAACCATTTGATTCACTACAGCATCAGGTGATTCAGTTCGAGACTTATTAATTGCATCCGCATTCTTGCCCAATAAGCTCAATGCTTCTTCCTCCTTATCTGCTGCTATCAAAGCATTAAATTGATTTTCGAGCAATTCTATTTTCCCTATCCCTGAGTTGGATGGTTTTTCAATTGTTGCCAGTGCTTTATCACGAAGATTCCCTAATCCTTCAATTTCCTTCGCTTCCAATAACTTCTCAACTTCAAGCCGCTTGACTTCAAGCAAGAGCTCATGCTTTTCTGCAGGCGTATTTGCTTCTTCTGCTTGCGCGCGAACTTCCAAGATCTTGTTATCAATTGCTTCCAGTCGATTTGACTTTTCAATAATTTCAGCGTTGATGTTGTTCTCTATTCTCCCTGCTTTTTCTAACTTAATTCTTTCGATAATTGCCAATTCTTCCAGTTGTCCACTAACCTCAGTCATTGACATATCTCTGAATCCCATTTCAGCCAGTACCTTGTTTCGGTCTTCCTGTGCGTCCAATTCCTTGATATCAAATTGATCAATATTGACATCCAGTTCAGCGTGTTTACGAATCACCTCCGCCATAAGTGCCTCAGCACCTTCCACACGTTCATCAAACAAGTTGATAATTCTCACCGTTTCATTCCCGTCGACCGTTGTATGAATTGCTTTTTGCTACAAGGGTCTGAATTCATCTAGAAAAGGAACTTC
>CAJQJL010000029.1 GCA_905478665.1 uncultured Flavobacteriales bacterium
ACTTTGCTTAAAGGCATGCTTCATTCGCTCTCCAAGATTTTCCCCTTCCTGAACGAACTTGTCATTGTTCGGCCATTTGGCATTGATAACAGCATCGGAGAAGTAAACGTGAACATCGCAATTTTTTAAACGCAAAGTTTCGCGTTCGGTTATATCAATAAGGTGTTTGTAGACATCGAATGCCGCATTATCACCGACTGTTTTTGCGAGGCGTGTTTTTACTTTTCCAAGAATAATGTTCTTTGCAAAAACGATAACTAAATTATCTGACATATTAATAGACGACGTTTCCAGTGGTTACCCATTTCCCCCATTCTTTCGAGAAACCGTGAATGGTGCTTGTTTTTCGTTCCAAAGCATTAACCATAGGGAGGCCAATGTTTGCCCAATGAAAAAGTCCACCATAGAGGTTGTGTACGTTGGTGTATCCCGCTTTTTTGAGACGTTTCCCTATGTCCTGACTCCGCGCTCCAATACTGCAGTAGACAATAATTTCAGCATTTTTGGGAATGGACTTCACCGATTTTAATTTGAAATTGTCGTAATCAACGTGATGCGCATTTTTAATGTGACTGGTATTGAATTCCTTTATGGCTCGGGTATCCAAAAAATAGACAGCATCATTGCCAATTTTTTCCTTCGCCTTCATTGGTGAAATCGTGGGGAACCCGTCATAGTATTCATTCAACAGAGCTTTGTATTCTTTGGATTGCCCATAGGAGAATCCTGAAACGAACAGGAGAAGAAAAAAGAGGTATTTCATGTGAGTATGACGCATTTCAAATTCAGTTCTTACAATTAAGGTTGACAGGCCAATGTATCAAAAGAAGGAGAGTATCCAGCCCAAACACCCAAGGCTCCTCCTGTTATATTGCTGGGGATGTTTGTGGGTGTCGCAAAGGGGTTTCCTGCCGTTCCGAGTTGCATGTATTTCTTTTCCATAAAATCATATACAGCTGCATCCATTTTTGAGAATTTAATCACTATTGTGTCTCCAATTGGAAATAAACCAGCGTGTTCATTTAGCACGCCTTCATCATAACCGAACGGATTGTCGTAAAAGAAATCAAAAGTCAGGCCATCGAAGAACTCATCGTCAAAAACAGGGCTAAATGTTTCTGCAAAATTGGCGTCCAGTTCATTTCCAGTGCCATCATCGTTGATGCGTTTCACCTCCCATTTGTAGGCGTCAAACTGACCAGGGGGATCCGTTAGTGTTGCCCATGAGTACCCGTGCGTGGTTAAGTCGCCATCTGGCTTCCAAAATACGGCATCGAAGGCTGTTGGTTCAACGA
The DNA here is from genome assembly GCA_905478665.1 of uncultured Flavobacteriales bacterium. Taxonomy (GTDB): domain Bacteria; phylum Bacteroidota; class Bacteroidia; order Flavobacteriales_D; family Crocinitomicaceae; genus UBA4466. The sequence goes on from CAJQJL010000029.1 coordinate 1,296, forward strand.
TTTGGGTTTCTGCGGTATAGGTTTTACCCTCTGCGACTACGGTCAATGAGTATGTTTTACCAACCTCACCAAAAATTAGAGGGTCCAACGATGTGTATCCGCAGATGTGTACACTCGCTAAGTCAGCCTCAGGAATTCCTAACATCTCAGCAACGAAAGGTTCACTTCCAGGTGGCAAATTATCTGTACACATTTCAATTAGTTGAATAGTTGTCGTGCCGTTGGATACTGTTACGGTAGCACCTGAGACAAAGGCACCTAGGAAGGCTTCTAGATCTGTCGGAGCGTAAATGTCTTTCGATTTTGAAATAAGCACAATTGGTGGCATTCCAGTTTCAATTCTACCGTCAATGACAAGTTGTTCCTCGTATCCAGGAATGTCAATCTCTACTTCTTTCGTACATGACGAGAGGAGTCCAATTGCGAGAAAAAAGAGAAGTAAATATTTCATGTCTAAAATTCAAAATTCCACGTGACACTCGGAATGATAGGGAATAAGGTAACTTGTTTTACCTTTATTTCAAAATCACCTGCGAGGAAGTCACCATCATTATCGATGTATAAAAAGTAAGGATTGGCTCTGTTGTAAACGTTGTAAACAGAAATCGCTACGTTCGTTTTTAATTTTTTCTTTACCTGAATGGTTTCGCCCGTTGCAGGGTCTTGCTTTTCTTTATACTCTTTTCCATACCACGTTGCCGAAATGTCCAATCGATGATAAGGCGCCATTCGCGTTGAGTTGCGCTGACCGTAGTTAAACAACAGCTCTTGATTTTGGACGTACCACGATGTTGGAAGGGTGAGTGTATTTCCCGTAGCGTAAATAAAAGCACCACTAAACACCCATCTTTTACCCAGTTTATAACTTCCTACAACCGATAGATCGTGCCTTCTGTCATATTTGGCTGGGAAGACTTCACCGTTGTTAATCTCTTCAAAAAGACGTTCTGTTTTGCTCCACGTATATCCAATCCAACCTGTGAACTTTCCGTATGTTTTCTTAACGAAGAATTCAATTCCGTAACTCCAACCTTTGCCGTAAACCAGTAAATTGTCGGTGTTGTCGTTCACGTTATCACTTGGTAGCGCACCTTCTTTGTACTCAATCAGGTTGTTCATTCCCTTATAGTACACTTCCACCGATGTCTCGATCATGTTATTTGCGAAATTTCTGAAATAACCCAATGAAGTTTGCCATCCCTTTTGTGGTTGTGCAAGATTTGTTGTTGGATACCAAACATCCGTTGGAAGCGACACAGCACTAAGGGATGTTAAGTGAACGTATTGATAGTTGTACGAATAACCAGCTTTAATCGAGCTTCGATCTGGAAGCAACCAGCGCAATGAGATCCGTGGTTCCAATCCATGGTAGAATTTGATAATATCTCCTTTTGCATATTCAATGGTAGAGTCTGGTTTGCTGATGTCTCCATTGATATAGCGCGTAAATGGGCCGACGTGTTGGAACATACTGTAGCGAAGTCCTGCATTGATACGCAAGTATTCATTAATATCAAATTCGTCGAGCGCATACAATGCAGATTCATGACTGTAAAGTTTTTGCGCGATTCCAGTATCGAAGACCGTATCATCATTCTCGGCACTGACACTAAACGGTGTAAACGTGTGATAAGTGTAATCAACACCATACTTGATTTTATGCCGCGTATTTGGGAAATAGGTGAAGTCAATTTTTCCTCCCCAATCGCGAATTCCAGAGTTCAGGGCAAATCTAAATTCGTCCTGAGAGGAAATAAAGCTGAATCGATAATCCGTCATTGTCGCAGTGACGTTCATGAATAACTTACTTGAAAAAAGGTGATTCCAACGCAGTGCGACAATTCCATTTCCCCAAGGCATATCTACCTGAAAGTTGTCGTCCAAATTTCCAAAACTGAATTCATCTTTGCCGTAATAGCTGCTCAAGAAGAGTTTATCTTTCTTCCCTATATTGTAGTTCATTTTTAGGTTCAAATCGTAGAAGTAATAGCTTGAACCAGCAAAGGGAGAGTCTTTTGGAATTGCGGCTTTCATAATGACGTCCAAATAAGTGCGTCGTGCAGAAACGATAAAAGAACCTTTGTCCTTTTTGAGCGGACCTTGAACTGTTAGTCGCGATGAAATAACGCCCAATCCACCCTTCACGCCGAACTTCTTTTTGTTTCCCTCATCCATATTGACTTCCAATACAGAAGACATCCGACCTCCAAAATTTGCAGGCATTCCCCCTTTGATTAAGTTGACACTTTTAACAGCGTCAGCGTTGAAAACGGAGAAGAAACCGAACAAATGGGCTGCGTTGTAGACCGTGGCCTCGTCCAGTAACACTAAATTTTGATCGGGTCCACCACCGCGCACATAAAACCCTTGACCACCTTCAGCTGCGGAAGAAACACCAGGGAGCAATTGAATGGTCTTTATTATATCTACCTCTCCCATAAATGCAGGTAGGGTTTTTATTTCATCAATGTCCAATTGCAACTGCCCAATTTTGGTGCTTTTTATATTGTCTTCAGCATTGGCGTTGACCACAACCTCTTGGATGTTCTGCATTTTTGTGGCCATCTCCATATCAAAGCGGACGTCTTTATTTAGGTCAATTTCCTTCGTTTCTGTATCAAGACCAGCCATCCGAAATTCGACAGTGTATACCCCTTTTGGCACTGTTAATGAGAAAAAACCGTAGTTGTTCGTGATGGCTCCTTTTCGAATGGATGGGATGTAAACCTTTGCACCAATCATCGTTTCACCATCCCTTCCATCGATCACATAACCACTAAGCGTACTTGTTTCTTGTGCAGTACCTATAAAGGCGGTGAAAAATGTTAGAAGTAGCAAAAAGTATCTCATCAATAGAGTTTTTTTGTAAAAGTCGTAAAAAACGACCTCGCATTCAAGGAATGGCTGTTAATTTTAAACCTTATAAATTAAAGATTTATCAATGTTTTATGGGTGATTTCGCTTAATAATTGATTCAGATTTTGGTACCTTTGTCTGTTCATGATAAAGGGCTTATTCGGGATACTAATTTTTTTACTCTACACTGGCAATTCGTTCGGGCAAACAGCTGAATTGGACAGCTTGCGAAGCCTTTATGAAAAGACCGAATCCATTCGAGAGAAAACAGGGCTGGCAATTGAAATGGCCTTGAATTGCAAGAAGAAGGAAGAAGCAATTGCCTATGCTGAGGTTGCAGAAGAACTTTCATTGAACGAAGTGACGAAGAACCGTATTGAAGCCGTAATGGGAGTCGCATCGGTATACTACAAGTTTAAAGATTTTGGCGTTGCAGTTGAAAAAGTCCAAAGTGCAGTCAAATTACTGGACGAGTTTGGTAGTCTTGGTGAGCGGGCAGAAGGGTACAGGATTTTGGGCAAATACCAACGCGGAAATTTGATGTTGGATCAAGCGCTAACTTCCTATTTGCAAGCTGAAGAAATTTACAGGATAATTGGTGACACGAAAGGAGTGATCAACTGCTTGAATAAGCGTGGGATCATTCATAAAGATTTACAGAATTATTCACAGGCGTTGCCCATTTATTACGAGGCTTTTGATCTCGCAAGGAAACATGGACTTCCAGAACAGTTGGCTTCTACCTGCGTAAACATTGGGGTTGTCCTAAAGAATGAAAAGAATTTTGAGGAAGCATTAAGTTATTATCAGCGGGCAGAAGAAATTTACGTTATCGACAATAATTATTATGGATTAGCGAACATCTACAACAATATTGGGAACGTATTGCGGTATCAGAAAAAGTATAAAGAGGCGCTTAGGTACTACGAATTTGCCATTGAGAATAGAAAGAAATCGAAGAAGTTAAGACGGCTTGGATACACGTATAACAATATTGGAATTGTATACACGGAGCAGAAAAAGTATAAACTAGCACTGGAATACCTAGAAAAGGCAGAAAAGCAGAAGCTTGAATTTGAAGATTATGAAACACTTGCCCACACGTACTTAAATTTTTCAGAAGTGTATCTGGTGTTGAATAATGCTGAAAAGTATTATTACTATGCTGATTTGTCCGAAAAACTGAGTCGTAAGTATTTGCATGATGAGATTATTCGGAATTTATCAGTTAATCATGGGAAATTTGAGGCAAATAACGGAAATTATAAGAAAGCGTATGCCCACCTTTCCAGTGTTTTCCAGGAGTTAGATACCTTGGATGCCAAATCTCAAAAAATTCTAACTTCCGTTTTACAAGCACATTTTCGTGAAAAGCAAAGCAAGAGTGAGATAAGCGAGTTGTCGGAAGCAAACGACACGCTTTCAAATCAGAAGGAGGAATTGGAATACAACCAGCGTTTTTCGCGTAAGATGATTTGGGCATTATCACTCGTTTTGGTGGTAATGGTCATTCTGGTTATTCTCTTGTTTGTTAAGCAACGTGCTTTAGCAGAAAAGAAGAAGGAACTGGAACTTACAAATGAACGCTTGAGGGAGACGACGCTTGGAAACGAAGAGAAAGAAACCCTTCTGAAAGAAATTCACCACCGGGTAAAGAACAATCTACAGATTATTAAAAGCTTGATTCGTTTACAGAATTCGGCAGTGGAAGATGAAAAAATGCACGCGATTTTACTTGAGTTTGAGCAACGGGTGTCGTCTATGGCATTGGTGCACGAATCGCTTTATAAAAGTGATGATCTGGCAAAAGTCAATGTTGGAAGCTATTATGAAGATTTGATCAATGACTTAATTGAAGCCTACAACGTTAAGCAGGAAGTTGAAGCAGAAATCTCAATTGATATAGAAGATTTAGGGTTGGATACATTGGTTCCTTTGGGCTTATTGACAAATGAAATTATATCAAATTCATTAAAGCACGGCTTCGACAGGAATACAAATGGAATTATTAAAGTAGTTTTGAAAAACATTGAAGATGGGCGATTTCAACTACTCATTGGAGATAATGGAAAAGGATTTGATTTTGAGAAACAACGCCTCAATGAAAGTTCACTTGGAACGGAACTTATTTTGGCATTGGTGGAACAATTGGATGGTGAATATGAGTTTAGTAATGATGGCGGATCGTACTATCAAATAACCTTTAAACCGCAAGATAAAACAGGTATATAATGAAAATTTCATACAACTGGCTTAAGGAATACGTGAAGCTAGAAATGACTCCAGAACGGGCATCTGAGATATTAACCGATACTGGATTGGAAGTAGAAGGACTTCACAAAATAGAAGCTGTTAAAGGTGGATTGGAAGGAGTGTTCATAGGCGAAGTATTGACGTGTGAACAACATCCTGACGCGGATCGACTTAAAGTTGTGACCGTGAGTGTTGGGGAGGAGCCCTTGCAAATTGTGTGCGGTGCTCCGAATGTATCTGTTGGACAAAAGGTAGTTGTTGCAACAGTCGGATGCACGCTGTATCCTACTCCAGAAGAGCCATTTAAAATTAAGAAATCGAAAATAAGAGGAGTTGAGTCTTTGGGAATGCTATGCGCAGAAGATGAACTGGGTATGGGACAGGGACACGATGGAATTCTTGTTGTCGATTCAAACGCCAAGGTTGGAACCAAAGCTTCAACATTTTTTGAATTAGAGGATGATTATTCAATTGATATCGGATTGACACCTAATCGGGCAGATGCCATGGGACATATTGGTGTTGCACGCGATTTGGTTGCTTACCTTAACGTTCATGAGGATGCTGGACTGGCGTTAACTATCCCATCAGTAGATGCGTTTAAAGTAGTTTCAAACGACTTGCCGATTAGTATTAATGTCGAGGACAGTGAGTTGTGTCCTCGCTACATGGGAACAAGTATTAAAGGAGTGAAGGTTCAGCCTTCTCCAGCATGGTTGCAAAAAAGACTTCGAGCGATCGGTCTTTCTCCAATAAATAATGTTGTCGATGTCACCAATTTTGTGATGCACGAATTTGGAACGCCTCTGCATGCATTTGATGCGAGTGGATTGAATGGAAAAATCGTTGTGAAAACAGCAAATGATGGAGATACATTCACAACATTGGATGAGGTTGAACGCAAATTAGATTCAACAAACTTGATGATCACCAACGGTGAGGATCACTTATGTATCGCAGGCGTTTTTGGAGGAATGGACTCTGGAATTAAGGATGAAACGACCGATGTGTTTTTGGAGTCGGCGTATTTTAACCCAGTTTCTGTGCGTAAGACAGCAAAGATGCATGGATTGAACACGGATTCTTCATTTCGCTTCGAACGTGGGGTTGATCCACATTTGACGGAGCTTGCGTTGAAAAGAGCGACATTGCTAATTCAGGAAGTTGCTGGAGGATCTGTCGCTATGGATATTGTGGACACAAACAAGAAGCCGATTGAAAACAAGATCATAGACTTTAGTTACGAACGTTGTAATCGACTGATAGGGGATAATTTGACTGTAGAGAAAGTAAATTCAATTCTCACGAACCTAGATATTAAAGTTGTTTCAGAAGGAGACAATTCAGTGAAGCTTGAAATTCCTGCCTACCGTGTGGACGTTACCCGCGAAGCTGATGTTGTGGAAGAAGTGCTTCGGATTTATGGATACAATAACGTTCCAATTCCTGAAAAACTGAATTCTTCAATTTCTCAATTCAACAAACCAGATATTGAAAAAATACAGACTGTCATTTCTGAGATGTTGGTGGGAATGGGATGCATTGAAACATTGAACAATTCATTGACGAAATCTGAATACTCAGTAAAGCTGGGAGGTGAAGTTATCAAGCCTGAATTCAATGTAGAAATGTTGAATCCGCTAAGTCAGGATTTAGATGTTATGCGTCAATCGTTGATTTTTAACGGTCTGGAAATGGTAGCTCACAATCAAAATCGTCAGAACCCTGACTTGAGATTGTATGAATTTGGAAAGATTTATCATAAGTATGAGTCTGGCTATAGCGAAAACAAACGTCTATTGATTGTTCTTACTGGGAAGAAGGAACAGGAGAGCTGGAATTCATCAAAAGATGCTCACTCATTTTATACAATCAAGGGGCTCACCTCAGCAGTATTTGAGCGATTGGGATTGAGTGGAATGCTCAAGGAAAAAGCAATCAAGAATTCACTTTTGGAAGACGGAAGTCAACTCCGAATATTGAAGAATAAAGTTGGAGAGATTGGGTGGATATCCAATAAGGTGAAGAAGCATTTTGGAATTAAAAACGATGTCTTTATCGCTGACCTTGATTGGGATGCTGTTTTGGAGAGTCTTACATACTCAAAAGTGAAATTTACCGAATTACCAAAAACGTTTGCTGTTCGTCGTGACTTCTCTTTGCTCTTGGATGCAAAAGTGAATTTCTCTGAGATTGAGGAAATTGCAAAAGGTTGCGATAAGAAGCTATTGAAAGAAGTAGGTCTCTTTGATGTGTATGAAGGGAATAAACTTGAAGCAGGCAAGAAATCGTATGCGGTTTCCTTTACATTCCAGGACCCTGAACAAACTTTGAAGGATAAGCAAGTCGATGCAATAATGGCTAAAATTCGTGAACAACTCGAGTCCAAACTTGCTGCTCAGTTGAGATAGTTTCATAGAATCAAATAAGGTTTTCTCATCGAGAAAGCAAAACCCTTATAAGAATGGTAAGTACATCAGACCAAAAGTATGTTATCACAGGAATTGGAACGGACGTAGGGAAAACGGTTGTGAGTGCGATTATTTCCGAAGCATTGGAAGCGCACTATTGGAAACCGATTCAAGCTGGAGATTTGGACAATTCTGATTCGTTAAAGATTGCAGAATACACCGAAAAGGTAAAAGTATTAGCAGAGGGGTATCGATTGAGCCAGCCTATGTCGCCTCACGCAGCAGCAGAAATAGATGGTGTTGAGATTCAACGAAGCGATTTAAAGCTTCCAGAGGTGAGCGGAAACCTCATTGTAGAAGGTGCTGGTGGCTTGATGGTTCCAGTGAACAACGATGGTTTGACTTTCGCTGATTTGATTGAAGATTGGAACCTGCCGACAATAGTCGTTTCTCGTCATTATTTGGGAAGTATCAATCACAGTTTGTTAACGGCAGAAGTATTAAAATCAAGAGGCATTGATGTGCGCGGGTTTGTGTTTGTCGGAGATGAAAATATGGCGACCGAAGAGATTATTTTGAAATCGACAGGACTGAAAATGATTGCACGAATTCCAATAACAAATCAGCTTGATAAAAATTTCATCAAGGAGCAAGCTGCTCTCATTAAACCCTTCTTATGAGTAGATTATCAGAGGTCGACAAAAAGCACGTTTGGCACCCGTTTACACAACATTTAACGGCAGGCGAACCTTTGGAAATTGTCAAAGCAGAGGGTGTCTATTTGTACGATTCCAATGGCCAAAAATACATAGACGCGAACTCTTCGTGGTGGGTGAATACACATGGACATGGACATCCACATATCGGCAAAGCGATTTCGGATCAATTCAATGCGATCGATCACATTGTTTTTGCTGGAGTAACACATCCGAAAGCTGCAGAACTTGCAGAGCGGATAACAAAACTCCTTCCAGAAAGCTTGGAAAAAGTGTTTTTTTCGGATAATGGTTCAACTGCCGTTGAGATCGCGCTGAAAATGACCTTCCAATATTGGCACAACAAAGGAGAGAAAAAACAGCGTTTTCTTGCCATGCATGGCTCTTATCATGGAGATACGTTTGGGGCAATGTCGGTTGGACAAAGAGGATATTTTAATGAACCTTTTGAGCCTTTCTTTTTTGACGTTGACTACATAGATTTTCCAACTGCGAGCAATGAAGAGCAGATATTGAAGCGAGTGAAGGAGCTTTTCCAGACGGGTGAATTTGCAGGAATGATTGTCGAACCACTCGTCCAAGGAGCAGCTGGAATGCAGATGTACTCACCAGCGTTTTTAGACCGATTGACGAAGCTTGCACATGCGCAGGATGTAATCGTGATTTTTGATGAGGTGATGACAGGGTTTGGCAGGACGGGAAAGATGTTTGCAATGGATCACTGTCAGGAAAAACCGGATTTGACAGCACTCTCGAAAGGTTTGACGGCGGGTGTGATGGCACTGGGCTTAACCGTTGCTAGTGATAAGATCTACGAAGCCTTTTTAGGAGAAGAGACCACGAAGGCACTTTTACATGGACATTCATTTACGGCAAACCCACTTGCTTGTGCGGTTGCTTGTGCAAACTTGGATTTATTTGAGCAGGAGCAGACGTGGGAAGGAGTGCGAAACCTAGAGAAATGGAATGCGTTATTTGCTGATCAGCTAGGAAGAATTAAAACAGTCAAAAATGTACGTCAACAAGGAACCATTTTGGCTTTTGATATTGACACGGGAGGAGATAGCACTTATTTCTCAGATATAAAAACACAAGCTTATGCCTTTTTTCTGGAGCAGGGAGTTTTGCTTCGCCCGCTTGGGAATACCCTATTTGTGAATGCGCCTTATTGCATTACTGAGACAGAAAATATGCAAGTTCAAAAGGCAATTTTGGATTTTTTAGCCAAGTTGGGGTAGAGCTTTGACAAGCTAATAGTGTCAACATTCTTGCTCAACACGTTTCTTCAATCGCTTTACGAATAATCTCACCAGCCTTTTTAATTTCTTCCTCGGTTATTGTCAACGGAGGAGAAAGCCTGAAACTGTCAGGGTGAGATAAAAACCAGAAACTTATCAATCCCATTTCCAGGCATTTTTTGACAACACGCTCGACGCGCTCAAAGGAAGACATGTCAAAAGCGAACATCATTCCAATTCGCCGAATAGCTATGATTTCGTCAACTGGGCGAAGCATGTCTTCGAGGATTTTACCCAAGCGTTCGACCTCAGCGTAGTCAATCTCGGTTGTCATCACTTCCAGACAGGCATATGCGGCAGCACAAATAACAGGGTGCCCCCCAAATGTGGTGATATGTCCCAACATTGGGTTATAAGTGAATTCATGTAGGTTCTCATGGGAAGAAACAACAGCTCCGATTGGCATTCCGCCGCCAAGTGCTTTTCCAAGCGTGAGAACATCTGGAACAACATTGAAATGCTCGAAAGCGAAGAGTTTCCCCGTGCGACCAATTCCACATTGAATTTCATCAAAAATCAATAAGGCTCCAACCTCGTCGCATCGTTTACGGAGTGCCAACATAAAATCCTGAGAAGGAATACGGACACCAGCATCTCCTTGTATTGTTTCAATAATGACACCAGCAGTTTTATTCGTGATGTTCTTTAGATCGTCAATTGAATTGAATGTGAGAAACCGTACATCAGGTAGAAGTGGTCTGAACGCCTCTTTCTTCGTTTCGTTTCCTGACACGCTCATCGATCCATGAGTACTGCCGTGATAAGAGCCTCTAAATGAAACCAGTTCTGTTCTGCCTGTAACCCGCTTAACGAGTTTGAGTGCAGCTTCATTGGCTTCCGTTCCAGAATTGACCGTATAAACACAGTTGAGTTGCTCGGGAAGTAAAGACGCGAGTTTCTTGGAAAAATTTAATGGTGAATCTTGAATGTATTCACCGTAAACCATTACGTGCAAATGCTTATCTGCTTGTGCTTTGATGGCATCAATCACTTTTGGATGAGAATGTCCTATGTTGTTGACTGCGACACCTGCAATCATATCTAAATACACTTTTCCAGACTTGTCGTAGATGTAAATTCCATTTGCATGGTCGACATCAATTAAATAAGGAGATGGATTCGTCTGTCCTTGATATTTTAGAAAGCTTTCTTTCGAATTCATTAATTTTCGGATCTCGGTCCGCCTGGTCTTCCGTTTCTTCCGCCCTGTGGCTTACCTTGGTTCATACGATTCAATAATTCACGTTTGAATCGTTGTTCCAAACTTAAAAGTTTTGTGGCTTTCTTGTATCCAATTACCCCAGCAATTTTTATATGGTAATCCTTTCTCAATTGAGATTCACGAATTCCTCCCTCCATATATTCCAAACTTTTCTTCTGGAATTCTGTCTCAGAATAGCTGTCATTGTTTTCTTTTAAATCTTTCGTTATTCGACGTTGCTTTTTCTTTTCAACCTTAATCTTGTCTTCCATTTCATTGTAGACAGGCCAAAAGCGTTGAGCCAATTCAGGAGTCAGATTCAATTCCTTCGATATAAACGCGATTTTCAATTCTGGAATCGTTTGTTTATTCGGTCTTTCATTTCCTCCTGGTTGAGCCATTGCTACAGGGACAAGGAATAAGCAAAAGAGGATAAAAAGAATGCTTGATTTTTTCATTTTAACAGGTTTAAAGTAGTTCAAATTCATCGAGATCATAGATGTCTATTTCTTCACTATTGATATAGTCCAAAATGTCTTCGGTGTCAATATTGTCGAAATTGATTTTTGTTTCTTCAGTTTTTGGAGTTGTGATTGGGTTGTTTTCAATTGGTTCCGATAATTGGATTGCTTCAATATTTTCAGAAGGAACCATTTCGGACAACATTTCAACATCGAAATCTTCAATATGCTTATCCACGTACGCTAAAACATCTTCAGTTGGAATATCATTTAATGCTAGAAGCGCATCGGTGCTTTCTTCGGGAGCGCTGTAATTAACAACAACAAGAATAACAATTGCCGCTGCGGCAGAACTCAACCAAACAATCGGTTTTTTATACAAAGGAATTACTTTTACCTCTTGCGAAGCAATCACATTTTTAGCAAGTTGATCAAAATAGGTCGCATCAGGCGTGTCTATTTTTCCAAGCTTAAGATGATCGAATAGGTCTTTTTGTTCTTCCATTGTACGTGTTAGATAGCTGAGATACTTAATGGTTTAATTGATCCAGAATAAATACCTCAATTTTTTGCTTTGCGTGATGAAAACTTGCTTTTAAGGCTCCCTCGCTGGTGTTTAGTTTTTTTGAAATCTCACTGTATTTTAGTTCTTCAAAATATTTAAGCTGAAACACCGCTGCTTGTTTTTCTGGGAGGGTATTTACTGCTCGTGTTAGAAGGTCAGAAATCTTTTCTGATGTCATTGAATCAAGCGAGCTATGTCCCAGCATTATTTCAAGGATAGGCTCGTCAATGTCGATTCCCGTTCTACGCTTTTCCTTATCTAGAAAATTGAGTGTTTCATTTCGTGCTATTCGATACATCCATGTGTACAGTGCGGAGTCCCCTTTGAATTTCGCTAGGTTTTGGTAGACTTTTACAAGGACATTTTGCAAAACGTCATTAGTAAATTCATGATTTTTTGTGATCGCCCGAATCTGACGATAAAGAATATCACCGTATTTAGCTACGATTTGGTTAAATGCAGTATTCGTATGATTACCACCCTTCTTGAACAAATGAACAATATCGTCGTCTTCAGGATGTTTAGTCATAGTTCTATTTACGTTCAATAACCTTTAATGCAGCTTGCACAACATTACGGGTATCGATTCCGTACTTGGTCATTAACTCCGCAGGTGTTCCACTTTCTCCGAAAGTATCATTCACACCAACATATTCTTGTGGTAATGGGTTGTTGCGAGTTAGCACTTGTGCTATTGAATCTCCCAGTCCACCATTAATCATATGTTCTTCGGCAGTTACGACACATTTTGTCTTTGCTACAGAACGTAAGACAGCTTCTGTATCCAAAGGTTTAATCGTATGCATATTAATAACCTCAGCTGAGATTCCTTTTTCAGCTAATTCTCTTGCTGCCTCAATTGATTTCCATACCAAATGGCCACATGCAATGATTGTTACATCTGTCCCTTCCATAATTACATCAGCCTTTCCAATTTGAAAATCAGCATCTGGTTTCACAAAAATTGGAACAGATGGTCTTCCAAAGCGCAGGTATACTGGACCAGTAAGGTCTGCAATTGCGATCGTTGCTTGCTTTGTTTGATTGAAGTCTGCAGGAACGATAACAGTCATGTTCGGCAACATTTTCATCATCCCGATATCTTCAAGAATTTGATGAGTTGCACCATCTTCTCCAAGTGTTAGTCCAGCATGTGAAGCGCAGATCTTAACGTTTTTATTCGAGTAGGCAATTGACTGACGAATTTGATCATAGACTCTTCCTGTTGAGAAGTTTGCGAAAGTTCCCGTGTAAGGAATTTTCCCGCCTATTGTCATTCCAGCAGCCATACTCATCATGTTTGCCTCTGCAATTCCAACCTGAAAAAAACGTTCTGGAAATTCATTTTCAAAGGCATTCATCTTAAGTGAACCAGTAAGGTCGGCGCACAATGCAACAACGTCTTTATTTTTCTTTCCAATTTCCAAGAGCCCTTCTCCAAATCCAGAGCGAGTGTCTTTTTTTCCCAATACTTCGATCTCAGTCGTCTCAATCATAACCTTAGTGATGTCGTTTTATTTGAATTAATTCTGAATTCCCTTTCCAGTGTATAAGCCGATGATTTAAGATGTTTCGGTCTATACACAATTTTATAAAGTCCTGGTTGAAGTTGCCATTCACCTGTTTGTGAACCATCATTTAAATTGCAAACCCAATCCCAGGTGCCATTGCTATTTTCTGTAAATATTTGTCCGACGATTGCGTGCCCAGCTGAGTATTTAACGAAACCAGGAGCACGGATGTCTATATAAGCCGTGTTGCTTTGCTCAACATCAGCTGTAATGTAAATACGTGGCAGTGTAAGTATTTCAATATCATATTTTCCAATGATATACTTGTCAGTCACACCAACCTTCTGCGTATTCAGTGTTTTGTGCTTCTCAGCCTGTGTAATCCGAGTCTCAATCTGATAAGGTTTAGAAGCATTTATGAAGCGAACTTTAATGTAGCCTTGTGGTGCATCAACGACAATCGTATTGTGTGTATTTTTCTGAATGGAAATGTTGTTTTTTTCCAATCTAGGAATTGTATTAACAACTAGATCGTACTTGATTTTTGGATCCAAGATTAATGTGTCAGGATTTCCAAACTTGTTGATTGTATGCGTGAAGGTGTATTTCAAGTCCGTCGTTCCTGCTTCATAAAGGAACATGGTGACATCTGTCTCGCTTGGTTTGCCATTCACATCATTCAAATCTATTTGAACTGTGGTATTGAGTAAAGCTTTGGCTACGATGTTTTCTAGCACCTTCGTGAATGATTCAGGGGTTTCGGCATCTGCATAGGTACCAATACAATTGAACTTCTCTAAGTACGATAAATCCATTCCTAGACCAATTACAAATGGAGTAACTTTCACTCCCTTGTCTTTTAATTTCTGGGCAATCACACAGGGATCATTATCACATGCTTCCAGTCCGTCAGTAATTAGGATGATAATGTTGCGTGAGGTATTATCAGGAAAATCCCCTGCTGCAGCTTCAAGAGATCGGGCAATAGGGGTTGTCCCTTTTGCGTAGATAGACTTAATGCGTGATTTGACAGCTGAAAAATTGTTTGGAGCAAAAGGAACTTCAAGCTTCGTATCATTACAATCTTGAAATGTCGCAGTGATTGGAGATTGGTGCCCATATACTCTTAAACCAATTTCGAGATTTGGGACGTCGCCTAGATCATCAACTGTTTTGACTAAAAGTTCTTTGGCTGTTTCAATTCTCGTTTTTCCTCCCCAGCGGGCATTCATACTATTGGAAGCATCCAGAATGAATAATATCCTTGTAAGTGGTTCTTCCTGTCCAAATGATATTGAACTGAATAAAAGGATCGCTATGGTGAGAAATTTCTTCAATTAATAATCTCCTAAAGTTTCTTCAAGTTGTGTGAGTGCATCGGCCAATTGTTCTTCATTTGGAGCACTTCCATGCCATTTATGTGTCCCCATCATGTAATCGACTCCTTGTCCCATTTCTGTCTTCATAACGATCACTATAGGCTTTCCGTTACCACACATACTTTTTGCTTTGTCAATTGTTGCTTTAATTTCATCAATGTTGTGACCGTCCATTTCAAGTACTTCCCATCCAAAAGCTTGCCACTTTTGAGAAAGATTCCCTAATGACATCACATCGTCAAGGTCTCCGTCAATTTGTCTTCCGTTGTAATCTATTGTCGCGATTACGTTGTCAACCTTCTTCGCAGCCCCGTATATAGCGGCTTCCCAGATTTGTCCTTCTTGCAATTCTCCATCTCCGTGAAGGCTGTACACTATACTATCGTCTCCGTTCAATTTTTTTGTTTCTGCCGCACCAAGCGCATAGGATAAACCTTGGCCTAATGATCCCGAAGCCATCCGGATTCCAGGTAGGTGATGGTCCGTTGATGGATGTCCTTGAAGTCTGGAAGATAATTTTCGAAATGTAGCCAACTCACTAACTGGAAAATAGCCAGAGCGTGCTAAAACACTGTACCAAACAGGTGAAATATGTCCGTTTGACAGGAAAAATACATCTTCGTTCAATGCATCCATTTTAAAGTTTGCAGGATCGTGTTTTAATTTATCGAAATAGAGGACGGTCAAAAAATCCGCACAACCTAAGGATCCCCCAGGGTGTCCAGAGCTTACAGCTGATACCATACGAACAATGTCTCTTCGAACTTGTGAAGCGATTTTTTCTAATTCTTGCGTTTCCATTTTACAGGCTTTTTTTGTCTATGATGAGTCCGCACAAAACTAATTGTTATTATTAAATTTTTTTGACGAAAAAAGGGAAGGTTATCAGCAAAATGCAACTATTTATAAACAATTTACTCCGAGCACATTTTGTCAAAATATAAATGCAATTTCGAACCTTTTTGCTCCTGATTTTAGTAAAAAAATCCTGTTCTTGCAGATAGAATCCTATTTCTATGCGATTTTTTGATTTGATCGTTAGTATCTGACAAGCGATTTTGTTATTTTTAACACTTTTAAAAGTCAGCCGTGTTGTTTTATAAACAGGTAACGATTTTTGAAAATGAAAAAACAGGCATGGATGCAACTATTTATGGACTATTGCGGTCTTTCTATTAAATCTAAATGCGAATTATGAAACTATTAACTACGTTGAGCTTTACCATCCTCTTTTGGAGTGTTGGGATTTCACAGCAAATTGATTCAAGATTATTACAACGTTATTCAGAAACTCAGTTGGAAAATATACGACTGGAGCAACCTGAAGAATATGCTTTATTAAATTATGCTTTAGATAACGCCGTCTATTTTTCAGAGATTCCTGATGAGAAAAAAGTGGATTTACCTGAGGTTAGTTTACCGAACACTGAACCAACATTCATCGATTTGGGATTAGAAATTAAGGATGAAAATCAATATTTCGTGGTGAGCGGACAGAATAAGATGTTGATTGTAAAATCAAGATGGGTGTTAAATCACGAAATGAATTTGAAGAAGTAAGGCTATGAAAAAGACGATAAATAAACTAGTAGCGATCCTCGGCGTAATAGGTTTGGGATCTGCAGCCTTCGGGCAGAATGTTACAATGGGGGATGTTGGTTATTTAGAAAACAACCCAGCAGATTGTAGCACATTTGGAGTAGCTGGAAATAACTTCTTTGACGATGGTGGAGCAGGTAATTACTCTGCAAACTTCAATGATACGACGGTGTTTTGTCCAGATTTGACGCAAGGAACAAAGATGACTTTGACTTTTGCAATCAATGCGGGATTCACATTTGATGTGGATGGTTCAGATTCCATTTATGTGTATGACGGACCAAATACCAGTTCACCACTTTTAGGTGTGCATAATTCAGTAACTGATCCAAATGGATTTGCATATACAGCATCATGGAACAACCCAAGTGGATGTTTGACTGTAGTGTTCATTTCTGATGGTGCCAATGAAGGAACAGGTTGGGAAGCAAATGCTCAATGCGGTAATCAGGCACAGCCATTTGAGCCGCATATAGAAGCCTTTGTTAATGGCGCTGGTCCGAATGCATTGAATCCAATAGACACAGGATTTGTTGATATTTGCTTTGGTGACAGTATCTTATTTGTAGCTAAGCCACTTTTCCCATACTCATTTGAGAGTACAGGATATGGCTACTCTCAGAATGTAGGAAATGTTACTTATGATTGGTACATAACAGATGGAGGTACTTATCCAGATAATGATTCTATTTGGTTTTTCCCGCAAACGCGTAATGGATTTTTGGTTGATTTAAAAATTGAGGATCAGTTCCCACAAATTCAACGAATGCTTTGTAAGGTGCGTGTTTCTCAATTACCTGACTTTACAGGAACGGGACCATTAGAAGATACTGTTTGCCTTGGACAAAACACAACATTGATAGGAGGTGTTACGCCGACGGATACAGTTGGTGTTGATATTCCTGCTGGTACTTTCCAGTTAGGAGGTTCATTTGCTGGATTGACGTATTTGCCAGATGGATCGGGAGCACAATATGCTGCACCAATTGATATCGGTGGTTTCCCATCAGGTAGTACAATTCAGAATTCACAAGATTTAAATCAGGTGTGTATTACAATGGAGCACTCATATTTGGGGGATCTTGAAATCGCACTTCAATGTCCGAATGGGACACAAGTAACCTTGATAAACTCTTATTCTCCTGGATTTATCCCTGGAGGTATTAGTGGTGGTGGAACTTATATGGGAGATCCTATTGATGATAGTGGGGGAGGTGGCCCAGGTGAAGGATGGGAGTACTGCTTTAGCTCTGTCTTCAATACGTGGGGAGATTACCCAACAGAAATTGGATTAGGAAATACAGTTCCTGCGCCAAACTTTGGTAACAACGGCCCATCGTTAAATCCAAACGGAATTTACCTTCCAGAAGATGATTTTGCAACCTTTGCTGGATGTCCAGTAAATGGACAGTGGACAATTATTGTACAGGATAATTTAGGAATTGATGACGGTTATATCTTCGAATGGGGATTGTTCTTCGATCAATCTTTCTTCCCTGGAATGAGTGGATACCAAAACACAATTGTATCAGAGGATTGGTTGCCAGATCCAACAATTGTTTCAGGACAGAATGATACCGTATTGGTTGTTCAGCCAGACACTCCTGGTGATTACTCATATACGTACCAAATTATTGATGATTTCGGTTGTGTTTACGATACATCGGTTTCACTTTATGTTCTTCCGCAACCAACAATATTCCCAGATACATTTGCATGTGACTTCTGGCATATAGTAAACGGAACTACATCTTATGCTGGTGGAGTTTGGTCTGCTACAGATACTACAATTCACTTCAGCCCAAGTGTGAATGTTGAGAATCCAGATATTTGGACGTATGGTGGCTCAGGAATCTATACCGTCACCTATACAGATAATGCATGTAACACAGAGGTTAGCGCCGAGATTGACTTTCTGGATTATCCAGGAACTTGGTTGTCAGATACAACCTTGTGTATGGGAGAAACGCCTACGGTCGTCGCTCCTGACAACAATAATTATCCGACCATTTTTGAATGGAGTGATGGAACGCTGGGACCAAATTTGGTCGTCTCAGAACCAGGAGGAACGTACATCGTTACTATGACGAATGCATGTCACACAAATTACGATACGGTTACCATAGACTTCAAGCTTTGTGATATTGAAGCTCCAAACGTGCTTTCATTGGCTCAAGGTTCGCAGAATGCTTTGTGGTATGTGAACGCTGATGGTTTGGCTTCATTTAACCTTACAATTACGAACCGTTGGGGGAATGTTGTGTACGAGTGCTTTGATTCGCAAGCAAAGTGTTATTGGGACGGAAGAAACAAAAATGACACTTTCGTAGTTCCAGGAACATATTTCTATACAATTGATGCTACCAGCGAATCAGGAGAACCCATTGTCAAACATGGCTTCTTGCAAGTAGTGGATTAATTAGCACATATATTATTGGAAAAGGGTGGTCAAATTGATCACCCTTTTTGTTTGCTATCTAGTCGAGATAGTTAACTTTAGATTTGAATCAGATTGTACAATATGAAGATAATAGGAGTTAATGGATTTGGGCGTATTGGAAGATATTTCACCCGAATGGTATTGGAAAACCCGAATATGGAAATAGCAGTGGTCAATGACCTAGCTGATATTGAAACCTTGGGACATTTGTTAAAGTATGACAGTGTCCATCGGCGTTTGAAACATGCGTTTAAAATTGAGGGGAACGAGCTCATTTTTGAGAATGGGCAGAAGATTGTGTTCGTGTCGGAACGCGATCCTGAAAAAATTCCTTGGTCGGATTATGGAGTTGAGATAGTGCTAGAGTCGACAGGGATATTTAGAACGCATGAATTGGCATCAAAACATTTGAGAGGAAGTGTAAAGAAAGTTGTCATGTCGGCCCCGTCAAAAGATGATCAGGTACGAACGGTTGTACTTGGGGTAAACGATAATTTGCTTGAGGATACTGATCTGATTGTTTCCAATGCCTCATGCACAACAAATTCTGCTGCACCAATGGTGAAAGTGATGATGGAATTATGTGAAATAGAAAGCGCGTTTATTACAACGATTCATAGTTACACCTCAGATCAACGGTTGCACGATGCACCGCATAAAGATTTAAGAAGAGCAAGAGCCGCGGCAGAGTCAATTGTCCCTACCACAACGGGAGCGGCCAAGGCATTGGCGAAAATTTTTCCAGAGTTGGAAGGTCACATTGGTGGTTGCGGAGTTCGTGTACCAGTACCCGACGGTTCAATGACGGATTTAACGCTCGTCGTGAAAAGCCCACCAACAGAAGAGGAGATCAATTCTGCCATGAAGAAATTTGCAGAAAATCAACTAAAAGGCATTCTCGATTATACGGAAGACCCAATTGTTTCCGTTGATATAATAGGCAACCCTCATAGCTGCATCTTTGATGCACGTCTCACGAGTGTAATTGGAAACATGATAAAAATTGTCGGTTGGTACGACAACGAAGCAGGTTACTCAAATAGACTCGTTGATTTAATTGAAAAATTGTAGTTAGTGAATTTACTCAAAGCTCTGACCATAGTGTTTTTGTGTACATGCAACTCTGCTGTTGGTCAAAATGCTTTTGGAGCTCTCCATAGTAATTACACGCCAACCAATAGTTTGTATGTAAACCCATCAAGTATTCTTGATGCAAAAGTTTGGTTGGACATAAATATCATTGGAGCTGGAGTATACCTGAATAACGACTTCGTACACTTAAATAATCACAGTTTAGCTTCCGTGGCAAGCGAAGGAACCAAAGGAACCTCGTCAATTGTTGAAACGGACGTTGACTTCAATCAAAGCAGAAAGAAATACCACGCTTACAATCGAAATTTCGTGGCAGCTCCCAGTGTTGTTTGGAGTCAAGGTGACCATGCGGCAGCATTGTCTATTGGTGGAAGAAGCTATACTGGACTTAGGAATTTACCAGATTTTGCAGCTCGATTTATTGAATATGGAGTGCCCGATTATCCAACCCAACATGATATTAATTATACAGCGAGCAATGTTCGTCTTGCATCACTTAGTTTCGTGGAGATAAAGTTGACCTATGCGTATACGTTCTTAAAGAAACGACGCAATATGTTTATGGCAGGGGCGACCTTTTCCAAGTTTTTTTCAGTAGCAGGTGGTGCAGCCAATATCTACAATTTTAATATATTGGTAGACAATGACAGCATTATTGATGTTTTCAATTTGGAAGCGGATGCCGTATATGCATGGAATAAGAACATCAATGCAAAAGGTGGTTGGGGCATGGATTTCGGTTTCACATTCCAGAAAATGTTGAGGGATGCGACTAGTTATTATCCGAATTCACCGAAGATGGGCTGTACGAATATTCCATATAAATACAAAATTGGTTTATCAATTATTGATGTTGGGAATGTGAAGTTTGATCCTATTTTGTATCAAGGATATAATTTTGATCAATACACCTGGTTGAACTATGCTGACCAAGAGATCAATGATGATAACCCAGCGGATTTGTTTGCTCCTCAGGAACCCGATATTGGAAATGGTAGAGTGAAAAATCCAAACAAAATCCGCTTACCAACATTTGTTTCTGCTCAATTTGATTACAATCTTTGGGCATCTCGGGTATACATAAACGGAACAATTATTCAGGGGTTTGGTGTTGCTAAGAACAAATTTGGGTTGCGTCATGCGAATAGTTTGAGTGTCACACCACGGTTTGAATCGTATTGGTTTGACTTCGCACTTCCATTTAGTTTGTACGAATACAGGCATCCCCAATTGGGAGCAAGTATGCGACTAGGACCGCTAACATTAGGTACGGATAAGTTGATTAACTGGTTGTTCAAATCAAAGATCTATGGAGCGGATATTTACCTTTATCTAAAGGTTCCAATTCGTTATCATCCATCCTGTAAAGACAGGCAAAAAGGTCAGCGCGGAGGTAGAGGAGGACGAGGTAGAGGTCGTGACAATTCACCTACAAAATGTACGATATAGTTGCTTTATGGAGCTGAGGATAAGCCTAGTAATAGTGCGATGTAATTGACAAGGCTTAACTTAGGAGTCGTCTCGATGAGAGTACTAAGTGGGAAGGGGAATAACTGTACTTCAATTCAAAATCAGGTATTTGTTGCAGCTTCATGAGTGATAATTTTGGGTAACTTTCCGTGAACGAAAGACCAAATGACCATGAAATCAGAATCACAGAAGAATCGACCAGTACTTATTTTGCAGGATGGTGCCGTAGACGAATTAATGTCTGTTGCTCTCGTAGGGACAATGACAAATATTGACATGCTCGGTATCGGTGTTGTTAATGCAGATTGTCTAGCCGCTCCGACAGTGGAAGTCACGAACAAAGTATTGCATCTTATGGGAATCTCCAATGTGCCAGTTACAACGAGCATTGCACGAGGAGTAAATGCCTTTCCTTGGGTGTATAGGCAGTATTCCATGATGGCAAATCTTCTCCCGATGCTGAATGGAGATGCTTATGTACCTCGTGTACTCGATAAGAGTGCTGAACAAATGATCGTTGATGCGATTGGGAAGAACATGAAGGCTGGAAATCCCAAAGTAAAGGTCTTGGTATTGTCGCCGCTGACTCCCTTAGTTACAGCCTGGGAAATGGATCCAAGTATAAAAGATGGGATCGACGAAATTTTATGGATGGGAGGAGCTTTGAAACCAGAAGGAGGAAACTGCAATATGCCATATGGAAACGTAGATCCAGGACTTGCTCCAGGGGCTAATGCGAACGCCGAGTGGAATGCTTATTGGGATCCGTTCGCGGTGCAAAATGTTCTGTCTTCTGGAGTTCCACTGACGATGTTTCCTTTGAACGCTACTAACGAGGTTATGCTTTCTTCTGAAATTGTGTTAAAGTTCGCTCCTGAAAGCGCCAAATACCCTTTGTATGCTTTGGCGGGACAAATGTATTCGACTGTAGCGTTTGAGGCTGGTTATGCATTCTGGGATACAGTAACTACAGCATATCTTGATCGACCTGACTTGTACACCATCGAACAAAAGAAACTTCTCAATGTGACAAGCGGTTTAGATGAGGGGAACATCATTGAAAACACAGACGGATATCTGGTAAACGTTGTAACGAATATTGATGTGGATGGGTTTTACGCTTATATTTTTAAGCAATGGAAAAAGTTGTAAAACGAAATCAATCCTACCTTCTCTTTCTCTTGTTTTCGGCTAGTTTTTCAGCAACTTTATTTTGGACTGGAATGTTCAACGCCTCATGAATTTCTTTAAGTGCCTGCGTAGCTTTTTTGTACTCCAGAAAAGAATAGATTAGATGCTTTTTCTTGAAGCCATCTGTAATCTGGATGTCATAGGTTAGTGTTTTCGTATCCAAGGTTGATACTCTTCCCATCATTGGGGCAGTGCCTCTGAATGCATTTTCAGCGTGAAGCATAAGTACCGCGCTTACTGGCTCAGTAATGGGGTGCCATTGTCCAAATATCTGATTCCCAATTTTCCCATAACGGCGGTATTTTTCGTTTGCAATATCCAGTTGTAGTCCATTTGTGGCAGCGAAAAGAAGTATGGCAAAGATGAATAAGACAGCAGCTGGAATATACAATAGTTGAGAGGTGACAGAAGTTAGACCCGCAAGAATAAATGACGTTACGATCACAACGATTCCGTGAATTAGGTAATTGTTTGTCTTTCCTTCGTTAATGTCTATCATGGTTGTAAACCTTTAGCTTATGACCAAAATTCACTTAAAATAGTTACCTCCGTTCAAGTACCCAAGCTTTAGGAGCCACTGAGCTAACTTCTGATCTTCCTGCTTGTGCATCAGCGGCAGTTGCATAAGACTTGATACTTACCATATGCATTCCGCCACCTGGTAATACTTTGGCTGGGAACCCCTCTGTCTTTAATTTTTCTACAAGACGTGTGGCATTTGCCTCAGATGAGAAAGATCCAGCAATGAGGTGGAAAGGTAGATCGTTTGAACCGTAATTATTCTGTGTTTCTACAGGTGTTTCAACGGCTTGTTCTTCAACAGGATCTTCAGTTATTTCTTCGGTAATTTCTTCTTCGTCACTCACAACTTCTTCCTCTTGCACTTCCTCTTCCTCTGCGTTTGAATCTTCTTCATCGTCCAAGCCTAGCGTCTCCGCCATTTCTTCAATTGCATTGTTGTCTTTTTCTTCTTCCACATCTGCAAGGAATGGAATGTGCTGTTTCACGTCATCGTAATAAATCCCACCAACTGTTATGCTAGCAACAATAAGTACGAGCAAGATCATGAGCATCCAGAAGCCAGCACTGCGTTTCTTCTTTGGTTTTTTCTTGGCTTTTTCCTCTTTTAACTTATTTAGCTTTGCGGCAGTTGCAGCGCGCTCTTCTTTTTCTAGGATATTGAGTTCTTTTGTCTCAACGGGCTGCTTCTCACTAGGCTCTTTTATGATTGGAATAATTGGAGTCGCTTCTTTCTTAGAAGCATCTTCTTTGGGCTTATCAGCCTTTGTCTCTTTTGGACTTTCAACTTTCGGAGTAACAGGAGCTACTGGTTTTGACTCAGCTTCTTTTTCTTTAGGTGCGCTTTTCTTTTCTGAAACCTCCTTGGCGGGCGTTTCTTTAGGAGTCTCCTTTTTCTCAGTCTTCGGTTTCTCTTCTTCCTTTTCTGGTTCTTCTTTTGTGACTACTTCTTCTAGGATAGGCGTTTTCTTCGGTTTTTCCACCTCAGTTTTTGCTTCTGGTTTTGAATCATCTCCTTCCGCCCAATTCTTGAAATCTATATCATCGCCGTCTTTAATAAAACTTCCGAACTTGAACATATCGTATGATTCTCCCTTGTCCAACGTTGCAGTTATTTCCCGAACATATTTAGCTATCAAATTTTTGGCTTCGTTTTCTTCGAGTCCGTCTTTTTGAGCGATATGGGCAGAAAGCTTACCGTCGTCATGCTTCAGATATGACATGAACATGATTTCACCTGTACCCTTATTCGTAATGGTGAGTGCACCTAAACCAGGGATGATAATTGTGTTGACTTCTTTTAGAATTTCCAGTAAATACTTGTCCATAGTAGCAAATTAAGAGGAGTATAAAATACAAAATAATCAGAACAACTCAGAAAATTGGAATGTATCCTTGAGACGAACCCCTTTCTCAGTGTTCTGTAGGGTACAGCATTGATTAATTGAGTCGTGCTCTAAGAAAAGAACAAAATCATTTTGTGCGGCAGTGTTTAAGAACTTCTCTTTTTCAGATAGTGTTATCAGCGGACGGGTGTCATATCCCATCACATAAGGAAGTGGAATGTGTCCCACACTAGGCAATAAATCAGCCATGAAAACGAGTGTTTTTCCTTTATACTTAATATGTGGAATCATCATGCTTTCGGTATGTCCGTCAACAAAAAGAACGTCGAAATTGTTAAATACATTCTGTGTAAAATCGCCATCGCGGTCAATGAATTTTAACTGACCACTCTGTTCGATAGGGAATATATTTTCTTTTAAAAAGGAAGCCTTTTCTCGTGGATTTGGTTCTGTAGCCCATTTCCAGTGATTTTCAGTGCTCCAATAAATGGCATTTTTAAAAACAGGTTCGAATCCCTGCCCATCCTTAGTTCGTTTAATAGCTCCACCGCAATGATCGAAATGTAAGTGCGTAAGAAAAACATCGGTGATATCATCCAAACCAAATCCCAGTTTTTTCAAGTTGGGCTCAAGGCTATTTTCATCAGAAAGGTAGTAATGCGAGAAGAATTTTTCAGATTGTTTATCTCCAATACCTGTATCAATAAGAATCAGTCGATCACCATCTTCAATTAGCATACTCCGCATAGACCAATCACACATATTGTTCGCATCAGCAGGGTTTGTTCGTTGCCACAGCGTTTTTGGCACAACACCGAACATTGCACCTCCGTCAAGTTTGAAGTTTCCTGTATTAAGTGGATGAATTATCATAGGGATTACTGTTTTTTATCTGTTCGCAATATACAAAGTTGCAATGGCTAAAATAGCCGCAACGAGTCCAATTTTTTTCTTAATGCTTGAATCTTCTTTGAACGCGATGAATCCAATTATCGCAGAGGCGAGCACTACGGAAACATTGGTGATCGCTAGCACAGTAGAGTCTTGCCAACCAGTTGATTTATAAGATAGGAGCAAAAGGTATATGGAAAAATAATTAGGCACTCCAAGAAGTACGCCTCCGATTACATTTTTCAATTTTAGTTTTTCCTTGCCTTGTGCGAGTCTAACAGAAAGAATAAGAAGACCTAGGATTCCCGCCGATCCTAAACCGATGGCTGAAAACAAAGAAGAGGTAAGTACGCCAAGTTCATTCTTCTGGACATAATTTAGCGTAAAATCAAGAATTCCACTTCCGAGGAAAAGAACAAGTAACATCCATGCAGCTCCTTTGACTCCACTTTTTTTAGCAGACGGAGAAGAAACTAAAAACACACCCACAAATGCCAGAAGAATTCCAGTGATTTTTAAGATGGATAATTCTTCCGAATAGGCGTAGACCATGAACAACAGCGATACTGCCATGCTCATTTTTACAGCTACTGAAGTTGATGCAACACCATTTAGTTGTGAGCTTTTTGCCATAATGAAGAACAATCCAATGAATAGGAAAGCAGCTAAGAACGCAAATGGAACCCATCGAACATCGTTTAATGCGTCTGCGTGCCATTCATGACCATAGAGTGTGAAGCCTAGAATTGCAGCCGTGAAATAATTGATGACGATCGCTTGAAAAGTATCTACCTTGAATTTGGCGAACAGCTTAAAAATCACAAAAATGATCGTTGAACTTGCAATGGAGAGGATCAATGGAATCATTCGTTCAGGTATGTTTTGATAGTGTCTCCAAAGAAATTTTTCATAGAATTAGTCTCTATTAAGAGTAGGGGAGCAGGTGTTCCTGTTTCGAAATTATGTTGTCCAACAATAACTTTTGCTTCGTCCCAAAGTCCAGAATCAATGAATGATTGAAGCGTTTTTGCCCCTCCTTCTACCAGAATGGAATGGATGTCTTCGCTGTACAGTTTTTGCAAGATTTCAGCGATGTCCATTTTCTCAAGCTTTAAGAAGTGAATATTTTCATCCTCTTTTTCCATGTGCTTGTTTATGACAATGGTCTTGGCTTGCTTATCGAAAACGGCAAATTGTCGTTGAAGACGATTTTCAGGATCAAGCACAATTCGAGTTGGGTTTCTACCTTTCACGGCACGAACACTCAATGATGGATTATCCGATTCTACGGTGTTTCTTCCAACAAGAATAGCCTGATTTTCTGAGCGCCATGTATGGACAAGCACTTGTGTTTCGGGAGCGGAAATCCAAGAGACTTTACCGTTCTTGACACCTTGATCGATTACTCCATTCGGTGTTTGTGCCCACTTGAGCACCACAAAAGGTCTTTGTTTTTCATGTGCAGTGAAAAAACGTTTGTTCATTTCTCGACATTCTTTTTCAAGAATACCAACTGTAACATCTATGCCTGCATTTCGCAATCGTTGAATTCCCTTCCCATCGACTTCTGAATTGGCATCTCTCGATCCGATGACCGCACGTTTGAAGTTTTTCTCCACGAGTAAATCAGCGCAGGGAGGCGTTTTTCCATGGTGCGAACAAGGTTCTAGCGAAACAAAAATTGTTGAATTTGAAAGAAGCGTTTGATCCTTTACACAGTTAATCGCATTTACTTCAGCGTGGGGGCCTCCGTACATTTCGTGAAAACCTTCACCTATGATGGAACCCTGATGCACGATTACAGCTCCAACCATTGGGTTTGGTGCTACCTTTCCCATTCCTTGTTGGGCTAGTTGAATGCAGCGCGCCATGTAGTGTTCATCCTGAAGCATGTCACGAATTTACGAATTAAGTGCATTGAAATTTATTTCTATTTTCGTACATACGACAAAGTAGCCTATGCGTTTATTTTCAAGGATCGGAAAAATATTCAAATCACTCTTGCCAGCGCCGTTCACAATAGCGGTGGTTTTGACGATCGCAACTTTTCTATTGGCCTTGTTCTTAACGACTTCTGAAGTCACTGGTTTCAATCGTGTGATCGAGATAATGGGGTTTTGGGAAGAAGGGTTGTGGAACCCACCACTGTTGGTCTTTGCCGTTCAAATGATGCTAATGCTTGTCTTGGGGCATGTATTGGCGCTGACAAAACCCGTTGATACTTTTATTGGATACGTCACACGATTCTGCACGACAACCGCGAATGCAGCAGCGATTGTAACGGTTCTTACCATTTGCGTTGCGCTCTTCAATTGGGGGCTAGGCTTAGTGTTTGGCGCTATATTGGCCCGAAAAGTAGGTGAACACGCTGCGCGTAACAATCTACAATTGAATTATCCACTTATTGGGGCAGCGGGTTACAGTGGCTTGATGGTTTGGCACGGTGGGTTATCTGGGTCCGCACCGCTGAAGGTGGCAGAAGAAGGTCATATTTCTTCCTTGATGGGAGATATTTTGACCCCTCAACAATTGGCGCAAATATCAGATCCGGTAACGCCTTCAGAAACGATATTTGGTTCCATGAATTTGGTGGCTATTCTATTGATCATTATCATACTTCCGATGTTCATGTATTTAATGGGGAAACGATCAAAAGTGGTGAGTGTCTTACCCGAAATAAGTGATGATAAAGAAGAGGTGCCAGAAGATGTAAGGGGCTTAGAGAGACTAGACGGATCACGGATCTTTGCATTGAGTATTGGATTGATAATTACCTCCTATGCGGCCTATACGGCAGTAATTGCATACCAAACAAAAGGGTTGGGATTTATAAATCCAAACTTTATAAACCTGTTGCTCTTTGGTTTGTGCCTCAGTATGCACAGGAGTATTTTCAATTTCTTAAAGGCAATTGATAAGGCGATTGGTGGAGCTTCAGGAATTCTCATTCAGTTCCCTTTGTATTTTGGAATTATGGGGATCATGAGTAGCTCTGGACTTGTTGAGGTCTTTTCTGATTTCTTTGTGAGTATTTCCAATGAAACAACTTTTCCAATTTTCACATTTATGAGTGCTGGAATTGTTAATGTCTTCGTCCCCAGTGGAGGAGGGCAGTGGTTAGTTCAAGGCCCGATTATTCTTCAGGCTGCAGTTGAATTGGGGGTGAGTGCTCCGAAGGCTATCATGGCACTTGCTTATGGTGATCAGTTAACAAACATGCTTCAACCATTCTGGGCGCTACCGCTTCTTGGTATTACTGGTTTGAAAGCGAAAGCCATTTTGCCGTATACTGTAGCGTTGATGGGAGTAGGGATTCTGTTATTTGTATCTATTCTTCTTCTATTTTAAGCCTTATGGATAAGCAGCGGATCTCCAATTTACTTAAAACGCTTGGACCAGGAATATTGTTTGCGAGCACTGCAATTGGCGTCTCTCATTTGGTTCAAAGCACTCAAGCTGGAGCTATTTATGGCTTTGCACTAATCCCTCTTATTCTGGCGACCAATTTGTTTAAATATCCGTTTTTTGAATACGGGAGTCGCTATGCAAATGCAACGGGAGAGAGCTTGATCGATGGATATAAGCGAGTTGGGAATTGGATGCTTTGGTTGTATTTTTTGATCACGTTAGGAAGCATGTTTTTTGTTTCTGCTGCGGTTGGGGCTGTGACTTCTGGTTTTCTGCAAAATTTGTTTGGCATTTCTGGTTTGGGAATCTGGCCAACAGTTGGTCTATTTGGTATTTGCGGAGGAATTCTCATGGCAGGAAAGTATGGTCTGCTCGATTCAATGATTAAAATAATTGGAGCGGTTTTGCTCGTTTCGACGGTACTTGCCTTCGTTTTGGCTTTATTCAAAGGACCAGATCCTCAAAGTATAGATGCCGTAGTGCCTGATTTGTGGAGTAGTTCAAGCGTTATATTTATAATTGCCTTAATGGGCTGGATGCCAACAGCTGTAGATTTGAGTGCGTGGAATAGCCTTTGGACAATTGCTAGAATTAAGCAAACGGGATATAAGCCAACGCTAAAAGAAACCCTCATCGATTTCAATTTTGGGTACATCATTTCTGCACTGTTAGCAATTTGTTTTGTGACGCTTGGTGCTTATGCTTTGTTTGGTTCAGGAGAGAAGCTTCCTGAAAAACCAGGTGATTTTGCACATTGGGTTGTTGGATTGTTTACTGGATTTCTTGGGAGTTGGAGTTACATCATCATTGCAGCGGCTGCCTTTTCGATCATGTTTGGAACATGTATCGCAGTTTTTGATGGATATTCACGTGCTTTGGAACGTACTGTTCAATTGCTCTTTCTTGACAATCGAAAAGAAACCTTGATTCAATCAGAAGAGAAGGGGAAAGTGACGTCAACGATTTACATTACTTCATTGTTGGTCGTAGTCATGGGATCTTTTGGAATCGTCTTCTTTTTCGGGAGTAAGCTAAAGAGCTTGGTTGAGTTGGCCATGACCATCAGTTTTCTCATCGCTCCAGTCATTGCGATTGTTAATTTTCGTCTGGTAACAGGAAAGTACATTCGGGTAGAGGCAAAACCGCCTTTATGGCTGCGAGTACTCAGCTGGGCAGGCATCATTTTTCTTACGGGATTTGCTCTTTATTACGCCTGGGTGAAATTGCGTTGATAGCATTCTTTCGATGAATGTCAATATTGCAAAATTCAATCTCTTGTTCTTTTACACAGGTCTATCGGTAAATCCTGAAAGTTAGCTTTCATAGAATGCACATATGTCTGTAGGGCATCAAAGCAATAATTGACTACTATTGATCGTAGTACCTTTATTAGCAACTAAAACTCTCTAGAATGAAAGCACTTGCCTTCCTATTCCTTGCAGCTCTGTTTCTCTTATTTTCATGTGATAAAGTAAAATTAAAAGAAGCGAAATGGGAAATTTCTAACTGCTTTGTTGAAGGAGCAGTAGTCGACACAAATGTCTTATATCATCCCGTTTTAATGAATCATGGATTCGTTCAAATTGGCTCTTTAGCGGAATTGGATGCCTTCGCTGAATATGCATCGGAAGTCAAAGTTGGAGATGTGAAGTTAAATTCCGAACCCTCTGTACTCGCAGGAATAGATTTCAAAAGTTATTCGGTTTTTGTTTTTAAGACGGATTATGAAGGACATAATTGTGGGAAAATGAAGTCTGATAAGATTAGTGTGGTAAAGTCATCGAAGGAAATTCTGTTTGACTTCAAAATGGCGATTAAAGTTGGTGGTGCTGGTATGTCCAAATGGTCAAATTTAATCTTCCTGATTGTCCCCAATGAATATGCGACATATGAATTATCGGGTGATTTTACGTACGATGAAAAGAACTTATTTGGTACGGGTACCAATGATAATACGTGGTACTATGAATAACCAGGCCTTTAAGTAGCGCCAACAAAAAAGCCGCTCCTCTTTCGAAGAGCGGCTTTCATTTGATTATTTTTTAGTGCTTTGTCAAGTAGTCAGCTACTCCATCAAAAGAGGCTGTCATACCTTCGTCACCTTTGTGCCAGTTTGCTGGACAAACCTCACCATTTTCTTCGAAAAACTGAAGAGCATCTACCATACGCAATGCCTCATCAACGTTTCTTCCCAATGGTAAGTTGTTCACCAATTGGTGCATTACAGTTCCTTCCTTGTCGATTAAGAACAATCCTCTGTATGCTATCATTGGTCCTGTTGCCATCATATTTCCATCAACATCGTAATCGTACTCACCTGCCATAACACCGTATGCCTCTGTGATTGTTTTCGTCGTGTCCGCTACGATTGGGTATTTAACTCCTTGAATACCACCTTTTTCTTTAGGTACTTGCAACCATCCCCAGTGTGACTCTTCTGTGTCTGTTGAACAAGCAACAACTTTAACTCCTCTTTCTTCAAATTCAGCAAGCTTCGATTGGAATGCGTGCAATTCTGAAGGACATACGAATGTAAAATCCTTTGGGTAAAAGAAGAACAATACATGGTTTTTTCCAATGTACTGATCCAATGAAAAATCTTCTACTATTTCGCCACCGTTTACAACAGCTGCTGCGCTGAATGAAGGTGCTTTTCTTCCTACTAATACTGACATATTATTTTGTTTTTGTGTTGTTATTTTGAATCTGTAAAATTAATAAATATTGTTAGTGCTCAAGCCATGATTTGAACATCCAATTTGTTTTTTCTTTCTCGCGAATCAGATCACTCATCAATGCATTTGTTCCTTCGTCATTCTCAGTGCCTGAAACTTCCAAAAGTTGTTTTTCCTGTTGCAATAAGTCTTCTTGCGCTTTTAGGATGTACTCTACGCCTGGTGCTCCCTTGTGAATAATAGGATTTTCAGCAATTGAACTAGTGCTCAGATACTCTTTGAACTGTGATAAAGGTGTTGCTCCTATGGAAAGAATGCGCTCTGCAAGCTCGTCGATGACAACTTGTGCTCTGGTGTAGAGTTCTTCATATTTAACGTGCAGTTCGAAAAATCCCTGACCTTTAACATTCCAATGAAGGGATCGTAGGTTCTGATAATGCACTTGATAGCTTGCTAAAAGACCATTCAGCGCATGTATATATTCTTTGTTTTCCATATCTAGTTGTTTTGTTAGATCAAAGTTAGTCCGTATTAGCTATAGGAATAATTGATTAAATTTATATCGTAATCAAAACAATCTATATGATTTCAGTTCAACAAATGCATTATATCCTCGTTTTGAGCGAAGAACTTCATTTTCAAAGAGCAAGCGAGCGGTGTTTTGTGACGCAACCCACACTTTCCATGCAAATCAAGAAAGCGGAAGAAACGTTGGAAGCACAGATTTTTGATCGTTCTCGGAATCCATTGGAATTGACAGGGTTCGGTAAAGATTTACTGTTAATCATTCGAGATACGCTCAATGAGTACGGGAAAATTTCAGAGTTGTCCAATAAGACGAAAGGAACGTATAAGGAGGAAATCAGAATGGGGATTATTCCAACAGTTGCAGGATACATGCTGCCCGATTTGTATACTTCATGGAACGAGGAGTTGAGTGATGTACAATTGACGATTGAAGAGTTAAAAACGGAGGAAATTCTTAAAGCTTTTGACCAGAATAAACTAGATATTGGAATTCTTGCCGGGCCTGTTCAAGATCCCAGATTGCGCACTGTACCACTTTATCAGGAGGAGATTAAAGTTTTTTACCCTGAAGGAAAAGGTAAATCAATCTCTGTTGAAGAGTTAAAGAGCGTGCATCCTTGGTTGCTAACATCGGGCAATTGTTTACGGACACAAATGATGAATTTTTGTGAGTTGAGAGACAATGTTAGGGATGAATGGGATTATGAAGGAGGAAACATCGAATTGCTGCAAAGAATGGTGCAATTACATGGTGGCTACACCTTAGTTCCAGAGAATTATATTGGTGAAAAATCGGATGACTACAAGCAGGTGAAATCAGTTATTGGTGGAGCGCCTGCAAGAGAAATAATTGCACTTACATCCAATAGAACAACAAAGTGGAGTACGCTTGAACGACTCATACGAAATGTACAGTTGAAGTATTCGCAAAGCGCTGATTCGATGAATTATCAGTTGCTCAACTGGCAGTAAGATGCTTCCAGATTTTATCAGCAGCACCCTTGTTCTTCTCTACAAAACTGGTTGTCGTTGAAGAGATTTCTGCATGTCTTTCTTGAATTTTTTGATAGGCAAAATCAAACTCTTCTGTTGTTGAAACTGAAAAACCAATTCCCAGTTCAATGAACTGTTGAGCTTCTGGAAAACGCGAATGTTTTGGACCAAATATAACGGGGAGACCGAAAACAGCGGGCTCTAATATGTTGTGCAGACTCCCAGAAAATCCACCGCCGATATAAGCAAGGTCGCCGTATGAATATGCATTGGAAAGTTGCCCGATTGTATCCAAAATGAGCACTTTATTTTCAGAAAGATCCCTCCCGTCTGCCTCTGTGTATCGGATAGCATCTGGAATGTTCGAAAGAATACCTTTTACATGTGTTTCATCAACATTATGTGGCGCGATGAGGACTTTTCCACCTTGCTTATTAATCCAAGGAACAAGAATTTTTTCGTCTTCTGGCCATGAACTACCAACAATGAGCAATGGTTCTGAATTTTTAAAACTAGCGATGAGAGAATTTTCCTGCACATGTGCTTTATTTTCCAGAACTCGATCGAAACGACTGTCACCAGAAATAGACACGCGATCAATATGCACGGAATTCAACAGTTTTTTTGACTGTTCATTTTGAACAAAGAACCAATCGAATTGTTCCAATGTCTTTCTAAAGAAGCCGCCATACCATTTAAAAAAACGATGATCTTCTCTGAATAACCCACTGATGTTATAAATTTTAGAGCCACTTTTTTTCGCAGCGAAAATTAGATTCGACCAAAATTCATATTTAACGAAAATGATTTTTGACGGTTGAAAATGGTTTATAAAGTGCTTCGCGTTTTTGGGTGTGTCGAGTGGAATATACATTACATGATCTGCCTTATGATCACGTTTGTGTTGAAAGTTCATTCCTGATGGAGAGAAGAAGGTAACGAGCAAATAAGTTGATGGAGATTCCGCTTTTATTTTCGCCATGAGCGGAAGTCCCTGGTCAAATTCGCCCAATGACGCGCAATGGAACCAGATCACTTCTTTTCCTGTTACGTCAGGTAGATTACTAAATAAATTTTTTCTGCCTACTATCCAATCTTTGGCTTTGGTATTAAACAACGAAGTAATTCGAATAGCAATGCCATAGAAGAAGATGCCTATGTTGTACAGAAAGTGCATTAATTGTAGTAAAATTCCTTAGGCATACGCTTGTAGATAGGAATCAGCCACGCTACTCGGAAACCGTATTGAAAGTCCAAACGCATATCAGTAGATACTGGTGTGTCTGGCTGATCGAAGAATACAGTTCTACGGTTGTACGTAAATCCTTGCTGCGCATAAAACCCACCGTAAAAATTGAAAACCCCATGATTGGCCATGAAGGAGTATCCCACAAATTCCTGAATGTTGAGTCCTGAAGTCAAGCGGTCGTAGCCTTTTCTGTAATCCAATTCGATTTGTGGTACTACGTGGTCTTGTGTTTCGATTCTCAACTTATGAGCGACATAACCAGCTCCAAGACTCAAATAGATTCCTGAATTCTTGTTTGGGCTTAGCACGGGAATAATTTTTCCAACATTTCCATTGACGTGAAATCCTCTCGCTGCAACACGTACTGAGGCTATATCACCATTGATATCCGTAATATTTCCTTTTGAATCTAACAAGTGATCAAACAACCCTTCTACTTTCACATCATTCCCGAAAATGAAACTTCCATCGACACCAAAAACCCAGTTCTTATTTGTTTTGTAGCCTGCGAACATTCCCAAATGGTTCAGTAAACCGAAACGATCTGCCAAATCCCCACCCGTCCAGTTGAGTCCATAATGAACACTAATCCACGGAGTTCCAATTACGGAGTCGCTAACGTTTCGTTGTGCGTTACCATTGAAAGAGAGGAGTATTACAAAAAGTACTAGACCAGATAAAGAGCGTATATTCATTAGTTTTCGAGTGTTCATGCAGTTCTCCACTTAAGATTGGGGCTAATTTACGGTTTTTATGCCTTTTCAATGGGTGTAAACCCTTCAACACTCTTCTTTATTGTCTCAAATAACAATTATTATGATTTTACGGTGCTTTCCGCTTCAATTTCCCAAATAACCAAATAAACCTGGAGAACACATGATTGAGGAAAAATAGGCTATCCGGAAAGGCGAATATTTGCCAGTTTTTTGGCCGAACGTTTCGGGAAAATATACTGCCAATTAGCCCTCGAATACCACTGATAGAATAATGAACCTTGTGGTTATACAGCGTAGTTCTCCATCGACTTTTTTTGCGATCCATTGATGTGTTTGCAGCGATTTCCCGAAGTGAAATCTGGACAATTCTTTTTGAAAAACGATCCGCATCTTTCGTAATCTTTTCTGGAACATCAAAACCATAGAGTTCAGACAGTAGGAGCAGGGATGCATTCAAGCAAACACGTGCTTCTGAGATTTCGGTAGCTGCATAGAGGGCGTCAATTTCATCGAGTGATATCTGTCCAAAAAGACGGTGTAAATCGGTCAACCACTGAAGGCGAAAAAAGCTATGCAAAGCACCGTGCATGCACAGATACTGTAGTTGATGTTCCTTCGATAATGTACGAATCGCACCACCAGCGAAGGGGATAACTGTTGATTTAGACCAAAGCTCTTCCGCGGAGATTGAGTTTCCTTTCGAGGAACTGAGCTTCCAATGGAGTTCAAGCAATACGTTCTCATCAGAATGATAGAGCTCCATATGGTGATAATGTTTGACAATCGCCTGTTTCTGCTTTGGTGTTGAAAATTTTGTCAAGAGTTCATACCCAAGTTCCTTTAAAATGGCCAGTGACGGATCAAGTTGATCTACCCGAATAAAGATGTCCAGATCGCGTGAAGTTCGCTCACTTGGATCGTTGTAAATCTCTTGACTCAATACAGGTCCCTTGAGCGCTAGATGGTCAATATTTTGGCTCGAAAACGCCTTATTGATTTTGATCAATTCGGCAGCAAACTTTAATTGGGTAAACTTGTTCGCACTGTAAATTCCATTGAGTTTCTCTTGTAAACCTCCTTCAGAAAAAGTGGACAACGGGCCTCTTACTTGCGAAATGATCCGATGCGTTTGAATTAATTCGATGAGCTTTGTTTCGCTGATACCTGCTAGTTGCGTAGAATCTGTGGGGCCCTTGTTGGAAAGACAATTTAAAAGAAGCTGGAGCTCTTTAGAAAATGAAACGCTGCTATTTGGATGTGAAGCCATAGGTGAGGTGGCTAAGTTACTTCGTTCACAAGTTTCATCTGAATCAACTCTTCCAAAAACAGAGTGACTTCCTGCGTGCAAGTAGCACGGTCAACGGCATATTCGTTAAGTAGTTCATCGCAAATTTCCTCTTTCGTTTTTGGTGTGTCGATGTATTCCCAAATACTCGAAGCGATTGAATTCATTGAGAAATATTTACCAAGATCGATGTCTATCATTACCAACTCATCGTCTAATTTGCTGGCTACAGTATTCGGATTTTTGGCATATTTCTTCATTCTACTCTTCATCGTTAACCAGTAACTCATCAAAGGACTCCTTCGATTTAAAGTACCGAACGAGTAATATACTAAGTAAATTTGTTTTCGCTCGAAGTACCTTGAACTCTTTTGAAGTGTGTTCTTTATTGGTGTTCACAAACTCAAGTACTTCTCGATAGCTTTTCGTTGTTTTACCCAATAGCTCTTCATACAACTCAAAAATTTCCTGCCGCTGACTCTTCGCTTCTTTTATGATGGAAAGGGCATTTGACTTTTCAATTTCGCCGCTGCTGAAGTTCTTGAGGAGTTTGCACTTGAAACTTGAACAAATCTTTGGCTTTTGTTTATCATAAATGGTACATTTCTCATTAAAATGTGGGCAGGGCAGTTTGAAATAATCGCTTCCATCTATGTCGAATCTACTTTCTTCAAAATGGCCTGAAACCTTCTCGCCTGTACTTAAAGAAGCATACTCAAAAAGGGTATGATCACAGCAAAAACCACATGAGACGCAAATGGTTTGTTCATCTTGAGGAGGGTAGTTCGTCATGTGATTGAAATTAGCAACTATTTTTTAGAGTGAAAAGAAATTGTGAATTCATGAACCATCTTCACATAGGGAATGACCAAGAGAAGCTCCCTCGACAGTTTTTCTTCACTTTCGAGCGACTGTGTTATGTCCTCTTCCAAGGAATCAAAATCAAAGAAATTCAGGTACTCATTTTCTCGAAAGACATCCAATTCTTTAGAATATTCCCAATTGGCCTCCTGAAGAATATCATTAAACACTTTTCCGAACGCTGGATCGCCCTTTGACGGGAGGTAATTGACGTCATCAACGAGCCACTCTTTTCCAATTTCACGAATGAGATTCCTGTCTAATTTATCTTTAACAAAAAAGGTCGTCGGAAGTGTCAATACAAATTCAATAATTCGTTTGTCTAGCAACGGGTAGCGATATTCCACGCCATTTCTCTGCCCTTTGGTATACCAATCTTCGCAGCGTTGAGCCAAGTGTTTATATTCGAGAAGGCCAATATGAATTCCTCTTCTTTTGGTATACGTGGAGCGTTTAATAGGATTCAACTTATTTGAGGGCATCCCTTTTTTTATGTATTTATGTAAGAATGGAGCAGTTTTGAAAATGAGGTAAGGAATTGTTCTGCTTGGAAAAAAAACATTCCCTACAAGTGAACGCACAAAGGCTTTCTTTTTAGGTAGCGGATGAATTTGAAGATACTTTCCCCAATTTCCTCTCCAAAAAAGGTCATATTCCAGATAAGGTTTCCCCATGCTAATAAATTCATCTCCTCCCCAACCACTGAATAGAAGGTTCACGTTCTTTTCGTTGGCAGCCTTCAGTATGTTTTGCTCAAAAGTTGATTCGCTAGGAGCTCGCCAATCTTTCAAATGTGCGTGGTAGTCATCAATGGTGAAATTTGAGTAAACGATTTTAATGTCACTCTTTTCGGCTTGTTGTTGAATGAGCTTGCGTTCATCAAAATTCAACTGATCCGCATCTATTTTGGTATCAGGACTCCAGGTGAAACCGAAAAACAGCGCCTGATCTTTATACGCCATTCGGGAAATGGCTGAAACTAGACAAGAATCCAAGCCCCCGCTGATATGCGTTCCTGCTGTATAACGCTTATCACTTCTGTTGTGAACACTGGAGAGAACGATTTTGCGAAGTTCTTTTATAGCCTCGTCGTAGTTCCATTTTTTTTGTTTGATGCGTTCAGGAAACCAATATTTTTTTTGCGTATGACCGTTTACATCAATCTCGGCATAGCTACCTGGTACAATTTTGACAACGTTCTTATTCGGTGTAAAGGCGAAATTCTCTTCAAAATGATAAAATGAGGAAATGATGTACTCGTGATCGATTTTTTCGTTACCAAAAAGGGCTTTTGTCATTCCCATCGTGTCCGAACTAAAGAAGAGTGCATCGTCTTTTGTCGTAAATGAAAGTGGCATAATCCCCACATGGTCTTTTACCAAATAGAATTTGTCACACGAAAAATCGAAAATACAAATGGAAAATGCACCATTGAACCCTTCTATAAAAGATAACTTATCGGTTGCAAATTTTGCAGCGATGATCTCTGGTAAGTTTGTTTGATTAGCACCAATACGTTCAGGGTTGTAAATTTGTCCTTGAACGATGACAACACGTTCATTTTGTTCGTCAATATACCATGGTTGATATTCAGGGTGCGGAATGCGTGTGTCGCGAAGAAAGAACGTTCTGAGTCCTTTATAACTAAAGCTGGTTAATTCGGCCTCATCCCAATTGACGCCTGAAAGTAGTTTGTTTAGGGAATCATCCTGATTTTTGGAAAACTCACCAGTATATGAAACTGCTCCAAGAATCATTTAGCTTCCTGGTCCCTTTCCTATTTCTTTTTTGAAAATCCATACCAACCACGAGGTATCCTCCTTTATGTTAAGGACTTTAACTTCAGGCGTTTTCCACTCTTTTTTTTCAGAGTTTGGTATATTCTTATCTGTATGCATATGTCTACATCTAATTACGCTAAGTTACGACTTTTTTTGAGAAGTTGGCGATGACGGTATTCACCTCGTTACTACGGTGTTTTGAATACTAAAACTGGTGTAACTCCACGAAGTCCTGTTCTTTAGGGATGATTTCGTGTTCTCCAGCCTTTAGCCAGGCATGCGCAATGAGCTGTTGTTTATCGTTCTTTTTTACCCCTAGAAAAGCCGTTGAACTAATTTTTCGCTTGTTAAGTATCCATCGACTGGTTAGTGTATTTACAAGGCATGTGTGCTTCCACCAAACCAGTTTGTTTGCTCTGAAAATGGCTTTCTTTATTTCCAAAACTTCTTGCTCGCTAATTTCCGCTTCATTCCCTTTGTTTTTAAAAAAAGAGGCTACTTTTTTAAAACTAAAAATGAGAAGTAAAAACTTCGAACAATACATTTTGAAGAGGGTTTCACGAAAAAGGGCGCGTTCCTTCCGCTCAAGCTGATAATATTTTCGAAGATTACCCATTTGTTTGAGGTTTGACGATAAGCGATTCAATCTTGTCAAGAAAAGCTGGATAGTCCAGTCTCTCTGGCCTTGTAACGGCAAAAATCGGAGTGGATTCGCACAGTTTGACCAGAAGAGCAAAATAACGTTCTTGCGTGGAAGGCATGCCTTGAAGATATTCTTTCCGATAGATCTGATTCAACATCGTATGGAATTTTTCTGCACCTTTTAGTTCTTCCACAGTGAGTTCTTTACTGTTGTCATAGCTCAAAAGAATGATCGAGCCTAGCGAATGTAGGCTTTTGTCGCGATCCATCTTTATGAAATATTTGTCCATTTGATTCTGAACGGGGGAGACAACAGCGTCGTCTAATTCGAGTTTTTTCACACTATCTCCCCACAACTTAATACTGTCAGAAATCGGAGAAATCAAAAGCTCATTTTCGCTTTCAATAATTGGAGTAATGTCATCCGTTAAAAAATGGGCACCTTTCTTACAGAATGATGCGGTCAATGTCGATTTTCCCGCTCCTGAAGCACCACATACAAGAACACCCGTGTCATTATATAGAAAACTACTCCCATGGATGGCCAGTCGCGCTTTTTGGTGGAATAGGGCGCCCAATACTGATCCGTTGAGGTAGAGTTCAATCGACTTCGGATCAGGGTTTCCAATTGGAGCAACCAGAACCTGTTCACCCTCACGCGCATAAAAGCGCGCAACATCTTCAATTGTAAGTAAAAATTCCCGTTCGTTTAATTGGGCATATGCGTCTTGAAAAAGTACTTCGCTTATTTCTGGTACTTTTTTTACCAGATCGATCTCAATAGCATCAAGTAAGAATCGAAGGTTCATATCTTTTAGGAACGGCGCTTGAATAATTTAGAGTGCCATTTGGTCTTTTCTTGCACACCATATCCATATCCATAGCCGTAACCGTATCCATATCTGCCAGAGGAACTTGTTTCAACCGCATTAATAACAACTCCAATATTTTTGACCTTGCCCTCGTCTCTCAATTGTTCGGGTATAGCGAGCAACTTCTTCTCGATGTAATTTGCACGTGCAACATAGATAAACGCATCGGCAAGGTTACTAACAAGTAGGGTGTCTGTTACCAAGCCCACGGGCGCCGTATCCACGATAATAATGTCAAAATTTTCTTTCAGATATGCGAAGAGTTGTTGGATTTCATCGCGCATCAAAATTTCTGCAGGGTTGGGTGGTGTAACTCCAGATGATAGGAAGTATAAACCTTCTGTTACAGGCGAGGGCACAAATAAGGAATCAATGGGTAGTGAATCATCAAGCACGTAGTCTGTGACACCTTTGCTTTTTGGAAGACCAGCATACTCAAACAATTTTGGGGCACGTAAGTCAAGTTCAACACAGACTGTTTTTTTACCAGTTAGCGCATAAGATGTACCGAGGTTCAGAGCAACAAATGATTTACCTTCTTTTGCAATGGTAGATGTTGTAAGAATGATCTTCCCTGCTCCAGTATCTGAACCAAGAACAAAGCTTGTATTTGTTCTAAGAATACGAAATGCCTCCGCAGCTGAAGTTGTATTCCCCTTTGAAATCACAAGTTTTTGACTGCCATCTACTTTTGGGATATTTGCCAAATGAGGGAGATTATGTTTTTCCAAATCTTCTCGGCCTTTGACCTTATTGTCTAGTAGGTCACGAAGATAAATGGAAGAGAACGGAATAAACAGCCCGAAGAATATTGCCAATGCGTAGTGTATTTTTTTGTTGGGAGATGTTGCTTTTCCATTGCTGAATGCTGATTCAATGATTTTTGAATTCCCCTCCGTTACGGCTGATGCGATTTCGTTCTCTTCACGTTTTTGCAACAAGTAAACGTAGAGCGATTCCTTTACAAGCTGCTGTCGTTCAATTGAACGTAATACACGCTTGTGCTTTGGCAGATTTGCGATGTCTTGACCAAGACCAGTGTCCATGGCACGTAAAACATCAACCTCCATTTTTAGTGAAGATTTGAGATTTATTAAACTCGCATTTAGA
Source organism: uncultured Flavobacteriales bacterium (assembly GCA_905478665.1). Taxonomy (GTDB): domain Bacteria; phylum Bacteroidota; class Bacteroidia; order Flavobacteriales_D; family Crocinitomicaceae; genus UBA4466. The sequence continues at coordinate 42,615 of CAJQJL010000029.1, forward strand.
CTTGATTTGATGCTCTGAAGGTCACTTTCCACTTTTATTACTGCTGGGTTCCGCCCACTGGACTGACTCAGCAAGCGCTTTTTTTCAAGAGCCAATTTATTGTATTCATGCGCCGCATCGTTAATTGAAATATCCTCAAAACCTAAATTGGTCGGCAATAGGTTGTCATTTCCATGCTGTTCTATGAGGTATTCATGCAGAAAGTTGACTAGCTCTAGTTGGATTTGAGCATCAATTAATTTCTTTTCATTCACGAGTGTACGATCGTAAAGTGATTTCTCATTCATTAGAATATCAGAGAAATCATATTGGGTCATGTATTTTTCTCCGTCAATTTCAACGTCTGAAAGTTCATCCGCAATAGCTCCTATTCGTTCATTAATAAATGTGGTAGTATTTTTGTATACTGCTTTTTGATCTCGAATCGTCCGTTCGGTGTGCTCGATTATTAAGGTGTCGAGAAAATCGTTGTTCTTTTCAATTACAGGTCCGCTGATGCTCAATTGGAGAATATCAACGTTCTCATTCATCGGTTCAATTTTTAATTTCGATTGAAAAATACTAACGGTAGTTTCTATCGGAACCATGGTAACCGCAATTTGAATTGATCCATGTTTTGCCTTATAGAAATCAGTTTTGTGGATGTAGAATTTTCCTATTGAAGCTTGCAAAGTGTCACCAAAAGAGTAGGTTTTATTTCCAAAGGTTTTGGAATCAATGAACTTGAATGATTTTGCATTGAGAACCTCGATATTGAAAGTGGTGGTTGTCTTTAATTCAAGCGAATCATTTAGACGAATAATTTCTATAGGCGAATTTTTATAAAATTCCTTACGTTCAATACCCGTCTTCGAACCGATGAGGTAATATTGGGTATTCAGGTCGAGCTTTTCAATAACGCTACGGAGTAAAGGTCTGGAGCTTAAAACTTCCCGTTCGTTATAAAGGTTGTTGTACCTGCCAATACCATCAAACATACCAAGATCTTGAAACGCTGACAGCTCTGAGTAAGCACCCGTCTTTTCAAATTGAATCAACAATTTTGTTTTTGATTCATAGATTTTGGGTGTATATCGCAAAACAAAGAATGCAACTGTCAGGGTGGTAAGCAACGAAAGTGCAAACCATTTCCAGCGAGAGGTATATTTTAGTAGTAGCTCCCTTAAATTAAGCTCGTCATCGAACTCGTGATTTTTTTCTCGTTTACTCCCCAAAATTTATTTAACAATTAGCACCAGCGTCGATACGATCAACGAGGTCGCAGAAATGACTATTCCCCCTGCTGAACGCAGAATGGACGCATCATATCGCGCTTTTCTATTCGGTTCTACGTAAACTACGTCATTCTGTTTCAAATAGTACACGGGAGATTGGAAAATTGCCGTAGTTGTAAGGTCGATTCGATATTCTTTTCTTTCACCGTTTTCATGTCGAATGACCAGCACATTCTTGCGTTCTCCTGTTATTTTTAAATCTTTTGCAATTCCAATAGCTTCAAGAATTGAGAGTCGTTCATTGGGAACAGAAAACGTCCCAGGGTTTTTTACTTCACCAAGCACTGTGATTTTAAAGTTGAGTATTCGTAGCGAGACACTAGGGGAATCGAGATATTCTCCAACAACTCTTTCAACTTCTTTTACCGCTGCATTACGATTTAAGCCCGCAAGTTTCACCTTCCCTACAATGGGAAGTGAAACCGTACTGTCTGGAGCAACCAAATAACCATAAGTCGCGGGAATTCCATTTTCGTACGAACCTATTTGATTTCCTTGTCTCACAAGTTCTGCTTGGTTGAAAGGAGCCGCGATTTCATGATCAGCACCCGTTATTTCAATGGAAAGAACGTCTCCAATTTCTAAATGTGGTGTAAGGTATTGATCAATGTTTTCAATGCTACCATCTCCCGCCTGAAAATAAACAAGCTTTTTACGATTAACACAAGATCCAAAGATTAGAGGCGCGATCAGTAGTAGAGTGATCATCATTCTCGTACTTGACATAGTTATCAACATTTTAATGTAAAACCAAAAATAGTAGAATAATCCACGGTAAGGTAAATCTTCATACATTTATCACGATGGTCAATCGTAAGATACGGAATTTCGTCGCACGAATGGTGCGTCACACCAAAATCTTGCTGCTACTGATGGACATCGTTGTTTTGAACGTGTCTTTCTTTGCGGCAATATTGATCCGTTTTGGAAAATTGGATGTGGCGTATTTCAACGAGTACATGCGGTTATTACTTCTAGGAAATGTACTTTGGATTCTTCTGATAGGTGTTTTTGACGCCTACAAAATAATGCGTTTTGAGCCAGTAGAAGCGACATTGAAACGTACCTTCAAGATGGTACTCACGCATCTCCCGCTATTTATATTGATGACGTATATCCTTGATTTTAGAGATTCTTCAAGGTTCGTTTTCTTCATTTTCTTTTTACTCTTCATCGTGGGTATAGTTATGTATAGAATTGTTCTCTTTGAAGTGCTTAAATATTTGAGAAGGCGTGGTGTCAACCACAAGTTTGTGGCTATTGTAGGTTATAATAACAATGCAAAGGACATCTATGAGGTGCTAACATCTGATATTGCTTACGGATACCGTGTAATGGGATTTTTTACTGATGCAGAGGTGAATCCGAATGAGATTCGGTATATCGGGAATATTGACTCTATCGAACAAGAGCTTCAGAAAGGGAGAATTGAGGAGTTGTACATTGCACTGGCAACAACTAACGCGAGGCGAGTAAAAGGAATTTTCAAATTGTGCGACCGATACGGCGTACGTGTAAAGATAATTCCTGACTTCCAGAAGTATACCTCTGCCCATCGCGTTCAGATTCGATACTACAGTCATGTGCCCGTTCTTAGAATGCGCCGTGAACCACTGGCCTATTTTTCAAATCAGGTGATTAAAAGGGCCTTCGACATTATTTTTTCACTGATTATAATCTTGGGAGTACTGACATGGCTATTTCCAATTGTAGCGATCGCTGTTAAATTGACATCAAAAGGCCCTGTACTTTTTAAGCAAAAGCGTTCAGGGGTAGATGGTGAAATCTTCACGTGCTATAAGATTCGAACAATGGTTGTTGACGGTGATTTTAATGAAAAAGGTACAATGAAAAACGATCCAAGGGTTACGCGTTTAGGGCGTTTTTTACGAAAATCAAAAATTGACGAGCTTCCTCAGTTTGTGAATGTATTGGTTGGAACAATGTCTGTTGTCGGGCCGCGTCCACACATGTTAATTCATACTGAGAAGTATTCGGAAATGATTAATGAGTTTAATGTTCGGCATTACGTGAAGCCAGGCATTACAGGTTGGGCACAGACTGTTGGTTTTATCGATTCTTCTCAGAAGCTCAAAGAGATGAAAAACAAAGTAAACAATGACATCTGGTACATTGAAAATTGGTCCTTCCTTCTTGATCTTAAGATTATTTTGAATACGACATTCGCCATTTTTAAAAAAGAAGATTAAAGTAGATCTTCGTACTTTTCGCAGATTGCATTCCAGGTGTATTTTTCCAGAGCTATTTTTTTCATCGCGACTGCATTGTTCACAGGGTTGTTCGTGACTAAACAGGTTAACTCTTCAACATCGGCGAAATAAGCAGCTTGTTCATCAGTTGTTGCTCTGTTGTATCCAACATCAAATGCGGCAACATTTAGTCCAAGCATCATTGCTTCTACGAGTGAAGGATTTGTACCTCCCGCGGAGTGCCCGTGAATATAAATTGAACAATTGGAGCGAATTTCGTTGAGTAAGTGCTGATCATAAATAGGTGAGAGCAAGTGTATATTTTTAGCGTCCTTGTATTGCGCGTATAGCCTTTTTCCATAGTCACTGTATAGCCAGTTGCCGACAAAGACCAAGGTCTCAGGGATTCCATGGAAGCACTCTAAAATACTGTGAATGTTGTTTTCTGGTTCTATACGACAAACACTAAAGGCGTACGACTCTCGCAAAAATGGATAAGTCTTCTTGTTGTCCTCGGATAGTTCTAATTTCTCAACATGATCTGCTCCGTATGGAATCATAACGGACTCAATGCCGTAGGACTCGTCAATGTATTCTTTGATTACAGGATTGTCTGCAATAATGAAATCTGCACGCTTTGCTGCTAATCGTTCGGAAGTTTTTAAATACCATTTGGCTAATTTGCCCCATTTATCACGTTTCCATTCGGTGCCATCAACATGAACAATGAATTTTCGTTTGAAAAATAGCTTGAAAAATGGAATTGCAAAACAGCCAGCTACTCCAAGAATGAGTAAAGTGTCATGCTTTCGAATAGCTTTAGCAATTGACCAAAGATCATAAGGAATACTTTGGAATCCATTTGCTTTTAAGGGGACGTATTTTAGTTTTGCGCCGTTGTGTTCTGCCAATCGCTCAGGATAAGATTTACTGCTGCAATACACCGTAATGTTGTACTTGCCCTCAAGTGTTTGGGTGAGGTATTCAACAAGCGTTTCAAAACCACCGTATTTGGCAGGAATTCCTACTGACCCTATGATGGCAACTTTTTTCAATCCAGTTTCTGACAAATGCGTTTCTTGAATACCAAGTTAATTATTTTGATTCAGCAAGTGGGAGTACAGTGCTTTTGTTCGCTCACCTATAATCTTCCAATCGAATTTATCCTTGAGGAGTTCAGAGGCTTTGCTGCTGACCTCTTTTAATTTGTTTTTATCACGTTCAATCTCCAATAGAACTCTGGATAAATCTTGCGCGGATTCAGATTGAAAGAGAAAACCATTTTTTCCATGCTCAATGATTTCAGAAAAAGGTTCTAGGTCTGATGTCAAACACGACTTTTCGTAACTCATAGACAAAAGTAAAACCCCACTTTGGTAGATCCGTTTGTAGGGGAGAACAACTAAATCACACTTAGCAAAGTAATCTGCGACATCTTCGTTCGGAATGTATTCAAACACTGTCTTTACATGTTGTTCCAGACCATGAAATTTGATCAGTTCCGTGTATTTCTCACTTTCAGTATGCCAAGGCCTGCCTGCAATTGTTAAGTGAATTGTCGGTTTTGTTTGGATGGCAATTGCGAGCGCTTCCAGAAGTACATCTAGTCCTTTCATTTCTTTGATTTGACCAAAGAATAACAGAGACAGTTTTTCTGAATGTGATTCCGATTTGTCAATGCGTTCAATGAAAGGGAGGTAGTTTCCATGAGGGATCACGGTGATTTTTCCAGACGAGACATCCTTTTTTGAGAGCTCTTTTCTGCTGAATTCATTGTGGACGATCACATGATCAACAAGTTTGTATGTTAATCGATGAAGTCGAGAAGATGCTTTGTTAACCAAAGGATCAACGTCATGTAAGGTCAATACTTTTTTAAATGAATACCTTTTCGCCATGCGCAATACGATCAGGTTTAGCCAGCTAATTTGGAAGAAGTGAAAGTGAGCTACAGCTGCATTATTCTTCTTTGAATCTTGAAAAGAGCGCATATATCCACCAAGAAATGCCCTGAGTTTTGCCAACTTGTTCTTCTTCCATACATCTCCAAAAGTCTTTGATGTAATTACGTTGGGGTATTCGCGCGTTTGCGTTTCATTGCAAGTGTAAAGTGTAACTTCCAATCCATTTGTGGCAATTCCGTTCGCAAGACCATAATCATAGAAGTCCATGCCGCCATGTCCTCCAACGGGTTCGATGATACTTATTCTTCCGACTGACACGTTGCTTCGTTGAATCGTTTCATAATTTTCGCAGGCGAACCAGTCATCACTGAGCCTGGAGGAACATCTCTGGTAATAACTGAATTGGCGCCAATGATGGATCCTTTGCCGATGGTAACTGGCTTGGCAATTACAACGTTGAAACCGATAAAGACATCTTCCTCAATCACTACCTTTCCTTGATAAAATCGGAAATAGTAATCGTCGTCCTCGGAGAGTTTATCGGTATCTAAAAAGTGCGTAAGTATTTTGACCCCTGAAGTAATAATACAGCGTTTACCAATCCGTACATTCTTTGGATAGATCCCATCGATGATGATGTTATCGCCAAAGAAAACCGACCCAACGTCATCAAATTGAACACCACGCATTTTATGGAGGCGTGCTCTGAAATTGCCAGGAAAAATTTCTTTTCGCGCAAGAATCTGCAATAACTTGTTTATCACTCTGCGGAAACTAGTGACCTTTCGTGCTTCAACTTCCTTGCTCATGATGGATGTTTTTTAAGTCCCATAGCTGAAATAAATCAACATTAATTAAATCGGATAGTGATTGAATGTCATTTCTAAAACAATTGTACAAAAAAATCGCCGATTCCTTGTCTATTGTTGTTTTGGGAGCTGGCTTGTATAGGACGTTTTTGAAACCGTTTATTAGTTTTTTTGGAACCACAAATTTCAAGGCGGAGACTAATTTTCTGTTCTTCTGTAAATAACGTGCTACCGAGTTTCTAGGCGCTTTATTCGCATTAACAACCGTATCCGTTGTTACTGAGGAGTCGATGCGTTCAATTCCTAAAAATTGATATAGACCATCAAGCTCAGCTTCAATTTTTTCTAAAAGAAGAATGTGTATGTTTTCACGCTTGAAGTATTTCAAATAATTGGAAATATTTTCGAAATAGAGGCTATTTTGGACGTATTGAAGGTAGTGCGGGTCGTTCTTATGTCCAGCGATGTAACTCATGAACGATTCTTCAGCATGCCCCATACGCTTGTCCATTTGGTAATGAGAGAAGGCCCGCTTGATTGGATTTCTCAGGGCAATGATAATCTTAGAATCAGGGTTGAACTGATACAGTTTTTCTGCCACGGAGGGAAAGGCAAAATAGGAAACACTTGCATCCACAATGTACTTCTGATTTTCAGCGGAAGAATATAAGCTGAGGTATTTTTTTCGTTCCTTTATTTTGTAGTCTTTGTAATAAGAGTTGACTGAGAGTTCATCAAAGGAAAAATGGTTCAATTCCTTGATTTTCGGAAAATGCAATTCAGGGTGATCCTTCAATGCTGCGAACAAAAATGTAGTCCCCGCTTTCGGAGCACCAACAATGAATAAGTTTGGTTGCCTGATCTTCATTTTACCAGTTCGGTTTTTTTCGATTGTATTTGTTCATCAACTGATTGAATTCAAGGTTGTAATCTTTGTAAAATTCGTTGAGTTCTTCAGAAACACCTTCAGTAGGCTGGTCGTATTTCGAGTGATTTAGTCTACCATAAATTTTCTTTAGAAAGTTCTTCAGACGCACATTTTTTCTAAAAAACCGTTCGTTTTTCAGAAAGATTTTGGATGCAAGAACACCGACTTTTTGGTTCGTTGGTTTGAAGGACTGGTTCTCGACACTGAAATTGTAATTCTTATATGAATCAGGAATTTCCAGCCAATCGCAAATAGTGTTCATTGTTTCGTGTGGCGAAGTAATCAAGTCCTCAAAATAGACAATTTTCAAATCGTCGCCAAACGCATTCAGCCACGGTTCGACGTACATGACATAACAACTTTCACGAAGGGATCGATTATAAAAATTATCAAGGTGAACACCATCTTCTTGAAACTGTTTAAAGGCTGCTTGTGACTTCTTATAGAACTCTAAAAGTGTTTCCTTTCCTGAAATCCGTCCAGCTTTTATCGCTTGTTTGTAGAAAGAAACAAAACGCTTGGACGGGTTTCGAAGAATAAGAAGAACCTTTACTTTTTTGAGTTTTTTAAGTTGATTGATTACAGCGTCTCCTCCGTACAAATACGATGGACTTACATCTAAGAGAATATCATCTGATTTTGCATCTTTGAAATTTTCGTAGTACGTCTCAATCGAATCGATCTTCTCATTATATACGAGCGGCGTAAAAAAGTGAAGTTCTTTTTTGAGAGGAGCATAACAGCGATCATGATCGCCCAAATATTTGTAGAGTGATGTTGTTCCTCCCTTATGCACGCCAGGGATAATTAGGTATGAATTCTCGCTACTCATGCCTCTTTATAGGATAATGATCTCATTACTTTAAATGCCGCTCGAAGAACTTTAAATCGTTGAGGCGATCGAAGGAGTATCCGGAATAGGGTTTTGAAAAAGCTGAACCAATAATTCCTTCTAAACTTTCTGAATGCTTTGCCCTGGAGATGCTTACGAAATGTAACCCATTGATTCCGCTTCTTGTGGTAGAAGTGAAAATCTAACGCAAGGTTTTTTGAATGCATCCCTTTGTACTTGTTTTTATCACCAAAACTACCTTGTACTTTATGATAGATAATTGCGTCTGCCGTGTACCAGATTTTAATGTTTTTTTTCGCTGCCCTGATTGAGAGTTCAAGGTCTTCAGCATACATGAAAAAAATCTCATCAAAGCCTTCCAATTCTTCGATTGCTTTCCTTGAAAAAAGGATTACACAACCAGAAACAAAAGTAACATAGCGCGATTTGTTGGCCCCTTCAGGACTAGCCTGTTGATTAAATTCGACGATTTTCGGCCAGCCTTTTTGGTAGTCTATTTCGCCTCCGCCGTACCAGACAAGTGTTGGGTCGTCAGCGAACATTGTTTTACATGTTACGATACCAGCATTTTGTTCTTTGAGACATGCTTGCATGGTTTGTAAACTTCCAGCGGTAATAAGGGTGTCGTTGTTCAACAATAACAGAGAATCAAAATGGATATGTTCTCGCGCCCAATTAATTCCAATATTGTTTGCTTTGCCAAAGCCAAGATTCTCTCCCGTCTGGATTAGATGCATACTGTCGTCTAGGATCTCAACAAGGCTTGTGTCACTTGGTTCTGAATTGTCGACGATAATAATAAAAGAATGCTTTTCTGAGCGTAGACGGATACTTTCTACACAGGCTTTTGTGTCTTTAAAGCCGTGGTAGTTTACTAATACAATGACCAGTTTCTTATGTATCATCGTCCTCAGTTTGAGTTTTGAGTTCCCTTCTTCCTACCTCAACAAAAACAAGTATACACATGAATTCAGCTGGAGAATTAAGAGATCTTCCTGTTAAGATAGTATGAATAATCAGAAAGAGTAAAAAGAGCTTGAATTCGGCACTAAGTACTTCTCTAATTAAAGCACCCTTGGCAAGGCTTTTCCAAACGTAATGCGATTGTTTAAAGAAGATAAGTAAACCGAAAATGCCATATGAGTATAAGATACCGATAAGTCCAATGTCGGAGACGTGAAAATAGCTTGTTTTAGAAACTTTGTCTTTCTCGCTACTTCGAATTCGTCCTACTCCAGTGAGCGGATATTTTTTTATGCTTTCAAGGGCAAATAATGATTGCGTTACTCGAATTGCCATTGATGAATCGGAGAAATCGTCACTGTTTTCTTCAAAAATTTCAAATGTTGCACTCATCTTTTTAGCGAATTCTTGACCAATTGGGGTGACTGACAATACCGTTACTAGAATTGGGACAACGAAAATGGTAATTGCTATTATTTTTAGCCCTACGGTTCTTTTTCGGTAATTGAAAAGCAATACTCCCAGACACATGGCGAACACGAATAACAGATAACGTTGAAAATCTGCCCAGTGATTAACCGAGAAAAGTATTAACGCAAAAGCAAGGTATTTGAAATGGTTTTTTTTGAAGAATTGAACGAGATAGATGATGGCTCCAAGGTTGACAATTCCTTTTCTCAGTGATTGAAAACCGAAGACGGTATCGCTGGATGTGCTTGAAGGGAACTGCACTTGAAGCAAGAAGAGCAATGCAAAGAATGCAAGGAAAACCCATGCCGTCGACAGTAGGCTTTTTCTTACAAGTTCCATGCTAATGGAATAGCGGATAAGGAGATAGTAGATGAGAAAAGAAGTTCCAACGATGAATATGGAAGAGCTGGCAATAAATCCAGAAAAGTACGATTGATGATGAATCGATTTTGCCGATATTATCGAGATCGCAAGTAGAGCAATAAATAAAAGTCCAAATTGACGCAAAGGCTTGGGAAACTTTCTGAAATAGATTCCAAATACGCCAAACCCTACAGCACTGATGGCCATTGATGCGTATTTTGCATACTTAGCCACTGTGGTAAGAGCAAATGCATCAAGGGTTAAGACGAGTGCCGTAATGATGATTAGGAGTGCTATGTACTTCCTTTTTATCAAGTTGTTTGTTTACCTCCCTTCCAAAAGGAGAAATCTATATTCGTTAGTTCTGTTAATGTTTCAATTTCGTTCGCGTAATAGTGCTCGAAGAGTTCATCTCGTTTTACAGCGTCTAACCTAGCTTGCAGTCCAATTTCCTGACTATTGATTTGTCCTACTTTTTGCTTCATAGCCCGACGTGTTTTTTGTGGAATGAGGGGCTTGATCATGCGCTTAAGTAAATTATTTTTATTCACTAGCTGTTGTACCTTTTTTGACTTCGTTTCCGATGCAACATTGCTCTTAATCGATGTGTTTAATTTAACGTATTTCACTCCAAGAAAAGACTGAATAATTTTTAATGTGTCGTCCAGCCCTTGTTTAATGTTCTGTTCAAAAGAAAGAATAAGGATGTTCTCTGCTGGAAATAAATTAAGGTATCGCTTTACTTGTGATACGTATCTTCCCCGATCCAGATAGCTAAAATGATTTCGCTCAAAATCTCCTTGTAAAATACGTTTTGGTTCTGCTTCAATTGCTTCTTCAAAACTTAGTTCTTCAAATCCGCGTCGCTTTGACATCAGATAGTGAGAATAGGCACGGTCCACAGGATGGCGTAGTACGATGATGAGTTTAAGATCTTCAGTGAGATGTTCGGCAATGCGTGATGGGACTTCAGGATAATACAAGTATTCGGGTGTCATTGCGCCAATAATGGGCTCATCGTTATAGGTGCTAAAAAATTCGTTCATCCACCAGTCAAGTCCTTTTTTGTATCGGTCTTCGTTATCAAAAAAATGTGCCTCCTTTCTTTCTGGCAAATAAACTTGTGGATGTTGTTTTAAAATATCGTGCAGACTTGTTGTCCCAGCCTTTTGGGCTCCTACACAAAGGAAATTTGGAGTCTTGGATTTATTCACGATAGCGAATGAGTTTAGCAGGAACCCCACCGAAGATGGCGTTTTCGGGGACATCCTTTGTGACAACTGCGTTTGCTCCGATGATTGCGCCTGAACCGATTGTAATCCCTTTTGTAATTACAGCGCCATGTCCTATCCAGACGTTGTCGTTGATAATAATTGGAGCCGTTGTAATGCCTTGTTCAATCATTGGTATATTGATGTTAGAAAATCCGTGATCGGTATCTCGAATTGACACGCTTTGGGCAATCATTACGTTCTTACCAATGTCGATTTTCTCATTGCAGCCTATCGTTGAAAATGAACCAATAAACGAACGTTCTCCAAGGCGGATTTCACCAGATCCTTGAATCAGAACATCGCTGTAGATATTCGCGCGATTTTCAAGTGTTAATTTCAAGCGCGAATTTTGTTTCGAGAAAGGACGAATTGTCACGCGTTTTCGAACAGTATTATTGCCCTTTAACTGAATGTATGGAGAATATCGCATTCGGAAGGCAAGAGTACTCATGCGGTCTTTTAATCGATATATGAAAGTATGGATACTCATCTTAGTTTACTAGGGGGAAATAATATGTTTTCAGCTTCAGTCTTTTACTTACGTATAAAATGCACATTAGGTTCCAAAGAGAGCCCGCAACGGTTGATGCGATTGCTGCGCCCAGAATACCCATAAGAGGAATGAGGATCACCGCTATGATGCATTGGAGGGCCAAAGATATGAGTGCTGTATTCCGCAAAACTTTTTGATTACCACTCATATTTAAAAAAAGGCCGACTGATCCTGTTGCCGCATTTATGAGCTGTCCAATAACCAAAACTATCAGCGTAAGTTGACCGCTAGCAAAATCATCTCCGAAGATTCCAAGCACCCATTTTGAAGCGATAATCACTGCTATCGAAAGGAATAATGCGGCCCAAAACATCATCTTCGCACTTTGACGAATGACCTTTTGAAGTTCTTCTGTTTTCTTCGCCCAAAACAACTCCGAGAATTTAGGAGCGGCAATGGTATTCACAACAACCAAAACAATAGCGATCAGCTGCGAAATCCGGAACGCTACTCCATAAATTCCAACTTTGTCGGTCGTTGTAAAATATTCGATCATGAACAGTGATACTGCCGCCATAAGCGTCGAAGAGATAGCCGTAACCATCATTGGTGTGGACACAGTAAGTAGTTCTATTCTGGAAAGAAGTCTTTTTTTAGGTGATTCTATTTTTAACAGATACATCCAAATAGCGCCATTTGAAAAGAAGCTGTTGATGACAACTCCCAGTACAAAGAAGTAAATGATATAAACGTTGGGAATCTTTGCTGACCAATAGATGATTAAGCAAATGGCCACGATCAATGGGCGCAATACGCTGCGAATAAACTCTGATATTTTTAATTTTTTCAGTCCACGAATAAACTCGACTCCAATACGATTCAGTGCAAAGAAGGGAAGCGCGATTCCTGTAATTTCAATAGCTTGGGTGTAATTAATATTCTTGAAAACGTAAAGGGCAATTTGTTCTGAAGAGAGAAAAACCAGAAGTCCAAGCACAATGCTGACAGGAATAACCATGGAGAGAATCCGTGCGTACAAATTGCGCATTTGAGGGGCGTCAGTTGCGTTGTTGTATTGTCCCACGTAACGCAGAACAGACACGTTCATTCCAAGCGTGGCGATAACTCCAAGAAGAAGCAGTAATTGATTGATCAGACTGTAGTAGCCAACGCCTTCCGCACCGTTCTTTCTGGAAATCAAATAGATAACGACATAGCCAAGGGTCATCCCCGTTATTTTCAATACAAAAGTGATTGCACTGCCCGTAAGTAGCTCTTTTAGATTGGCATCTTTAGACAGCTTTGATTTTAACCGATTGATCATTGCATTCTAAAGATACGCTCTTTCAGCTATGAATTCGGCGATTGGAAGCTATTTTACCAAAAACCAATTGTTGAGAAGGTTCTCACGATTGTAAAGCATGGTTTTTTGTGTTTTCCAATCGATAACATCAAATCCAGCGTGCATGCAAATAGCCTGTCCAGCAGCAGTGTCCCATTCCATCGTAGGAGCAAAACGTGGATAACAGTCTGCAGCGCCTTCGGCAACCATACAAAGTTTAAGCGAACTGCCCTTTGAAATAAGATCAACGCTTCCGTGTTTTTCTTTAAGGTCGTCTATGTAGTCTTGTGTTTCTTCTGATAAATGCGAACGGCTTGCAACAATCGTATAGGTTGATCTATTTTTATCGAGTGGGAGTTTTACTCCATGCTTAAGAACATTAATTGTCATTTGAAATTGATCAATATTTTCTGACTTATAAGCTCCATTTTCTTTCGTGGAGAAATACAATTCATCTAGGGCAGGGACGCAGATGATTCCTAGTATGGGAATTTGATTTTCAACCAGCGCGATATTTACAGTGAACTCACCATTTTTTTTGATGAATTCTTTCGTTCCGTCAATTGGATCAACAATCCATAGTGTATTCCAGTCTTTTCTGTCCGAGTAGGGCATGTGTTTACCTTCCTCCGATAGGACGGGGATTCCAGTTTTATTTAGGTGTTCAACGATAATTTCATGTGCGGCAACATCTGCGCGAGTAAGTGGTGAATTATCAGATTTGAAATCAACGTCAAAGTCATCGGTTTCATAGATTTCCATAATTCGCTTTCCTGCTTCAATGGCTGCCATAGCTGCTAGGTGCAGGTATGAATTAAGGTCATCTTTCATAGTGTCTTATTGCGTAATAATCATGCCTGCTGCAACCGTTTCGTTGGTTGAGTCATCGATAAGAATAATACTTCCTGTAATTCGATTGTCTCTGTAGGAATCGATCATCAAAGGTTTTGTCGTCCGTATTTTTGCGCGACAGATATCATTCATGTTGAGTTCTTTGTCTGCTGTATCGCGGTCAAAAGTGTTGACGTCTACTTTGTAAATGACTTCTTTAATAATCGCCTTTTGTTCGTTTGAAGTATGCATGATTGAATACTTTGCACGAGGTTTGGCTGGGGAATCATTGAGCCAACAAAGCATGACTTCAATGTCTTGTGAGCATTCAGGTCGGTTCTTCGCACGTACAATCATGTCTCCACGGCTAACGTCAATGTCATCCTCAAGTGTTATGGATACTGACATGGGAGCAAATGCTTCATCCAGTGAACCATCTTCTGTGTCAATAGACTTTATGCGAGATGCAAATCCAGAAGGAAGTACAAGGACCTCATCGTTTGGACGAAAAATACCACTTGCAACACGACCTGCATAACCTCTGTAGTCGATAAAGCCTTCGCGTTGTGGGCGCAGAACTGTTTGTACTGGGAAGCGAGCGTCTACTTTATTGATGTCACTGCTGATGTGCATTGTTTCTAATGTGTGGAGAAGAGGTGCTCCTGCGTACCAATCCATGTTTTTTGAACGGTTCACTACGTTGTCGCCATCAAGTGCGCTTATTGGGATATAATGAACATCCTTGATCAACATTTTTGAAGAGATATTTTCGTATTCTGCAACAATTTCATTGAAAACATCCTCTTTGTATTCCACAAGGTCCATTTTATTGACACAAACAACTATGTGGGAGATTTGAAGAAGTGAGGCAATAAATGAATGACGCTTAGTTTGTTCAATTACACCGTTTCGCGCATCAATTAATATGATTGCTGCATTCGCTGTTGAGGCTCCAGTAACCATGTTTCGGGTGTACTGAATATGTCCAGGTGTATCGGCAATGATAAACTTTCTCTTTGGTGTTGTGAAATAACGATAAGCCACATCAATAGTGATCCCTTGTTCCCTTTCATCTCTCAATCCATCGGTAAAAAGTGCTAAGTCAACTCCTGCATGACCTTTACGAATGCTTGTTTTTTCTACGGCGTCTAATTGATCTTCAAAAATGGACTTTGAATCGTATAGAAGTCGGCCAATGAGCGTACTTTTTCCGTCATCGACACTTCCTGCTGTTGTAAATCTTAATAGTTGACTATTTTCTAAATTCATGTCTTTAGCTTAAAAGTACCCTTCACGTTTTCTGTCTTCCATTGCGCTCTCCGATCGTTTGTCGTCTGCTCGGTTACCTCGTTCCGTTTGACGCATCGCCGCAACTTCGATTGCTATTTTTTCAATCGTATCTGCCTCAGATTCTATTCCTCCAGTTATGGTAATGTCTCCGAGGGTTCTAAAGCGAATTTTCTTCGTCTCAATTTTGTCTTTTTCATCCAGTTTGAGGAATTCAGAATTCGGAATCCAAGATCCATTTCTCCAAACAACTTCACGTTCATGTGCGAAATAAAGTGAGGGAAGTTCAATCTTTTCACGTTGAAGGTAGTTCCAAACATCCATTTCCGTCCAGTTGCTGATTGGGAATACTCTGAAATGTTCTCCTTCATAGTGTTTGCCATTAAACATGTTCCACAATTCGGGTCGCTGATTTTTTGGATCCCATTGACCAAATTCATCCCGATGTGAGAAAAAACGTTCTTTGGCACGTGCCTTTTCTTCATCTCTACGAGCACCTCCAATTGCACAGTCAATGCGCTCTGACTCTATGGTGTCCAGCAAGGTTGTGATCTGAAGTGCGTTTCGTGTTGCATTTTTTCCTTTTTCCTCAGCTACACGCCCAGTATCAATTGATTCTTGGACGGACCCTACAATTAACTGAACGCCCAATTTTTCTACTAGCTGATCTCTAAATTCGATTGCTTCGGGGAAATTATGACCTGTATCCACATGCATCAAGGCAAAAGGAATTTTGGATGGGTAGAATGCCTTTTTTGCCAAATGGGTGACAAGAATTGAGTCTTTTCCTCCAGAAAATAGAATTACAGGGTTTTGGAATTTAGCAAAGACTTCACGTAAGATAAATATTGCTTCAGATTCAAGTTCATCCAAATAATTCAAGTAGTATTTACTCATGCGCGTTCCAGTTTAGTTCGAATTTTTTCTAATATCATTTCTACCGCTTCATCAACACTTGTTTTTTCTGTGTCGATTTCTAAATCTGCAGAAACAGGCGGCTCATATGGCGATGAAACACCTGTAAAGTCACTAATCTCTCCTTTTCTAGCTTTTTTATAAAGCCCTTTAACATCTCTTCGTTCACATTCTTCTATGGAAGTTGTCATATACACTTCCACGTAATTTTCTGTACCAACAATTGTACGGATGTTTTCTCTTTCTTTTTCAAATGGAGCGATAAAGGCCGCAAGTACAACGGTGCCAGCATCGACCAGTAGATTTGAAACTTCAGCAATACGACGGATATTTTCCTTTCGCCCTTCTTGAGTGAAACTAAGGTCTTTGTTTAACCCTTGACGGATATTGTCTCCGTCTAGAAGGTAAGTGCTGACACCTTTTTTAAAGAGTGCTTGCTCTACAGCATTCGCTACAGTTGATTTTCCAGAACCAGAAAGTCCTGTAAACCAAAGAAGAAAAGAGTTGTGTTTGTGCTGCTTTCTTCTATCCTCTCGGGTGACTCCGAAGTGCTGCTTTACCGTATTGTTGGTCATTTGCTTTTACGTTTGCTTTTTTCCAGACCAAAGTCTGCTTTGTACCACATGCGTTCATGAAAATAGTAAAGAATCATCTTTATAAAAAATTCCCAACCACCAATAGTTAGTCCTATGAGCGGATCACCAGAGATGATCCAAGCAAGTATAATAGTTGTAAGCGATGCAAGAATTCGCCATGTAATAGTCTTGGCAATGTGCCTTTTTCTCGATTGATCTTTCACTTGAAGTGTTTGTAAGACAAATATAAAGGATTGAAAAGAATGAATATAGTGAGTATAGATTGGTATTCAACAATTGACCATTGAAAGATTGATATATCGATTTAGGGAAAATTTCCTACCTTGTTGCTTAGAAACTACTTGTGCATGAGATTAATTTTTGTAATTGTTGCATTTAGTTTGGTCAACCTTTGCTACGGTCAATCCTATAAAAAGTGGTCTTTAGACGCTGGTATAGGCTTAAATAATTCAATTGGTCCGTTTGCAGAAGGTTACAGTTCCAATTACCTAACCTTTTTACACGCTAACTTAGGCGGGAGATATATGCTTTCGAATAGGTTTGGTATGAAGTTGGATGTTGGATTTGACCGAATTAAAAACGATGAATGGGGAAACATTAAGGGGCCTCAGCCGAACGTTATATCTGAGGATTTTCAGACCCATTATTTTCGTTTAACCTTGCAAGCTGTTTTTGATATTGGAAGAATGGCGCGATTTGAGAGGTTGGATGAGAACTTTGGTATGTTGTTACATTTTGGCTTTGGTTTTTCAAGTTTGAAAGATCAAAAGCGATCGGTTTGGTTTAAGGATTGGCATACGCAAGGATCGGATGAAATGATGAATTATATGTTCGGATTGACACCTCAATATAGAATAAGTGATCACTGGTCCTTATTTTTTGATGCAAGTCTAGTTGCGAATGCTTGGCAATCTAAAACATTTGATTTTACCGAAAACAACTTTAAAAAGGGGTTGCACGGAAGAATTATCGAGTTTTCATTGGGTGCTTCATACTATCTAGGGTCAGGAAAAAAACATATGGACTGGGTGCTTGATATTGAGAGACCAGTGGAGGTGGTGAAAGTTGTAGAGAAAAATACAATGAGAGATGAAGTAGAGAATAAGCCTGAAACGGAAGAACCTGAAGGTCTTCCAGATGCAGATAATGATGGAATTCCAGATAGTGAGGATAATTGCCCATCGGTTTATGGTAAGGGCCCTGAAGGCTGTCCTAGTTTTGATACGGATAAGGATGGTGTTCCTGATTCCAAGGATGAATGTCCAGAAACGCCTGGTGTTATAGAAAATGACGGTTGTCCAGAGCTTGATTTATACGTGAAAAAGGTATTTAATGAAGCGATGAATTATGTCGACTTTGAAGTGAACAGCGATAAGATGCTTGAAGAATCCTATCCTATTCTTGATAAAGTAGTGAAAGTGATGAATGAGTATCCAGAATTTCAAAAGCTCGAAATTAGGGCGCATACTGACGACTCAAAAGAGTCTGAACCGAATAGAGTTTTGTCCGAAGCTAGAGCAAAAGCTGTGAAAGATTATCTCCTTTCAAAAGGTGTGGAAGAAGGACGATTGGAGTCCAATGGTTACGGTGAGAAAAAACCGATCGCTTCCAATGATAATCCAGCAGGAAGAGCGCAAAATGAGCGGATAGATTTCATGGTACATTACAAGTAGAGAACCGAAATTGTCCATGACTTAATCGGTATAGATATTCGGAATTCCCAAATTCTTTAAAATTGTACGATAAAGTTCGTTTTCCAGCAATTGAATTGGCTTCAATTTTTTATCTTTAACCCCTTGTTTAAATCGTAAAGAACATCTCTAGATGAAAAAAATTCAAATGGTCGATTTGATCACGCAGTATCAGAAGATTAAACCTGCGGTAGATTCGGCAATAACAGGCGTCCTTGAGACGGCACAGTTCATAAATGGACCAGAGGTTAAAGCCTTTCAAAGTGAGTTAGAAGAATACTTGGGAGTTAATCACGTAATTCCTTGCGCTAATGGAACGGATGCCTTGCAGATTGCACTGATGGCACTAGGGTTAAAGCCAGGTGATGAAGTGATTACACCTTCGTTTACGTTTATTGCTACAACTGAAGTGATCGCTTTGCTTGGGTTGAAGCCAATCTTTGTAGATGTTGATAAAGACACTTTTTGTATTAATGCCGCTGAAATTGAAGCGGCAATTACTCCGAATACAAAAGCAATTGTTCCAGTTCATCTATATGGGCAGTCTGCCAATATGGAGGAGATCATGAAGATTGCTGAAAAGCATAATCTTTTCGTAATTGAGGATAATGCTCAGGCGATTGGTGGTGACTATCATCTTCCAAGTGGAGATGTTAAAACAGGCGGAATCGGTCATGTTGGGTGTACTTCGTTCTTCCCTTCCAAGAATCTTGGGTGCTATGGAGATGGAGGTGCCATTTTTACAAATGATGACGCTTTAGCAGAAGAAATGCGCATGGTTGTAAATCATGGGCAGAGTAAGCGATACTACCATGATAGAGTGGGAGTTAATTCGCGCTTGGATAGTATTCAAGCTGCGGTACTGAGAATCAAATTACGTGAATTAGATAATTACATCAATGCTAGAAGAAAGGTTGCCGATCATTATGATCGCTTCTTTGCACAATTCTCAGGAATAAAAACACCAGTTCGTGGCCCAGAGTCGCGACATGTATTTCATCAATATACACTTACTTTGGAAGGAATTGATAGAGATGCGCTAAATGCATACCTAGCAGAAAAAGATATCCCTTCGATGATCTATTACCCAGTTCCAGCACACAGACAGGAAATGTTTGCTTCTTTTGGAAGTGCAGAAACGGAATTGCCTGTAACTGATTGGTTGACACAGAGAGTGTTGTCTTTGCCAATCCATACGGAGATGGAAGATGATCAGTTGGAGTATATATGCTCAAATATTGCAGAGTTTATTAACGTTCACGCTTAAAATATTCGAATGAAAAAAATAGCAGTAGTCGGAACAGGATACGTTGGATTGGTAACTGGAACATGTTTCGCTGAGACAGGTAATCAGGTTATTTGCGTTGATATCGATGAGAAGAAAGTGGAGCGTATGCGAAACGGAGAAGTTCCGATTTACGAGCCACATTTGGATGTTGTATTCGATAGAAATATTAATGCAAATCGTATTTCATTTACAACCAATCTTAAAGAGGCGATTGACTTTGCGGAAATCATATTTTTAGCACTTCCAACACCTCCAGGTGAGGATGGCTCTGCTGATTTGAGTTATGTGCTGAGTGCAGCAAAAGACATTGGTGCACTAATGACTGAATACAAGGTGATCGTCGATAAATCAACTGTGCCCGTAGGAACAGCAGAGAAGGTGGAAGCAGCGATAAGAGAGAATACAGATCTTGATTTTGCAGTGGTTTCTAATCCTGAATTTTTACGTGAAGGATTCGCCGTTGATGATTTTTTAAATCCTGACAGAGTGGTTGTTGGAACAAGTGATGAGAGAGCAGTGAGAATCATGACTGAATTGTACAAGCCATTTATTCGTGACGGTCATCCGCTAATTATCATGGATGAGAAGTCGGCTGAGTTGACTAAGTACGCAGCCAATTCATTCCTTGCGACGAAGATTACGTTCATGAATGAAATTGCAAATTTCTGTGAGCGCGTTGGGGCAGATGTTGATAAAGTGCGCGAAGGAATAGGTTCTGATTCACGAATTGGACATAAGTTCTTGTATCCAGGAATTGGTTTTGGAGGAAGTTGTTTCCCGAAGGATGTGAGTGCATTGGTGAAAAGTGGAGGCGAATTTGGGTACGATTTTGAAATTATTCAAAGCGTATTGGATGTCAATGAACGTCAGAAAGTAGTGCTAATTGATAAGGTAGTAAATTACTTTGGAGATGTTTCTGGAATGCAATTCGCTCTATGGGGATTGGCGTTTAAACCAGACACTGATGATATTCGAGAGGCATCAGCCTTGTATATGATTGAAGCACTAATTAATGCTGGGGCAACGGTTGTTGCATTCGATCCTGAAGCAATGGACAATGTGAAAGATGTTGTTGGAGATGATATTGAGTTTGTGGATGATCAGTATGATGCATTGAAAGGCAGTGATGCTTTATTGATTGCTACAGAATGGTCAGCATTTAGAAATCCAGACTTCGAGAAGATCAAGACGCTATTAAATCAACCAGTTATTTTTGATGGTCGTAACATCTACGATTTAGAAGAAATGAAAAACAAAGGATTCCATTATAGTTCTATCGGAAGAAGAACAGTAAGTCCTTTGGTAAAGACAGAAAATTAATGTCAGATAGAAAGAGAATTTTAATTACTGGAGCTGCAGGGTTTCTTGGATCTCACTTATGTGATTTTTTCATTGCTAAAGATTATCATGTAATCGCGATGGATAATTTAATCACAGGAAGGCTGGAGAATATAGAGCACCTGTTTCCTTTGGAAAATTTTGAGTTTTGCAATCACGATGTGAGTAAATTTATTCATGTACCTGGCAAACTCGATTACATCTTACATTTTGCCTCTCCAGCTAGCCCTATCGACTATTTGAAAATTCCTATCCAAACCTTAAAAGTTGGTTCATTGGGAATTCACAATTGTTTAGGTCTTGCATTGGCAAAAAATGCACGTGTTTTGATCGCCTCGACATCTGAAGTATATGGAGATCCGGAAGTTCATCCGCAGACCGAAGACTATTGGGGACATGTGAATCCAGTTGGTCCCAGAGGTGTTTACGATGAAGCAAAACGGTTTCAGGAAGCAATGACAATGGCGTACCACACTTTTCACGGTGTAGAAACGCGAATCGTGCGGATATTCAATACTTATGGGCCACGAATGCGACTGAATGATGGTCGTGTTTTGCCTGCATTCATAGGCCAAGCATTGCGTGGGGAAGACCTAACGATTTTTGGTGACGGTTCACAAACGCGATCTTTTTGCTATGTGGATGATTTAGTTGAGGGGATTTATCGCTTATTGTTAAGTGATCATGCGCAACCCGTGAATATTGGGAACCCTTCAGAGATTTCTATCGGAGATTTTGCAGAAGAAATTATAAAATTGACAGGTACGAATCAGAAGGTGATTTATAAGGATTTACCCACCGATGATCCGAAACAACGTCAACCAGATATTACCAAGGCAAGAACGTTGTTGAATTGGGAACCAACCATTGATCGAGCAGAAGGCTTGAAACGGACATATGCGTATTTCAAGAGTTTACCTGAAGAAGAATTAACAGCTACAGCGCATTACAATTTTGATAAATACAACATCCATTAATGGAGTATTTCGCGCACGATACCGCAATTATTGATGACGGATGTCAGATTGGTAAAGGAACCAAGATTTGGCATAATGTGCGAAAAATGCCAAA
>CAJQJL010000030.1 GCA_905478665.1 uncultured Flavobacteriales bacterium
ATCCATTTGCTACGATAGCATCTCTTGAACTTTGTGTTAAGTCGATTGCACGACCACCATTTCCAAATCCATCCAATCGGCGGATTAATGGTCCTGATCCGTAAGCAATGCTTTGGATTGTTCCGTCCAATTCAGGTGACGGGTTATGAGGAATCGCTGGTACTGACTTAATCGCTCCACCATCAGACCCTAAACGAGAAGATATATATGACATCTTCTGTCCATCCAATGCTAAAGGATCATTCGGATCATACTTCTTGAACTCGTTGTGTGCGTATGCAACAGCAACATAGTAATATGTCTTATGATTAACAAGTGCCTTATCTCCTTGTGCAAAAGCATCTTCAGTCATAAGGAAAGAGTGCTGAATACCTGTATTATTCGCATCAACCATCAATTTAGGAATAGAGAAACCTAAACCTTCATCAAATTCGAAATTAACGATGTCTACAATATCATTCTCAATATCACATTGTGCTACCAAACGTGCCTTCGTTGCATCACCTACATCTGAAATGGATGCATCAGCATTCGCTAATTGGTAAATTTGGTATCCTTCAAACGTGTAAAATCTATCTACGTTAGGATCAACGATGTTGATTTCATCTTCCTCATGGTATTCTTCCTTATAGTTCAATGAACCAAGTGGGTTTGTCAATACCAATACCAATTCATTCTCCAATTCTTGAATAGTCAATTTAGGAGCATTTGGTGGCTCAAGGATTCGGAAACATGCATCAAACAATGCCTGTGCTTTTGTATCCGCTTGTTTCATCGCTTCCACAGAAGAAAGTGCTTCACCATCCGAACCTCTACCGAATACAATACCAACTGTAATGTTGTTTACCGCTCCAGGTGTCAATGTAAATGGTCCTGCAGACTGAACGAAACGTCTATCAGCAGGAGCTGTTCCAGTACCTGCATTATCCGTATCAACTTCACTCCAGTCCCAACCCATATCTTGTCCACCAGTTGCCCAATGTAATGGATCTGAATCTCCAGGGAACATATAAGTAGAACCTATAGAGGTAGATCCAGGAGAACCAGGGTATCCAGTTCCACCATAAATCATTTGTTGTCCATCAGACCAGAAACCACTCATGTAGTTATAGAACTGTGAAGCACTACTTGGATCACTTACCGCTGGTGCTGCACCATTCGTATAGTAAGTAAACAGTCTCATTCCGTAACGCTCATTATCAATGATTCCGTCAGAATATCCAACTCCGATACCTGTATAGACAATTCCGTTTCCAGCAATTGCATCATTCACAGTTGGAATAGTCCATGTTCCTGAAACATCATCAAATACAGGTCCTACGTTATCAATTCCATCCGCATCTTGGTAAGGTCCTTCAAAGAAGTCACAACCAACCGCTGGAGGATTTTCTCCATAGCCTAAAGCTCCATTGGCACCACCATCAAAGTTGTCACCATTGTACATGTAACCAAGACCTCTTGACACATCACAACCTGTATAATCATCATCAGAACCTCCGACATCAGAATCGATGTATTGTGCGAAGTAAGTATCCTGTAAGGTTTGAGTACCTCTGTTGATCATTTCATAGTTATAGAAAGTCATTCTGTTTACTTCGTCATTCGTTGCAAATGAGAATGCTTGTGCACGAATCTCCATACCAATTGGATCTCCATTAGATTCACCGTGAATGTTTCCATTATCATTGAATACCCACCAGTGCGTCTCATCACCAAACAAAGTAATTCTTCTATCAATACCACACTCAATATCATCTTTTCCAAGAATATCATCGTACCAAGGGTAATCTCCATCATCTGGCCTATAAGCTCCATCTGCTCCTGACTGTCCATTTGGATTGTCATAGAATGGTGCTAACCAATAATCTTGACCTCTTGATACGTCACCGTGCGCTGGCCATCCATAAATTCTATTCAGTACATCGTTATCTGGCTGTGTTGCTTCTGCACAAAGTGCCGCATCACCATTTGGACCTTCACAAGCTTCCCACCAAGAAGAGTACTGTATAACTTCAGACTTACGAATTGTATAGAACTTATCGTAAAATAAACACTGGTCAGCATCTATCGTTGCTTGACCATAATCACGAACTGCTTCCGCTCCAACTGGTGAAGATGGATCGTATGTTCCAGATCCAGGATTCGCTGTTAATGGCCCAGGCCAGAAATCATTTCCAGAACGGAACGTCAAACCTGCCAACTTCAATTGACCATTAACATCCGTACCTCCCATCCATAATGCTCCCGCATAAATGATTGTTAATCCACTTCCTGCTGGAACTTCATAAGCCGCTGTAGATGTTGCACGATTCTGCCACATACTACCTCCTTGCTCAATCAGACAGCTAACATCGTTAAACGCCATTGTGATTTTCGCCGTTGCTGGTGAACAATTGGCTCCTTTCGCTGTAACGTTACCTCCACCGTTGCTAGGATTATCATTAACCCCTTTATACGATAAAGCTTCGTTTGACCACAACATTGTTGTTGCGCCTAGTACTATTGCTATTAATTGCTTTTTCATAATGTTTTCCTACTTATGAATTAAAAATCGAATTTCACACCCAAACGGATAGTTCTAGGAGAACTAATGTTATATGGGTTTTGAATCTTCATTGTGTAATAATCTCTGAACGACTGCTCATCAACTTGATTTTGAATTGATGTTTGACTAGCTGCTGCTGCCAAATATCCATCATCGTCAGCGTTACCTGTTGCTCTGTACACATTCAATACATTGAATTGATTGAACAAGTTTGTTATACGAACATATACATTCAAGAATGTTGCTTTCTTCTTATCACCTTTTCCAAGCTCTAAGCTAAATGATCTATCCAATTGTAAATCTAAACGGTATGACCATGGTAATCTTGAACCATTCAACGTCCCGTCCAAACTCGCCGCTACTGGAGAGATATTTCCTTCATTTGTAATTACCGACTGTGAAGAGTAAGGTGAACCAGAATAGATATTAGAAACAATGTTCAACCCTGTATTCTCAAGAAGGTTAACACCTTTAATTGCTGGACCATTGTAATCAGTCCCTTCACCATATCTGTAATCAAGTGTAATCGCAAATGCGTGTCTCTGATCAAATGAATATGGGAAGATCGCTCTTAGGTTTGGCAATCCAGCGTTAATAAGACCTGACGCAGATGTTGCATCCGAACCAGTTCCATCAGCGAACTGTAATGTGTAGTTTGCTGTCATTCTAATGTTTCCAGTTCTACGCATATCGTAAGAAACTGTCAAACCTTTTACTGTTCCGAAATCTCGGTTACCAAACGTTCTATATTGTCTTGGGTAAGCTCCAGTTACGTTAATCAACTGAACATTGTCTCTCTGCTCTCTGTAGAATGCTGAGATTTTCAATGAAGAAGTCTTAGTCAATACTTGCTGGAAACCAAGCTCGTAATCAATCGTCTTCTCTGGTCTCAAGTTAGAGTTGTTGATAATCGCACTTCTATCGTTGATAAACTGATATTGGAACGGATCAAAACGTACACCAGAAGTTGGACGCTTAGTTAAGATATCGTAGTGAGCAAAGAATGAAGCCTCATCTGAAATTGGGAATGAGAATGAAATTCTAGGCATCACACTTATCTGCGCTTTATAATCTTCAAATGCATCAGCTGTTGGAGATGTTTGTCCTGGATTCTGCAAGTACGGCATAATTCCTGTTGGACTTTCAACAACTTGTGGATCTTCTACTTCGATACCATTTGCATCGTACCAAACATCACCATTTCTATACCCTGTAATTGCATTTGGGTTATACTCATCATTTACATATACAGTATAATCATCTCCCATTGACTCAGGAATATTAATCCATGTCAATGTTGGATCATCTGCTAATTCCTCATTCGCTTCACGAACAGTCTTCGCATTGTATATTAAATAAGGATCTTTTAATACTGGCTGGTTAGCATCGAATACATCGACACGAACTCCAACGTTGAATACGATATCACGGAATGCGAATCTATCCATAAGGTAACCTGCGATGTATGTTGGCTGGTAAGCACCTACAAAACGCTTGTAGTTACCATTCTTATCAAACTCGTTAAAGTACTTGTTAATATCTGTTTGTCCTTTAACTTTTTCACCTGTATGATCATACCCCCAGTAAGAAACGTATGAGTTACCACTGTTCAATAATTCATCTGGTGCAAACCAAGACAATTTAAAGATGTTTGGATCGTACTGGTCAATATTCAAGAACTCACTTCCAGCTCCATCAGAAGATAACATATCATTTTCATATAAGTATGTTCTCAAGTTGTAATCGAAGAAGCTTTGGTTGTCGTTATTCTCCTGACCACCATAGTTTCCAGTACCACTTGTGTTTGCATACCCAGTATTCAATGGCTCATAGTTAATGTAAGTAATTCCTAATGAATCAAAGATCGAAGCTTGTGACTTATCCAATTCATTAATGTGTGAATTAGTTAACTGACGTGCCATCGTCCATAAAGAAATTGGTCCTCGACCACCTCCATTTGAAGATGTTCCGTTTCTCCAACCTCTATCGTAACGCTGCTCGTATTCAAATCCTAATGAAATAGAGTGATCTCCAATATTCACTGCACCTGATCCTGTTGCACGAATCTGATCGTTTTCAGTTTTCAAGAAACCATTGTAAGGAGACCCAATGTTACTCCATATAGAGTATACATCCTGTGGACCATCTCCATTTCTCAAACCATTACCTTGCTGAACCTGAAAAAGGTTACGATAATTCTCCTCGTCTTGCCAGTTAGATGCGTAATCGTATAATCCGAAATACTGCGTAGTCTGTGCAGCTAACATCGGGTTAGTTTCAGACGGCGTAAAGATCACCTGAACATCTGCTGGAATAGATTCCTGCTCACGACCATTCAATTCTGTATTAAATGCAGTATATGTTCTTCTTCTTTCAATTTCGAAAGTTCCAACATGACCGTAGTTAAATAAATCATAACCGTGTTTTGGATCAAAGTTCTTATTTGTCGACTTCGAGTAATCTACCATTAATGAATAGAATGCACTCTTGATCTTAGAACTACTACCTTCAGTGTTATTGCTGAATCGTTGTGTCAAACGTCCAAATACTCTCCAGTCTAATGTTTTGGTCGCACCAAAGTTAGAGAAGTTGAAAAGTGAATTCTGACGAGAGTAGATACTTCCCCAATCGTAGTTCAATGAACCACCAAACGTTAAATTCACAGATGGCCCTGTGTTTACATCAAACTTTGCTTGAGCAGATACTGTCGATCTTCTAGCGTTCATTCTCCAATCTACTTGCTCGAAATCATCTGCTCTTAAGAATAGTGCATTATAAAGTGCACCTGTTCCAGTTCCTGATGGTCTCAATGGAGCCGCCAATAAACTATCTCTTACATCCTTCTTAATTCTATAACTTCCATTAGCCAAAGGACGATTATCAACTTGATCCGTGAAGTTAGCTGAAATAAGGAATCCTAATCTTGGCTTTGTTTTGTTACCTAAAGAATCTTTTTGCATCCATAATGGACCAGAGAACATCCCTTCAACAAGGTTGTAACCATATTTATCAAGACCAATAGACTTACCATCGTATCCATCTTCATCCTTCCCTTTAAGGTACATACCAGAAGTTACACCTTCAATACTACCAAAATACTTAGCAGAAGGGCCTCTTGTAGTTACCGAGATAATACCCCCTGTTGCATCACCGTAGTTTGCTGGAAGACCACCTGTAATTACAGTTACCTCTTCAATTGCTGATTTTGGAAGACTTGATGAACCTCGTACTTTAATACCATCTATATAGAAGTACGTTGCATCTGAACGCGATCCACGGACACTAATGTTTCCGCTTCCTTCATCAGAGCTTACCCCCCCTACTGTTCTTGCTACACCTGATGCCGAACGAACAGGAAGACGAGCGATGTCTTCTCTTGTAACTGTTGCACCTGTTGCACCACCATTACGATCAATCAGTGGAACCTTATAGGCAATAACCCTTACTTCCTCCATTTCCTGGACATCCTTCGCCTTTCCAAGGGCCAGATCATATAAGAATGTTATTTTTTCAGAGTTAACAATTACTCCTTCGAGTGATTGAGGCTGGTACCCTTCTCCCTCATTTCGAATCTCGAGGTCATAAGAACCTGCTTCAACCGAATTGATTTGGAAGTTTCCATCAAAATCAGTGTTGGCTCCTCCTTTAACTTGTCCATCTTTCTTAAGAATAACCTTTGTAAAAGGAATCGGTTGTTTTGTCTCCGAGTCCGTTACGGTACCCTTAATCGTCCCTAGACCAGCCTGAGAAAAACCATAAGTGAATGTAAGCAAGACGCTTACAATGATTAAGTTCAGTTTTAGTAACATAAGTGCAGTTTGTTTATTTAAACTTGGTGCTATATAGAAAGCGCGTAAATATAGAAAAAATCAATTTCATTTAGGCATGTTAAAAAAAAATAAATTCTGTATTACTTAACTTTCATTAACAAATGTAGGAAGTTTATATTGACAAGCCGTCGCAACAACAACCAATTTGAGATCTATTTATACACGTCTAATATTCTTCATTGGAAAAAATACCTTTCTTTTGTGCAGACAACATAAAGTATGGAAGGCTTTACATTTAAAGAGATATCATTAGGTTCTACACAAATCTATTTTTGTGCATATTCTGAATTCGACCCAATGGACTATACTAAGTATTTGACTGACATTGAAAAGCAGCGGCTTTTCTCTTTCAAACATGTGAACAGAAGAAGGGAGTTTATGGCCACTCGAATTCTTCGCCATCGTGTATTTGGATTCGAACACATACATTATGATCCACATGGCGCTCCTTATATTAGAGATGAGGGGTACATATCTATTAGTCATAGCAGAAAAATGGTCGGGCTTGCTTTAAACAAGCAATATAAAATAGGACTGGACCTCGAGTCTCCCCGTGAAAACATCCTCGACATAAAGCCAAAATTCCTCTCCTCTGAGGAGCCCATTCACTTTGATGTCAATAATAAATTAGAAGTAACAAAAATATGGTCCGCCAAAGAAGCACTATATAAACTAGCAGGCAGAAAAAAAATTCACTTCAAAACTGAACTACTCTTGTCAAAGGACGAGAATGGGCAATGGCTTGGTCAGATTGTCAATCCAGAAAACGACATATTCGTGAAATTGAATATCTTTGAGGAGCAAGGAGTAATTGTCTCCATAAACAACGAACAGATTGTTAAACAGCCAAGAAATATATAAACACATCGCTGGGCGTAAAGGTCAAATTGCAATTCTTATAGATCCTGAGAAATGTTCCGATACCGAAAAACTACTAGACCTTATAAAGAAGGTTGAATTCGCGAACGTGGATTATTTTTTCGTTGGTGGAAGCACAGTTACTAGAGAAGAGTTCGTGAAAACGGTTTCTATTCTAAAAAAGCACAGTCGAATTCCCTTGGTTATTTTCCCAGGCGCTTCTCATCAGGTGTCTCCAGATGCTGACGCAATATTGTATTTAAGTCTAATTTCGGGAAGAAACCCTGATTATCTTATCGGGCATCATGTACAGTCAGCGAACGAAGTATTCGAAATGGACATTGAAGTCATTCCGACTGGATATATATTAATTGATGGCGGAACTAACTCATCCGTGGCGTATGTGAGTCAAACCTCGCCAATACCGAACGATAAAGCATCTATTATATTAAGTACAGCAAAGGCTGGCATGCTTCAAGGTAAAAAAATCACCTATCTAGACGCTGGGAGTGGCGCTATCAATCATGTCCCTTCAGCGGTAATCCAACAACTGTCAGAATTAGACACACCTATTATTGTAGGTGGAGGAATTCGCTCTAGAGATCATATTGTTGATTTGGCCAAGGCTGGAGCGAACGTTGTCGTAATTGGCAACAAAGTTGAAGAGGATTTAGACTTCCTTCTTGATGTTAAATCGTATATCGAAAACTTCTCCAAATAAAAAAGACTACCCATCAAATGATGAGTAGTCCATATAAACTTATGTAGTTCTTATTATAATGAACTCTTCAAGCTATCTTTTCTTTTTTCAATTGCATCCAATTCCGAAGACTTCGTATTGTAATCATCATCGGAAATTCCACCAGACGCTTTTAATGCTTCCAGGCGTGTACGAGCGATTGCGATCTTCTCCTCAGCGTTATTAAGTCCATCTTTTGAATTTCCTTTTAATTCGGAAATTTGCGCTTCTGCTTCTTCATCATTTTTAGGCGTTTTTACTTCTGGAGCTTTTGACTTCCCAAAATCAGATCTCACAACCCCTTCCAAACTTTTTTGAAAATCGTCATCTGCCTTTTTACCATTACCAACTCCACCACTATTACCTGATGTAGTTGTTGGTGCGTTAACATTTTGCAAAGGCTTGTCCCCGCTCTTGTCAATGTGCTTCTTCTTGTTTTCGTGATCTGTTACTCCAACAGTAACTTCATCAGGCTTATCAACTGTAGGTTTATTTCGTTGAGCAGAAACAGTCCCTGTAACCACCAAGCATGCTATAAGTATAATTTTTTTCATCTTTTCTTGTGTTAAGGTTATTAAAGTGACTCTAAAAGTTCATCTAGATCATCGTGCAATTCGTGAACTTGTTCATTAAGCTCTTGCTCTGTTTCCAGCTTCTCCATTACCTCTGTTGAAACTTCCGCATTCTCTTCTGGGGCTTCAACCTCAGCTTCACCTGAACAGGAAAACAGCAGTCCTGATGCCATCATTAATACTAATACATTTTTCCTCATAATTATTTTTTTTTGGTTGCTATACTAAAGTTAACACAATATGCTTTCATTCGGAAAATAAACGTATATTTTGATATGATTTTAAAGAAAATTGCAGGAATTGCCTTTGCGATAGCATTTCTAATGGCCATCGTTCTATTTACTGATTTTGGTAGGGAATACATCTCATTCTATACAGCCAAAATTATTTTCATGATTAGTGGAGCGGTTGGACTATTACTAAACCTTCTATCTTTTCAGTCTGGAAAGCACAGTACCCTTTTTAATTTTCTCTATTGGGCTGGCAGTATAGTCCTCTTTGTAGGACTGACATTTTTGCTTTCAAATTTACCTTATGGCTACTACGTTATCATAACAGGCATGGGCATTGTCGGGGTTTCATTCATTCTTCCAGAAAGCTTGATTCAACCAAAAAATAACGACAATGATATTCTCGATGAATTTAACTAGGTCGTTTTGTTGAACGTTGCTTTAAGCGACATATCCAGACTTTCAAAACTATGCGTCAACGCACCAACTGAAATGAAATCCACTCCAGTTTCCGCATAATCACGAATCGTATCTGAGGTTATCCCTCCCGATGCTTCAACTTCATAAATATCTGGTATAGTCTTAAGCGCCTCAACAATCCGCTGAGGACTGAAATTATCCAACATAATCCTATCTACACCACCAACTTCCAACACTGTCTCCAACTCTTCCTCGTTACGGACTTCAATCTCAATTTTCAGTTCCTTTTTGGTCACTTTCAGGTAATCATTTGCACGTTCGATTGCCGCTTCAATTCCTCCTGCATAATCTACATGATTATCCTTGAGCATTATCATGTCGTAAAGAGCAAACCGATGGTTAAATCCACCGCCAATTCGCACTGCCCATTTCTCCATATAGCGAATACCTGGGGTCGTTTTACGTGTATCAAGCAACTTAGCCCCTGTACCCTCAATTTTTTTAACCAACGAATTCGTTTGTGTAGCGATTCCACTCATCCGCTGCATAAAATTTAACACCAACCTTTCGGTGCTCAAAATGGAACGAGAACTACCATGGATTTCGAAGGCAATATCTCCATATTTCACTGACTCTCCGTCTGAAATAAAACGATCGAATTTTAGTGATGAATCAAAGGTCTTAAAAATTCTTTCAGCAAGCTCAACGCCTGCAATTATTCCATCTGCCTTCACCAATAATTTTGCGGAACCTTTAGCATCTTCTGGTATACATGAAAGGGAAGAATGATCTCCATCCCCTATATCTTCGCGAAGTGCGTTTTGAATAATTTCGTCAATCATGCTACAAAGATAGTAGAAGCCATGAGTGAATAGTTGACAATAGTCAGGATTTTTCGATGGTCAGACTTTCAATTTTAAAGACACCACTTAACTTCTTGAAATGAATAGTCACCCGAAATTCTTCTCCACGACTGATGTAATTACCAATTGCAAACGTCCCTTCACTTGACTCTTTACCTTTGAAGTAAAAATCAAACTTTGAACCAGGTTTACGCGTAAAAAAGTCCTTGAGAACCAAACTTGCCTGTGACTGACTATAAACACCTTCTTTTCCGAGAACATTAATGAGCACTTTTGATTTTCCTAACTTTACAATTTCATTAGGGTTGTTCGTCTCAAAAGCTTTCTCAATTGCGCTGTATGGAACATCGCTCAAACCAATAGAGAGTACGATAGACGTTATAATGGAATAAATCAAATGCATGGTTTCTATAGTTTAGCGGTCTAAACTTACAAATATAGTGCCGAAAAACAAGGGAAAACGAAGGAAGTTTCAGTGTCAAATAATACTATCTTCGTCTTATGAAAATTAAGCTGATTTGTGTAGGTAAAACGGTAAAAAAACACCTAATTGAGTCCGAATCGGAATACCTTAACCGACTGAGTCATTATGGTTCTGTTGAAAAAATCGAGATTCCAGAAATCAAGAACGCTAAAAATCTTAGCAAGGATCAAATTAAGCAGCAGGAAGGTCAATTGATTCTTAAGCAAATGAACGCTGGAGACCAAGTAATTTTACTTGATGAAAATGGAAAAACCTTTAACTCCATAGAGTTCTCTGAATATCTTCAAAAACGATTCAACGCGGGTGGAAAAGCACTACTTTTTGTTGTAGGTGGTGCGTATGGTTTCTCTGATGAAGTCTACAATCGAAGTAATGGAAAAATTAGCCTTTCAAAGATGACGTTCTCACATCAAATGGTAAGAACCTTTTTTCTTGAACAGCTCTATCGCGCCTTTACAATAATGAAAGGTGAACCCTATCATCACCAATAAACCCATGAGATTTTTTACATTTACATAAAAACCGAATTTGTTTTTTAAACTACAAGGTATTCACACGGCACCTTTGGGGGTCAACGATCTTTTCTTTGGTGTTATCTTCGTGCTCATCATAATCATCCTGGGGAGTTCGCGCAAATCCACGCAGCTAAAAAATGTGAACAGCGCTCACTATAAGTTCTACATGTGGAACATTTATTTCAAGCTGTTTTTTGCCCTTGTCTATGGCGCTATCTACATGTTCTACTATGAAGGTGGAGATACGATGGCTTATTGGAAGGGGGCCGAGAAGCTCAATAATTTGATGTGGGATTCACCCATTGATTATTGGGACGAAATGATAAATGCACCCATTGCAGAAGATATCATCCTACGATTCACCCCTGAAACTGGTTATCCACCGATTTGGATCTATAGCGATCCCGCAAGTTTCTTCGTGAGTAAAGTCATGTCTGTATTTATGATTATTTGTGGACAGAGCTATGTGGCATTATCCTTATTATTTGGCTACCTCACAGCTATTGCTTCTTGGAAAATATTTGAGCTTGTACGTTATTACAAAATAACATCGGATTGGTTTGCTGCTATCTCAATTCTGTTTGTCCCGTCTGTTGCATTTTGGTGTGCGGGCGTTTCCAAAGACACTGTTGTTCTCATTGCTGTTTTTTACATCCTTCATCATCTATTTGGTATTGCTAATGGAACGGTAGAAAAGAAGTGGCGAAGTATTTTTCTCGTTATCCTATTCGGATACATTCTGTTTAGCATACGCACCTTCATGCTGTTTACCGTAGTAGCTCCAATGCTTATAGCAATTAGTACACGTATTGTAAAACGCTATAAAGAGAGTATCATACTTGCCAATACTATGCGATTTTTCATCATTTCAATTGGATTTGGAGGGTTCTTGTTTTTCCTTCGTTCTCAGGGTGATGAATTTGCCAAAACAACGGATAAATATTTGACAGAAGCACAAGTTCAGCAGGACGATTTTGCAAATAACGAATCCTATGGTGACAAAAGATATGATCTTGAAATTACCGATTATTCGCCTTTAGGAATGCTTCGTGTTGCTCCAAAGGCAATATTTACGGCTATATATCGGCCTGGTCTTTGGGAGGCTCGAAGTCCGTTACTTCTTATTAGTGGTTTAGAAACAGCACTATTCATGTACCTGACATTCTTATTTATTTTTAAGGGAAAAGTCAGCGAAAAGATTCGTTTTATCCGTTACAATGAATTCCTAGTTTTTAGCTTTCTCTTTGCCATAATACTGGCTTATTTTGCTGGGTTTACTTCTGGACTCTTTGGCGTGCTTGTTCGTTTCAAAGCTCCATTACTTCCGTTCTTACTGATTATATTCACTACAAACCCTAGTGCTATAAAGCAACTAGAAGAAGAAAAATTGCCTGAATTAGAGAACAGCTAATTTAAAGCCATATATTTGCTGTGAAAACTCGTGTAAATCAACCTATGCAAAAGGAAAATTGGACATCCGTTATTCGACCTAAAAAGTCCCTTTTTTCTGTAAACCTAAGGGAAGTTTTCAAAGGCAAAGATCTCCTTTTTCTATTTGTTAAACGAGACTTCATTTCAATTTATAAACAAACGATCTTAGGGCCTCTTTGGTTCTTTATTGAACCTGCATTAACTACTGTTGTTTTCACCATTATTTTCGGGAAAATTGCTGGGATAGAAACAGGCGGCATCCCTGCAATACCTTTTTATTTAGCTGGACTTACCTGCTGGAATTATTTTTCCGATTGTTTTAAAAAGACTTCAAATACCTTTATCGAAAATCAGCACATTTTTGGCAAGGTCTATTTTCCTCGATTGATAACCCCACTCTCCATAGTTATTTCTTCATTGATCAAGTTTGGAATTCAGTTCATACTCTTTTTGGGTGTTTACTTTTTCTTCATCGCATTCTCTAACGCAACAATAGCGCCCAATGCCTATCTCCTTCTGCTCCCCATACTTATTGTCCTCATTGGACTCATGGGGCTTGGCTTTGGCATGATTATCTCATCACTTACTACCAAATATCGTGACCTTCGATTTCTAATACAATTCGGAGTACAGTTGTGGCTATACGCAAGTCCTATCATCTATCCACTTTCAATCACAGAAGGGAAATTGAAAACAGTACTCATGCTGAACCCGATGACGTCAATTTTAGAAACATTTAAGTACGGATTCTTCGGAAGTGGGACATTCGAATGGTGGATGCTTGCATATTCTACTGGTTTCACATTCGTTATTCTGACTTTCGGTATTTTGCTCTTTAATAAAACCGAACAAAACTTTATGGACACGGTATGAGCATTACGCGAGTTAAAGTTGAAAACCTTGCCAAGCAGTATAGACTTGGAGAAGTGGGGACTGGTACACTTTCCCATGACTTGAATCGCTTTTGGCATAAAGTCAGAGGTAAGGAAGATCCATACAGCATCGTAACTGACGTAAACGACCGAACTCAAAACTCGGGAAGCGAATACGTTTGGGCGTTACAGGACATCAACTTTGAAGTAAAAGAAGGAGAGGTTCTCGGAATTATTGGTAGAAACGGCGCAGGAAAATCGACTTTATTGAAACTGCTATCCAAAGTTACCGGCCCCACCAAGGGTGAGATAAAACTATCAGGCAGAATCGGTTCACTATTGGAAGTAGGAACAGGAATGCATCCTGAACTTACTGGAAAGGAGAACATCTATCTCAATGGTGCAATCTTAGGAATGACCAAGGCTGAAGTAGCTCGGAAATTTGATGAAATTGTGGAATTTGCGGGGATCGGAAAATATATCAACACGCCTTTCAAGCGCTATTCATCGGGAATGCGAGTGAGACTCGGGTTCGCTGTTGCAGCATTTCTTGAACCTGAAATTTTGATCGTGGATGAAGTTCTCGCCGTTGGAGATGCTGAATTTCAAAAGAAAGCGATTGGAAAGATGCAAGAAGTCAGCGACGGAGAAGGTAGAACAGTTCTTTTCGTAAGTCACAACATGGGCTCCATAAAGAGTTTATGCACCAGAAGCATCTTAATGGACAATGGACAAATTGTCTATGACGGAGATACAAAAACATGCATTGATAAATACCTTTCTGCGAACAAATCTGAACAGGGTAAATCACTTAAGGATATTGAAACAAGAACAGGTAATGGAAAGCTTAAATTTTCAGGGTATCGCCTATTCAATGAAAATAGTGAGGAAATTACCGAGGCCATCAGCGGTGAGTTTCTTCGGATTTCAGTAAACTTTGATCTTTACGATAAAGTAAACTTTGAAAAAGTCATTTTCGCCTTAAATTTCAAAGACAATTACGACAACGTACTGGTGAGTTTCGTCACAGATGAAATGGGGGTTAAGTTCAATTCCAACCCTAAAGAGAACATTTTTGACATTGAAATTCCAGAATTAATGCTCCGAGGGGGACAATACAATATTCGCTTGCTCATTATGGAAGGCAGCACGGATAAATCAGACTTTTTGGATGAAGTTGACAATGCTTTTTCAATTACCGTTCTTAGTTCTGATTACTGGAATTCTGGAATCACATTACGCAACCAAGAAGCGGCCTTTTCCAAAGGTAAAATCAGTCTCAAATGAAAAGGAAAAGAATCAACGTTACTGAAACATATCTCCCCTCGAAGGAAGAATATGAAAGCGTGATCGGAGAACTTTGGGAGACAAAATGGCTAACCAATCGGGGCTCTATTGTTCTTAATCTTGAAAAGAAACTTCAAAACTATTTAGGTACTGAGACAACACCACTTCTGGTAAGTAACGGTACTCTCGCCTTGCAAATCCCGATCAAAGCACTTCAACTTTCAGGTGAGGTAATTACTACTCCATTTAGTTACGTAGCCACAACATCTGCAATTGTTTGGGAAAACTGTACTCCTGTTTTCGTTGATATTAACCCTGAGTTCCTGACTATTGATGAAAACAAAATTGAAGCTGCAATCACGAAGAATACGACTGCAATCGTTGCCGTTCATGTTTTTGGAAATCCTTGCGCTGTAGAAAAGATTGAGGTGATTGCCAGAAAGTATGATTTAACTGTCATCTATGACGCCGCACATTGTTTTGGCGTAAAATACAGGGATAAATCTATATTCGATTATGGTGATTTCAGCACCACAAGCTTCCATGCTACCAAACTTTTTCATACTGGAGAAGGTGGGGCAATTTTTTGCAATGATAAAAGTTCAACTGATCTTATATATAATCATCATAATTTTGGTCACGATGGTCCCTTGGCCTTTCACGGATTGGGAATTAATGCCAAAATGAGTGAGCTAAATGCAGCAATGGGAATGGCCCTATTACCAAACATGGATTATGTAATTGGTGAACGAAAAATGATCTCAGAACATTACGATAGAAATTTAAATTGGAACACTATACGTAAACCAAAATTACGCGATGGTGTTGAGTACAACTATGCGTATTATCCCATCATTTTTGAAAATGAAAAACAGTTAATAAAAACTCAAAATGCGCTGAATGAAGCGAATATTTTTCCTCGCAGATATTTCTACCCATCACTTAACAGCCTGCCATACGTAGCCCCTATTGATATGCCTGTTTCAGATAACGTCTCCGAAACAATTCTTTGTCTTCCCCTTTTCGTAGGGTTAGACAGCAAATCATTGAACTGGATTAGTGAATTGATTAACAATTCAGTTGATTGATTATGGAGGGGAAAACTGTGGCAATTATGCAGCCCTATTTCGCGCCATACATAGGGTATTTTCAATTAATCTCAGCAACTGATGAGTTCGTTTTTCTAGACGACGTTAACTTCATTAAAAAGGGCTGGATAAATCGTAATCAAATACTCGTCAATAAGAATCCCGCTTTGTTCACAATTCCACTAGTTGGAGCTAGTCAAAACAAAAAAATCAATGAGCTAAATATCTACGACGATAATAAATGGAGAACAAAGTTGATAAGAACCATAGAATCTTCGTATTCGAAAGCCCAATACTACGCCGAGGTAAAAGAAATAATCAACACGATTCTATTTTCATCATATACTAACATCAGTGAATTAAATATCTTCGCGATAAAGACTATTGCTGATTATCTTAATCTTCCCTTAACTTCTCACAAAGCATCCGAGCTAGAGGTTTCCAATCAACTAAAAGGTGAAGAACGCATAATATCGATCTGCAAAAGTGTTAACGCACAAAATTATATTAATGCCATTGGAGGTCAAGAATTATATGATAAATCGCATTTTTTAGAATCCAACATTAATCTTTCCTTTATTGAATCCGTCTCCAATGAATATTCTCAAAATATGAGAGAATTTCACCCAAACTTGTCTATTTTAGACGTAATGATGTTCAATTCTGTAGAATCCATCAATTCTATGCTGAAAAACTACACGTTAAAATGAGCAGTAGAATTCGCGACCTTATTGTGAAAGCTATTCACGAAAACAAGATTTTTTTTCCACAAGTGAATAGTGATGAATATGCTGACAAGCTCCTAAATAATGCAACTATTTTTTCTGAAAAAATTGATGGTAAGGAGATAGCTTTTATAGCCTTCTACGATAATGACAAAAGTAATCATACTGCGTACATGAGTCTGATTTACATCTCTCCAGAAGCACGTCGTAAAAGAATTGGAGTTCAATTAATCAAAAAAGCAATCCATCATTTAAAAACAAAAGGGTTCATCGCATTTGGATTGGAAGTTCATAAAAAAAATTTAGCTGCAATTCAACTTTATCAATCGGTCGGATTTAAGAAAACTTTTGAAAAAGATGAAATGATTCAGATGGAATATCTTTTAACTCCAGAAAAATTGTAAAATGGATGCAAATTCATCTTCTAGCAATTTTCACTTTCTCA
Organism: uncultured Flavobacteriales bacterium; assembly: GCA_905478665.1. Taxonomy (GTDB): domain Bacteria; phylum Bacteroidota; class Bacteroidia; order Flavobacteriales_D; family Crocinitomicaceae; genus UBA4466. Next base: position 16,905 of record CAJQJL010000030.1, read on the forward strand.
TCGATGATAAATTTAGTTCTGAATTTATTGCTGAAGCCAGTCAAATTTCTGACAACAATATTTTTATCTGCACAAGTCCCGAACCTCACCGTTTTTTAACCAATAATGAAGTTGCTACTGTACATTTTGACACTAGTGAGTTGGATTTGTTATGCCGCTCAATAAAAGAGAAGGATAAAGTATTTGTGCACTTTTACGTGCCTCGCATTCATCAGGTGTTAAACAAAATTCACGACGAAACACGTGTATATTGTTTTTTCTGGGGTTCAGAATTCTTGGAATCTCCTTGTTATTCAAAAAAAAATAATCCACTTGACTCATACAATTTAGAGCCTATGACTTATAGGCTTTATAAAAAATTATCATCTGAACAATTGCGTAAATCAATCAAATCTGACATTAAGAAATCGATAAAATTCAAATCTGCTAAAGTTACCGTCGGCCAATTACTTCATAGTTCTAAAAGGCTAAACACAAAGAAGACGTACGATGAGTTAATTAAACTTAGGCAGATCTTTCTTAAAAGGATAGATGGTCTCTTTCATTGGAACAAATTTGACATTCTTAGAATAAACGAAACGTATCAGGTGAATGTCAAACAACTCTATTTTTCTTATGCTATCGGATCCGAAGAAATAATGCCTATCCCCCCCCCTTGTCATAACGATAAGACTATCATTTGGCTAGGGAATTCGGCAACAGCAACAAACAACCATATCGACATACTTCACCACCTTAAATCGATGGATATTTCAAATATTGAAATTATTTGTCCTTTAAATTATGGTGACAAAGATTACGCACTACACGTGGTTAAAGAAGGCAGCAAGTTGTTCGGGAAGAACTTCAAACCGATCCTCGATTTTATGCCACGTGAAAAATATTATGCACTCATGGATCAAGTAGACATAGCAATTATGGGGCATAATCGTGGGCAAGCTGGCGGTAATATTCTGGCATTCTTAAAAAAAGGTAAAAAGGTCTACCTCAAATCCAAATCAACAATTTTTCAATTCTACTCTTCAAAAAATCTCAAGATCTTCTCCGTAGAATCTCTGTGGGAAACCCCTTTACCTCAACTGAAAAAACCACTTTCAAGTGAATACCAAGATCAAAATTTCAGATTAATCCAAGAAGTAATTGAAAATGATAACAAGCGACTAGAAGCACTCAATAACATTTTACTTGCCTGAAACAATAGCATTCCATTGTCATTTTGGCCTATAATCGCGTATCAAATTATCCGAACTGTGCTCAATTCTAATCTCCCACATTTAAGGCTCCCTAAAAAGTACAAATCAGTTTTACAGCCGCAGTCCATGGTCGTTACAAGAACATTCTTTCAATTGTCGAACAGTAGACTCAACTTCATTTTTAGTATACCTATTGATTATTATTATCTTGGTCTTTTAATAGCTCAGAGAAGTCAAACTTGAATATTCTGCCCGCACAAATGGAAGAGGAAGCACACATATCGATTATCATTCCAACGTTTAATCGTGCGTCCATTATTGGCATTACACTCGACTCTATTCTGGCACAAACCTACGCTAATTGGGAGTGTATCGTTGTCGATGACGGATCAACAGACGCAACGGAAGAATTACTTCAAAAATATATGCTCGATGACAGGTTTCAGTTTATCAAAAACAACCGATCGAAAGGCGCTCCAGGAGCTAGAAATACAGGTCTGCTTAAAGCCACTGGGGAATTCATCTTTTTCTTTGACTCAGACAACTCAATGGAACCCAACACACTGCAGGTTCTAGCTGATGAAATTAGAGAGCATAGGGTTGATGTTTGTGTGTGTTATGCAAATGTTGTCAACGAGGATGGCAAGAAGGTCAGTGAATTTACATGGAATAGTTTTGGTGACATCTCAGAGAAATTGATTTCTGGAGAAACATATGTTGACTACAATATCGCGCTTATTAGAAAAACAGCTATTGATGCCATTGGATTGACCGATGAAGATTGTCCATCATTTCAAGAGTGGGATACACATTTGCGTTTAAGTCAGCAGTGTACGTATCACACCGAAAAGGAATTCCTAATCAACTATTTAAAGGGAGAAACGGGAACCATTTCCAGTGATAAAAACAAAGCTGTTGAAGGATATTATTACATTTTGAATAAGCATCAGGAAATTTTTAAGAAGTACCCAGAAGCGTTCAAAAATCAAGGTTTGGAATTGATTGCTACTGCAAAAATCGCAGAGAACCCTGAACTTATGGCTGAGGTTAAAGAGAAACTCAATGATCTCATTCCTGGTTTTAAAAAACACTTATTAAGGACTCAACTCAAAAGTACAAAGGCGGGAATCACAGGTAGGCTAAAGTCTATTCTGAAGAAGAAATAACAGCAACGGATTTTACTCCTTGAAAAAGTCTATTGCACAGCACCTCACTCATTGAAATCGTAGAATATTCACTACCTTAACCGCTGGATTTAAATAGCAGCCTATACTGTAATTCAAAAAATGATTGAAAGGATAAATTATAAGGATTTGAATTTAGCCACGGTGATTCGCCATCAATTCAAAAAAGAAGGCGTGGAGTTCTTTACAGACGATGAATCACCAATGCAAATCGGGTACATGAACCGAGATGAAAATTACTTCATCAAACCGCATGTTCACAACGAAGTCGAGCGCAAGGTTATGAATACACACGAAGTGCTCTACATTAAATCTGGAAAAGTACGGATCGATTTCTACACCGACGAACAAGCATATATTGAGAGTACTGTTGTGCAGGAAGGCGATGTCATATTACTCGCTGACGGAGGGCATGGTTTCAAAATGCTTGAACCATCAGAAATTATAGAAGTAAAACAAGGCCCTTATGTAGGAGAACTGGATAAGATTCGATTTGATGCTGTCGAAGAAAATTATGTTCAAATAAGAGAAGAAAAAATATAGAATGAAAAAAGCACTTATTACAGGAATTACAGGACAAGATGGAGCTTATTTAGCCGAATTTCTTTTATCAAAAGGATATGAAGTCCATGGGATAAAACGGAGAAGTTCATTGTTTAATACAGAGCGGATTGATCATTTATTTCAAGACCCTCATGAGGAAGGGGTTCGTTTGTTCCTTCACTATGGAGATCTTACTGACTCAATGAACCTCACACGGATTATTAAACAAGTTGAACCAGATGAAATCTACAACCTAGGTGCAATGTCACATGTATGGGTTAGTTTTGAAATGCCAGAATACTCAGCCGATGTAGATGCGCTAGGAACATTACGGATTTTAGAAGCTGTAAGGCTACTTGGTTTTGGAGACAAGACAAAAATTTATCAGGCCTCGACTTCTGAATTGTATGGTAAAGTCCAAGAAGTTCCGCAAACAGAAAAAACACCTTTCTACCCTCGTTCACCATATGGTGTGGCAAAAATTTATGGCTATTGGATCACTGTAAACTATCGAGAAGCATACAATATGTTCGCATGTAACGGGATTCTCTTTAACCATGAATCACCGACAAGAGGAGAGACCTTTGTAACTCGAAAAATTACACGTGCTGTTGCCAAGATTGTGTTGGGAATAGACGAAGTCTTATTTCTTGGAAATTTGGATGCGAAAAGAGATTGGGGACATGCAAAAGACTATGTCATTGCCATGTGGAAGATGCTTCAGCAAGAAGTTGCTGAAGATTATGTGATTGCCACTGGCGTAACCACAACCGTTCGTGATTTTGTCATTAAATCTTTTAGAGAAGTCGGTGTTGAAATATATTTTGAAGGAGAAGCAGAAAACGAGGTAGCGAAAGTGAAATCGTGCTCTGATCCGGAATTTCAGTTGGAATTGGATTCTACAATTCTAAAAGTTGATCCCGAATACTATCGTCCTACAGAAGTTGATTTGTTAATTGGAGATCCTTCCAAGGCACATCGTCAGCTAGATTGGAAACCAGAATATGACTTGGACGCAATCGTTAAAGAAATGGTCGCATCCGATGTCGCTCTCTACAAAAAAGAACTGGATTCAAAAAGCAGGGGACATAAAGTTAATTTGGCTAAAGAGTAAACTATTATGATCCCTGTCAATACACCTCTACTAGGTTCAAAAGAACGCGAATACTTGATCAATTGCATTGAAACAGGTTGGATTTCTTCGGAAGGGCCGTATGTCACAGAATTCGAAACTAAGATGGCAGCTTTTTCAGGGCGCGAACGTGGAATTGCCGTTTGTAATGGTACTGCTGCTTTGGAAATCGCAGTTAGAGCCATTGGAATTAAGGAGGGGGATGAAGTCATTATCCCAACTTTTACCATTATTTCCCCCGCTCAAGCTGTTTCAAAACTAGGTGCTAAACCAATATTGGTAGACAGCGATCCTTTGACATGGAATATGGATGTCTCGCAAATTGAGGCTAAAATCACTTCAAAAACGAAAGCAATTATTGTGGTTCATATTTATGGACTTCCAGTAGACTTAGACCCTGTTCTTGCACTTTGTAAGAAACATGATCTCAAATTAATTGAAGATGCTGCAGAGATGCACGGACAGACATATAAAGGCAAACCTTGCGGATCTTTCGGCGATGCAAGTATTTTTAGCTTCTACCCAAACAAACACATTACAACGGGTGAAGGTGGAATGGTTGTAACGAACAGTGATGAAATTGCAGAGAAGTGCAGAAGTTACAGAAACCTATGTTTCAAGCCTGAGCAGCGATTTGTTCACGACGAAATAGGCTGGAATTATAGAATGACGAACCTTCAGGCTGCATTAGGAGTAGCACAGCTAGAGCGGATTGATGAATTTGTTACCAAGAAACGCTGGATAGGTAAATTGTACGATGAATTACTGCAAGAGCTCCATGACAAAATTGAGATACCAATCGCGAATACTGATTATGCTGAAAACATATACTGGGTTTATGGAATCGTGTTGAAAGATTCAGTTCCAATGAACGCGAAGGAAATAATGACAAAGCTTGCCGAACGTGGAATTGGATCTAGGCCATTCTTCTATCCTATGCATTTACAACCCGTCTACAACAAACAAGGTTGGTATGAGAATGAATCTTACCCTGTTGCGGAAAAAATGGCAGAACGTGGATTCTATGTCCCCAGTGGAATGGCACTTACGGAAGATAACATCTATGAAGTTGTGAAAAACCTTAAAGAGATTCTCGCGGAATAGGGCATGCTATTTAACAGCTTCATATTTATTGGGCTTGTCATTGCTACCTTTTTGCTCTACTATATTCCTCGGTTTAGCAAATTCCAAGTACACCTACTAATACTTACGAGTCTAGTTTTTTACTCTTGGCACAACCCTATTCTGTTGCTCCTATTACTTGGGTCAGCGGGTATTAACATCCTTTCCAGTTACTATGTCGTATACGGAAACCCAGATAGGCGGAAGACTCTTGCGATAGCTGGCGTCGCTTCCAATTTACTTATTCTTTCATTTTTCAAGTACAGTGGATTACTGGCTGGCACCTTTTCTTTCAATGAAGATATTGGTGAATTTCTATTAACGATTCCGCTTCCCATTGGAATTTCATTCTTTACATTTCAAGGAATTAGTCTAGTTGTTGATGTCTTCAAAGAACGACACCATGAAAATGAATCAATTGTCTCGAAATCATTGGCAACGCATGCTCGAAAAACGCTGTTCTTTATCTCGTTTTTTCCTCAATTAGTCGCTGGCCCAATTGTTAAGGCGCATGATTTCCTGCCACAGATAAAGACCAAATATTTAAAAGACGTCCGATGGGACTTGGTGTTCAAAAGCGTTGTTCTCGGCTATTTCCTAAAAATGGTTGTAGCGGATAACCTGAAGGATTATACCTTCTGGATTGAATATCCCTTCTTTCTTAAAAAGGACACAATCACACTGCTGACAATGCTATTTGGATACTCCTGTCAAATATTCGCTGACTTCGCTGGATACTCCTTGATCGCAATTGGAATTTCGAGGATGTTTGGCTACAATTTAAAGGACAATTTCAACTTTCCTTATATCGCATCTTCATTTCGTGAGTTCTGGAAACGGTGGCATATTTCCTTATCATCATTTCTTCAGGAGTATTTGTATATCCCCCTCGGTGGTAACAGAAAAGGGAAATACAGGACCTACATCAATTTGATGATTACAATGGTGCTAGGAGGCCTGTGGCACGGTGCAGCATGGAGTTATGCTGTATGGGGAGCTTTTCATGGTATTGCATTGGCAGTCGAACGATTTCTTACAGATCGCATCACTATCAAAGCAGGGCGTTTCATAATCGTTATTAAACGACTCATGGTTTTTGTCTTCATCACTTTCGCTTGGCTCCTATTCAAACTACCCGAATTCACCCACGTCATTGAATATTTCAAAGCACTCTACACCAATGCTTCTTTACACTTTGACATTACCATATGTACTAGAATTCTTGTGTATTCATCGCCCATTTTCATTTATCATGCACTCTATCTACTGAAGAAGAAAAAGTATGAAAAGGTCATCAATAAGTACAGTTATGCATTTTACGGCGTAATGCTATTTTTAATTGTCACGAACAGCGGAATACCTGGCAGCTTTATTTATTTCCAATTTTAAAATCAATGATTAAAAAATCCATTTTCGTTGCTTTCATCTTATTTGCCCTTTGGACGGCATTTCTTGTGCTGAAACCGAATGCGAGCGTATCTCAGCATGTCTGGCAAGAAAATGTGATAACCGCTGAACAATACCTGTACGACGTAGACTATATTCCCAACGTTATTGTAGGATCCTCGCTTTCAGAGCGTATAATCACCGACAGTCTGCCTGAATTCTTTAGTCTTGCTTTCGGTGGACAAAGTATCTACGACGGACTGGAAATTCTAGCGCAAAAAAAGAAACTTCCAAAACGTGTCTTTATTGAAATCAATCTCGTGCAAAAGTTTGAGAATACGACCTTTAAAGAAATCATTTCTTCTCCAATAATGAACCAATTAAAAGCAAATGTGGTGACCTTCAGATCGGACAAACAACCGCTAGCTTTTATAGGGAACTACCTTTCGGCATTTGTGGGAAAGGTTCATGGCAAAATTGTACCTCCAAAAACGGAAGAATCCGATGATGAATCAAAAGCTACGAGCCCATTGGGAGAAGATTTTTTCAAGACAATGTTAGACATTCGAAAGAAGAACTATTCGATCACCGTCAAAAAAACAGTACTTGATAAACAGATCGCCAAACTGAAAACATACATCAATTATCTCCGGTCCAAAAATGTAGAAATCGTGTTTTTTGAAATGCCCGTTCACCCTGATATTATTAACTTTGAGCGTGCAGTTCAAATCAGAAATAAGATGAACAACGAATTTAAAGGTGATCACTATCAATTCATCTCCTTACCAGAGAATCTTGAAGACTATCACACAAGTGATGGCACCCATTTAAATGATGAGGACGCGGTAATTTTTACGCAGTATTTAAAAAGCCAAATTCAGCGGATTTCAGAATGAAAAAGAAAAAAATAGCCTTCATTTTCGCCCTCCCGATTCGAACCAATCCGATTCTTATTACGATGCCTTTTGGATTGAATATTATTCAGCTTTTAGATCAGCGTGGATATGAAATTGACGTCTACCTGAGTGAATACCGAAACGACTCGTACGACGGTATTTTTTCCAAAAACGTGAAGGTTCATTTCATCGATCAAAATTATCTTTGGAGGAATAACCCTAATTTAGCTTATTCACTGGTAACGAAGTACTTCAGACTGAGATCATCGTCAACACTTCGCAATAAATACAGTCATATTTTCGGAACTGGAATGGCAGGAATTACACTGGCTTCTATCCTGAAAAAATACAATAAAAAAAGTCAGTTTATTTACTTAAATGATGAGTTTCCTATCATTGAAGAAGAATCCATTTGGGTAGACAGCGAAATTGAAAATGCCTTGAACGCCAACTTTGTCGCAACCCCAGATGAAGCGCGCTATGAGCCTTTGTGCAAACAGATTCCAGGACTGGATAAAATTGAGCATTTTCCTTTGCCAAACACTCCGTTAATTGAAGACTTGAAGTCAACGCCAACAATTAACTGGCATGAATATTTTGGAATTTCAAAAGAAAAAAAACTGTTCCTTTCTGCAGGAGGAATTAATGAGACCTACCTTTTGCCCGAGTTACTAAGGTCAATTAAAGACTGGCCTGAGAACAGTATTCTAATATTGAAAGGGAAAAATGACATTGCCGAAATCAGGGAGAAATACAAAGATTTGGATTATCCAAACAAAATCATTTGGAGTTCTGACAGTTTTTCACCTGATGAACTTCATTCGTTGATTCGCTATTGTACTGCATCCGTTTGCCTCTACCGTAATGAGAATGAGAACATCTACTACATGGGCAAAAGTTCGGGGAAGTTGATGAGAAGCATAGGACTCGGAAAACCAGTCATCGCAACAAATTTCCCATCCTTAAATTTTGTTGAAGAGATGGAAATTGGAAAACTTGTAGGTGTTCAAGACGAAATAGGAGAGGCTGTCAACTATATTATTCAAAATGAAGCTAAATTAGCCGCAAATTGCATAGAGAAATACCCCGCCATAAGTTTTGAAAAATATTGGGATGTACTCGAAAAAAAACTAAATCTCTCATGAATCTAAAAATCAAGGTTTTTATCGCTCGATTTGGTCTCATTGAAGGGTTGAAACTGTACTACAAGTTCCGTTATGGCAAGACAGAATGCTTGCAACTCTCCGAATTGAAGCACCCGCTGTATATGACGCCTAACACCATTGACAACAGTAGTTTTCAGGAAATCTTTTTAGATGAAGAATATTCGATCGATTATCCAAAATTTGAGCATGAGGATCTTTTCATTATTGATGCTGGCGCTAACATCGGTTTCAGTTCAGTCTTCTATGCAAACAAGTTCCCAAAAGCGACTATCGTTTCCATTGAACCTGATACAGTAAACTTCAATCAACTTGAAAAGAACACAGGTAAATACGAACAGATAAACCTTCGGAAAGGTGCGGTTTGGAATAAAAATGTATTTATCGAAGTCGTTGACAAGGGTTGGGGTACGAGGGGCTATATCGTTGAAGAAGTAAAAGAAAAAAGTGACGCCTCCATGACAGGATTTTCAATTTCTTCACTTATGTCCGATTTCAAAGTTGACAGGATTGATATTTTAAAAATGGACATTGAGGGAAGTGAACAAGAAGTTTTTGAATCGGATTATGAGAACTGGCTTCCAAAAACCAAATGCATCATTATAGAATTTCACGACCGAATGCGAGAAGGTTCTTCTGCCATTGTTCGTGAAACCATTGCCAAGTATAACTTCTCATCCTTTGAAAACGGCGAAAATGTTGTTTTCATCAACCAAGATTTCTCTTAATTTTTATCTTCCTCTGGAATCGATCTGATATATTCCCTATTACTGATTCCTCTGGGCGTTTTTACTTTGTACTTGTTCATTAGTTTTGTAATAATCGACCTTACTTTCACCTTCGCGGATAACGGAACCATTCCTTTTATTTTACTTAAACCTCCCGCTTTTCTTGCCTGAGAATTGACACCATAAACCTTATTCTCCCAAAGAATATGTTCATAATCACTTTGAAAAGGAATTTCTTTGAAAATTTCTGTTTCCTCCAACTTCCGAGCGATTACGAACAGATACGATCGTTGTGAATTGATAAGCGTCACCCTATTCTTTATATCATGTGGATCTGAAACTTCATAATAAGTCGCGCCATTTAAATCGTCAACATAGAAGTACATTTTTTCCACTTCAAATCCATTCTGTTTGTCAAATATTCTAAAGAACAGCTCAGGGCTGAACTGATAAAATCCATGACCGAAAAAGTTATTGGCTGGGGTTATCCCAATATAGTACCCGCCAGTTTGAATCATCTCCATGCAACTCCTTATCGCCGTTGGAAAATTAAATACGTGTTCCAATGTTCCGCTATCGATAACCATGCTGAATTTGGATTTCAAATCATCAGAGATGGGTTGATTCAAATCGTGAATAATGGTGGCCGATTCATAGTTCGAAGCATCCATTGAATCTACTGTTGTAGCACCAAGCGTCTTGAAAAAATCTTCTGAAAAGCCATTCTCTGGCAATACATCTTGAACCACTTCTTTCGATAGCCCATTTTTTACCATCAGGTCCTTCAAGTCCCGCTCTTTCATCTGAATTACCTGCCGACCAATGGTAAGTACCTTTTCAAAATTGAGATCCATTTTCTTCGCCTTCAATAAAAGCTTTATTCCGTTTATGTCTAATCCCAAATAGAGTATGTTAATCTAGATTATTGTTCCATAACGTTTCTTTAACGCTATTGACATTAGCCGCAGCCCTAGAAAGCTCTTAGCTAATTGATTAATGTGAATTTACAAATTCCAACATTATTTTTTGTGCTGAAATGTGGTTAAATATATCGTGCAACTTTTGAATTCTGCAATTACTCCTAAATTAACAATATTCCATCAGCCAAGGTCAACGTTGATAATTTCGAGGTAAGTAGTTGTCAATCAACCAATGATTCCAATTGCTTAGCAACAAACATCCTTCCTGCTTCATTCAGGTGCTCATTCGGATAAGCGTTCGGATAAGAGAAGAATTCTGTTGGCGCATCAAGGGACATGTCAACATACATAATCTTTGCGTCCTCTAGAATTTTAGCAATAAATTTTTGATTTCCTCTTATTATTCCCTCCACATTTTCTGTAAAATATTTTTGACAGCATTGGTAATCGACTGGTGTGAAATAGAATGCGATTTTCTGTCCAGATTTTTTTGCTGTAGCAATCATTCTTTTTAACGATTGAATTTTAGGATGCTTGTCAGTCAAGGTATACAGATAGTCTCCCATTATTCTTAATCGGATGTGTTTTCTGGTTGATGGTGGATTTTTCAGCTCCATTAGCTCTTTTACCCTACCCATCTCTTCTCCATTGAAGATGATCGGAGTTTTATGAAATTCCTCTTTGCTAATCTCATCGTAATTCCAATGCAGCACTTTTAGCGGTCGATAGAAAAAAGATTCCCAATTGTTTTTCAAGAGAATTTTCTCCTTCTCAAATTGATAGAGATGACCTCTATTCCAAAGCGCTCCAAATTCACCCATGTTGATTTCAAACAACATCAAATCCGTTTTCTTCCCCTGCTTTACACTGTAGTTCAAGAAAGCTTCAAAGACATCCAAATTGTATGCACCATGGTCTATCGGTTGAACATTCTTCTTGTACAATGAATCCATCAATGCGCAAATAGAACTTTTATTTTTGTCCTCAGGAGCAGTATACGCATTAACACTACTTGCAAAGTGGACAACAATATTATCCATCTCCAGATAATTATCGAACTTAGTTTTTTCGGGAAAAGCCTCAAGCGTTAAAAACAGAATTAGGTTCACCACCAAACTGAGACCGACTAACAACATGAATTTTGAAATAAGCTTTTTCATGTTAGAATTGGAAATAAATGAAAGGGACTTCATTGTCCTGTCCCAGATTAATAATACAAACGACCACAGCAAGGTAAATCGTCCATCGCGCGTAAACAGGTAGTGAGCGAATCTCTAGAAGATGCCTCTTTCTACGCTGAATCCACTCGAAGATCACAAAAATAAATACGTACACGAGGTATTGATAGTACTCTTCCCAGTACAAGTAATTATGTGCCTCAACAACGTTCTTCCAACTGAACGAGTCTGTAAACATAATCTCCCAATAGACCAAGGTATCTGCAATTGTCTCAGATCTGAAGACTACCCATGCGAAGACGACAAGAACAAAGGTTGCCCCCATTTGAAGCACTTCTTTGAAAGAAGGGAAAAGTGATTTTTCGGCAACCAAATTTGTATGAACCCTGTTCTTGTCCAATAAAATAAGTGGCAAGAAATAAATAGCATTAAGTCCACCCCATATGATGAACGTTGAGTTTGCCCCATGCCAAAAGCCACTCACCAAAAAGACAACGAGCACATTTCTTGCTATTCTCCATTTGGAACCACGGCTTCCTCCCAAGGGTATATACAAATAGTCTCGAAACCATGTAGACAGTGAAATGTGCCATCGTCTCCAAAATTCAGCAATGTCTCGTGAGAAATATGGAAAATTAAAGTTCCGAGATAAATTGAATCCAAATAGTTTGGCAATACCAATCGCCATGTCGGAATACCCTGAGAAATCACAATAAATCTGGAAGGCAAATAATGCTCCTCCTAGAAATAAGACAATGCCATTCAGTTCACTGTAGTTTGCGAAAATATCATTGACAATTAGCGCAACATTATCAGCGATGATCACTTTCTTAATAAAACCAGACGCAATCTGAAGTAAACCATCGGCTCCCAAATCATAATCGAACTTCCGTTTTATATGGAATTGGGGCAATAGATGCGACGCTCTTTCAATTGGCCCTGCTACGAGCTGAGGGAAAAAACTGACAAACGCAGCAAAGGAAACAAAGTCCGTTGTTGCCTTCATCTTCCCGCGATAGACATCAATACAATAGCTCATTGTCTGGAATGTATAGAAGCTTATTCCAACTGGCAAAACGATTTCCAGCAAACCAATTTCTAGTTCTTTCCCAAACAAGGAGAACGCTTCTACAAATGACTCAATGAAGAAATTATAGTATTTGAAAAAACCCAAAATCCCTAGATTTATGAGCAAGCTAGCGACAAGCAACGCCTTCTTTCTCGTTGATTTTTGGATGTAATATCCCAAGAGATAATCGGAAACCGTACTAATGAGAATCAGAAACAGGAATTTCCAATCCCACCAACCATAAAACACATAGCTGGCAACAAGTAAAAGGATATTCTGATAGGTGATTTTCTTTCCCAGAACGAACCAATAGAGCAAAAACACTATTGGCAAAAAAATCAAAAAATCTATCGTGTTGAATAACATGTTAAGCTATTTCAGACAATGTTATTCTCCGCCTTTATTCCAAGAATCTTTTTAATTGGACGACTTATCGGACGAAGAAATTTAAGAATTTGAATTTCGCGCTTGTAGTGCTTGTTCATATATGAGGCATACTGAGTATGTTCTATTGGCTCTTGTGACATAATAGTATCAAATTCCTCCTCTGTAAATCCAAATTTCTTAAGAACGTATTCCTTATCCTCTTTGACTCCTTCATATTCGTAAGCCTTCGTTTCAATAACTTTTAAGGCTTCAGGTTTTGTCATTTGTTCGGCACAAATCAACGCTGACAAATGTGCCTTCCGTTTATCAATATTGAATTTTTTCGGCAAGATATACGCTTGATAGAAACGCGTAAAAATAGACTCATAGTGCTTTCCACCATAATCTACCCATCCCATTTCTTTGATCAAAAACTCCTTCGCCTTCTCTTTGTCATAATCGAAATAATTCAACAAAGGAATGATCTTGATTTTCTTCTTTTGAACGTACAGTGCCTTTCTGAAATAGCCCATTTTTGGAAAGGTCTTCATTTTAAGCTTACCAAACTTTTTATGGATATCAACGATGTTCATGAAATCACTTTTCCAATGCACCCAATGTCCAGGCAAGGCTCCTTCCGAAGAAACATTGTGACCACTAACAATGTGCTTTAACTTGTGCTTATTCGCTAGATTGTACATACATGCGACTATGGCGAAATCTGTCACCAATTCTATATCTACAACAGATGCCTTGATAAAGGCCAATTGAATATCTTTGAATTCCTCCCAATCGATCACATACGTATATAAATCAAGATCAAGCTTCTTAACGATTGTATGAATGTTCTGATTGGCCAATGATGAATTCCATCCATTGTCTAAATGAACAAGTAATGGATTTAGCCCGTTTTGCTTCGCCAGATAGGCAACATAACAGCTATCAACACCACCACTGATTCCAATGATGCAATCGTAACCATCTTTGTTTTTATTGGATGAGATCTCTTTAAAAAGGTTCTCACGCTTATTTTCTCGATCCGTTGTCACCAAATGTTGATCCACAAGCTCGTCATAACGATGGCAATAGGTACAAACGCCATCATTATCAAATTCTATCGCTGGATCATCCACTGTATCCATGATGCACTTTGAGCACATCTTATATTCAGCATCTTTTTTACTCATTGAATAAACTACTTAATTCAATCTGTTCAGGGTAATTGATCAGAATTCCTTTTTGCTTTCCACTGTAAACGAAAAAGCTTCCTCCCGCCACAGCACTGGCACCTTCGTCAATTGCCTCCTTAAAATGTTTGAAAGAGTTTAAGCCTCCGTGTGCAATAACGGGAATTCTTACTTCTCCTTCAATTAATTTTATCAATTCTAAGTTCAAACCTTCCATCATCCCCTCGTGACTTATCGATGTCAACATTATTTCTCCAGCTCCTTTATCTTCTGCCATTTTAGCAAATTCAACTGGATTCATTCCCGTATTTACCGATCCAGATTTTACAAATGCTTTGTATTTGCCGAACATGTTTTTTTTCACGTCCACGGCAACAATCACACTTTGACTCCCAAATACGTTCGCAATTTGCGTTATCACATTTGGATTCTTATGGACAACCGAATTCAACACCACTTTTTCTGCCCCAGCATTGATCAATTTCTCCGCTTTTTCAAGTGAATCAATTCCTCCACCAACGGCAAATGGCATATATGCTTCATCACCAATTTCGCGTACCAAATCTACAGGAATTGTCGTTCCATTTTTTGATGCGTCAATATCTAGAATGACAAGCTCATCCGTTTTGAACTTATTGAAAATTTGAACTGCATTCAGCGGATCACCCAAATATTGCGACTTCCCAAACTTAATCGTCTTGATAAGTCCTTTATTTCGTAACAACAAAACAGGTATGAGTCGCGGTCTATACATTAATAATTCTCGATGAAGTTATTCAACAATTTAAGTCCTGAATCGTGACTTTTCTCTGGATGAAATTGAACCCCCATTACAGAGCCATTCATGATCATCGAAGGAAAGGTATAACCGTAGTCAGTCGTTCCAAATGTACTCTTCTCGGCATTTTTTGGGTCAACATGAAAAGAATGTGCGAAATAAAAACTATCCGTCGAATCAAGCCCCTCAATTAATGGAATCTCCTGTTTAACGTCAAAGGTATTCCACCCCATGTGAGGGATTTTTAGTTTACCAGTGATGCTAAATTCAACCGTATCTACATCAATAAAACCCAGTCCGTTGCAAGTAGCTTCCTCGCTTTTGTTCGTTAACAGTTGCATTCCGAGACAAATTCCAAGCATGGGAACATTGGCATTTCGCGCTGCGGTAAGCGATTCGATAAGATTTCTTTCCTTCAAGTTGCTCATTCCTTTTTCAAAGTGACCAACTCCTGGTAATATGATTTTTTTTGCATTCGCAATAGTCGATGGATCAGAAGAAAGCACAACATCCGTCCCAAGTCGCTTAAGCGCCTTTTCAACCGATCTTATATTTCCCATTCCATAATCGACTATAACAATCATCTATGCTTTTTTAAATGGACTCCAATTTTTCGCAAAACCTTAAATAATTGGTTTCGCTGTAGTAGTTTTCTTTCCATACCTCAAGACTTTGCTGGCGGAATTTTGCCCTGTCTGTATCGGTTATTATTTTATGCAAGATACTTGAAAATTCTTCAACATCAGGATCCTCAGACAACACCCATCCTGCCCCGCTTTCTGCCATTTCCTTATTCCCTCCAAAACCAGTAACCAAAATCGGAATACTACAACTAATCGCTTCCATTAAAGAAACGGGAGTCCCTTCCTTTGTACTCGAGTTAACAAACAAATCCAAGGGTGTGGTTTTGTAAAATTCCATCATCTCCTCATGCGACAAATTACCTAACAAATTTACCTCGCAATTCTCCGACTTTAAAGCCTCAACAAAGTTAACAATATTCTCCCAAAGCGGTCCTGCACCTATGTGGTACCAAACGATTTTATGCATGGGATGTTTCACCATTAATTGTTGGATTGCCTCTCCCAATAATTCCACTCTTTTTCGAGGGATCATATAAGCACAAGAAAGAATTCGAAAAACACCATCTTGAGAAGGTTCATTCACAAAACCAGGGTGAGAAACCCCCATAATTCCATCTTCAATTCTCGCTTCAGGACATTTTTCAGAAAGATATTCCCTGCCAAATGTTGAATCTGGAAAGATCAGATCCAAATTGCTGTATGTATACTGAAAGAACGGAACATAAAATTGATTGTCTTCATTCCCGTACAAATCGAAATTATGACACCTTGTAACAATTCCTATCGAGGGAAATGATTGTTTCGCCATTGTAAATCCTACAGTTGAAGCATCCATCCAAAAGCTATAGAACACACAATTTTCATCTCCTTTTTTCTTTAAAAATGACTTCACCCATTTTTCTGTCGTCATTGCGGCAAGAATCCCTGCAATTGCATATTTGATCTTAACTCGATTGAGTTTCGTATACTTCAATTCTGAAATGAAACGCTTAGACAAAAGCGCCTTAACCTTCATTTTCAACGAGATCGATGTCAAAGATTTAGCAAGGCTATCATCCATCTCAATTCCCTCAGGCAATTCAAACAAATCACCTTCAATTCGTTGAGGAACAATGTATAATTTCTTGAAATTTGATTGAAGATGAATAATCTCATCCGCAAGAAAAGACTGCTCCATCACTTTATTGTAGGGGAACCATTGGGTAAAAAGTATTACGGTTTTGTCTGATCTAACCATGTCAAAAATCGCTGTTTGTACGCATAATTAGTTAGCTGAAGAATCTTGCTAGAATCAAAGACCAAATCTCCTTGATCTGTTCGTCTGGAAATTTCTGGCCAATCTACCTTCGAAACTGGAACCGTATATTTATTTGCAATAAGTTCAACGACCTTTCCCATAGCCATATGATCTGGTCCTCCTACGTTGTATGTCTCTCCAGTTGCCTTTTCATTTAAGCCTCCGAGGATAAGAATTTCAACCAAATCACTGATATGAATCAATGAACCTTTTTGAGTTCCCTCACCATAAACAAATAACTCCTCCCCTTGTTGAGCACGATTTACCAAGAAGGACATTACACCATATGAAACGCGTTGTTGATCTACAAGACTTCCATAGGGAAGGCTAATTCTAAAAACCGTGGACTCTATTCCAAAACAATCACCGTAAATCTTCAAGTAATTCTCACACGCTAGCTTGTTTATTGAGTATACAGACTTCGGTTCCAATTCAGATTTCTCGTTGATCAACTGATCAGATCCTTTGTAAAGCAAACGCGTAGATGGGAAAATTATTTTTGGCTTATGTTCTTGCTCCTTGATGATATTGAGCAAATTTACCAGTGTAACCTCGTTTCCAACAATAAATTCATCCGCTTGATTGAATCCCTCTGTAGAATTACCCGTTCTTCCAGCAAAAAAGTAGATAAAATCGATATTTTCAATCAACTCCTTCAGTCCATTTGAATCACTAAAGTCGATTTGAAAATAGTTGTCATAATTCAGAATGGATTTCTCCGCTAGATCCGTGAGTTTGACATCCTCGCCATCATTTAATAGCTGCTGAGCGAGGTTAGATCCAATGTACCCATTCGCTCCAACGACCAATATCCTTCTCTTGCTTAATGCCATTCTTCTCTCAAATTATCTTATCCTCTCACTCTGGAGTATCAAATGTATCAATTTTGAATAAAAAAGAAGAACTCGATCACGCCGTTCACCAAGAATAATTAAATTCGTATTAGAAGCTACAGGCCAAACGATCTTTATAGATTGAGCGCTGACAACTATGGACAACACTCCTGCTCATCCAATTATATTAATGCTCCTAGACAATTCATTTGTCTCTGATGCGCGTGTCGAGAAAGAAGCGGAAAGTTTGTTGGCCATTGGTGCTTCTCTAACAGTAGGCTGTCTCATTGAAAAAGGACTTCCTGAAGAAGAGCTTCGCGATGGTTATAAAATCTTGCGAATAATTGAAGATGGGTTTAACGCTCCAATGCGAAAGACCTATGACGAATACCTGAGCAAAACTGTAGACAAGATACTCAAGTTCGACTTTGATATTTTACATTGCCATGACTTTTATATGTTGAGTATTGGTGCCGAAGTAAAAAAACAACGCCCAGCAGTGAAGTTGATCTACGACGCACATGAATATTTAAAAGGCTGGCCGTTCTACAAAACTTCAAGCGGTCTGAATAAGTGGAAAGGAAAGATTGTTTGGAACAAACTAGTGCGCAAGGAAAAGGAAGAGATTCAACAAGCTGACGCCGTTGTAACAATTACCAATGGAATTGCAGAACGACTAAAAAGTGACAATGGACTCAATACCTTACCGACAGTCATTGGAAACTATCCAAAAATAACAACCTTAAAGGTTGAAGAAGGGTATTTCAATACTAAATATAATCTTGAAGCAAAGGTTCGCGTGCTTGTTCATTCAGGAACTATATACCATTCGGATACTCAAGTGAAAGAGTTGATGAACATCGTTCGAGAAAATGAGGAATTAGTACTTGTTTTTATAGGTAATCGTCCTCGGTTTTATGAGCTAGAAGAAATGGTACAGTCAGATGACAACTTAAAAAACACAGTATTTTTTCACTCATACCCTAAAAACCAAGAAGAAACGATCAACCTGCTGGGAGCAGCAGATTTTGGATTGCTCCACCTCAACAATGAATGGGAAGCACATAAAATTGGGTTTTCCAATCGCTTTGTTGAATACATTATGGCTGGACTACCTGTTGTTGCCACGCCTCAACAGTTTACACGTGAGTTTAATGCATCTTTCAAGTGTTCAGCATTCTATTCTGGAAACAAACCCACAGAATTATCGAAGGCAATTAGTGAAATTGCTGATAATCTAGTAGAATACAAGCAGAAAGCACTTGCAGCACGAGAGAAATTAGATTGGCAACTGGAAGCTGATAAATTGATTAATTTGTATGAAGCACTTTAACAATGAGTAGTCGTCCATTTTTTACCGTCATAACGCCTGTCTACAATCGCTCAGAGATTGTGGTTCAAACTATATTGTCTGTTCTTGATCAACAATTTTCAGATTTCGAGTATTTATTAGTCAACGACGCAAGTACAGATGGATCGTTGGACGTTTTAAAAGCATTCGCACAACAAGATCAACGTATCAAGGTGATTGATCTGGAGGAAAATGAAGGTCGTTGTTATGCCCGAAATGAAGGTTTAAAACACGCACGGGGCGAATGGATTTGCTACTTAGATTCAGATGATCAATACTATATTGACCATCTAAGCACAATGCGCAACTTGATAAAAAAGAATCCAGAGCTCAAGGCTTTTGCAACGGATCAACATATCAATGGAGTACTTAAAAAGTATAGAAGGAAAACACTTCATGCTGATATTATTGAGCTTACACTCAATGATTTCATTGAAGATAACCCTCTGACAGCTAATCAACTTTGTCATGCACCATTACCCGATATTCAATGGTCTAATGAACGAATTCCAATTTCAGAAGATTGGCTTTTCATGCGAAGTCTATCACTCAGATACCCAATTCTTAAAACTGCCATCGTTACCAACAACCTCCGCGACCACGACGACAGAAGCATGAACACTACCGATCCCGAAATCTTTGTTTACTACAATCTTTTGGCGGCTAATAAATTTATCCAGGAGAATTTGGTTCCTGCATTTATTTCAAAAAGAATCCGCGTCTATACCGACCTTCTCTGTGCGAATGTATATTTGAAGTATGGAATGAAAAAGAATGCTTTCAAAATTTTCAAACGCTATTTAGTGAGGCCAAGTGCCTTCGTCTACGCCTTGTTTTATAAAGGCATTGTTAAGTTCTTCCTCTAATTGATTTGATAAAAAACAGTTAACTTTACTCTGCACTAGAGCATTATATCGAGGAAAACATTTGATTAATTCTTCACACTTAAATGAAACGGATCTATTTTAAAAACCTTGACGGATTGCGTTTTCTGTGCTTTCTATCTGTGTTTTTTCATCATAGCTTTTTCAATAATGATCCCGCTCTAGACCAAAGTGAAACACTCAATTTTATCAAATTCGAAATCTTTAAGAACGGAAATTTAGGAGTCAACTTCTTTTTTGTTCTCAGCGGTTTTCTAATCACCTATCTGCTTATCGAAGAGCGAAAACTCATCGGAAAAATTGACATTAAAAATTTCTGGATTCGGAGGGTGCTTCGTATTTGGCCGCTTTATTTCTCATGCGTGCTAATTGGGTTTGTCCTATTTCCTGCAATGAAAGAACTTATGGGGCAAATCCCAAATGAAACGGCTAATCCAATCTACTATCTTTTCTTCATCAGTAATTTCGACATTCTAAACGCTGGTCTCCACGACTCGTCCTTGCTTGGTGTACTTTGGAGCGTTGGTATTGAAGAACAATTTTATATCATTTAGCCACTCGTATTAAGCATTTTCCCAATTAAACGTTACTGGATTCCATTTTCAATTATTATCCTTTCGTCCCTGTTCTTTAGAACTTACAACGACACTTATCTCAACGGAGAATACCACACGCTCTCATGCATTGGCGACATGACAATTGGTGCATTTGGCGCATGGTTAATTATTCAATTCAGTCAATTTAAACAGTTCTTTACCCGTTTAAAAAAACCGCAAATCGCACTTCTTTATCTTTCGTTTTTTCTAATTTACTTTTTCAGGGATGAATGGTTCATGACGTATCACCAGACACGCATTTTCGAACGCTTATTTATCGCAATTCTGATCCTATTCATCATTCTGGAACAGAACTACAGTAGCTCATCTTTCTTTAAAATGGCAAAGTTCAAGCGTATCTCGAAGTTGGGAGAAATAACATACGGCTTGTACTGTCTGCACTTCATCGGCATCTTAATCGCAGTAAATATCACCAACATGCTCTTTGAAAAGGAACAGCTCTGGCACATCATTATTGTTGACACCATAATTGCATTCTCCATCTCCTTAATAATTAGCAAGATATCATACAAGTATTTTGAATCACCCTTTCTCAAACTCAAGAAACGGTTTTCTTACATCTCAAAATAATATCACTTAGTCCACTCTTCTATTGCCTTCTAATGATTAATCATTACTTTCACCAATCAAAAATCGAAGACCTATAGTGATTCACTATTTTCAAACCCAAGATAATGTCGTAATACTCGACGCTGCTGGAACGCAAAAAATCTAAGCAACTTCTCCTGACTTTGAATGCACCAATCGCTGCCACTACGTTTAAATGAGTTATCCTCAACATAACAATTGCCTTATCTGTAACTCGGATCAACTCTTGAATCTGGAAGCATACAGTGACACTTCTCTTTGCAAATGTCAGGAATGCTCATTTGTCTTTGCACGAAATATTCCATCTAGAAAAGAACTTGAAGATTTCTATAACAGCGACAATTATAATCGAACCAACTATCTTTCTCCCATCACCATCGCACGTTACGAAGAATTACTGGATGATTTCGAAAAGTACCGTAAGACGAATAAAATTCTTGATGTCGGTGCTGGTTGCGGCTTCTTGTTGGAAATTGCCTTGGCAAGAGGTTGGGAAGTCTATGGAACGGAATTCACTGACGATGCTGTAGAATATTGTAAAGAAAAAGGAATCCAAATGCGCAAAGGCAGTCTGGATGAAGTGAATTTTGATCCTGAGATGTTTGACGTTGTAACAAGTATTGAAGTAATTGAGCACATCAATAATCCAAATGTACTCGTAAGTGAAATGAAGCGCGTGATAAGACCAGGAGGAAAAGTTTATATGACCACGCCGAATTTCAATGCTGTTCTTCGCTATCGTTTGAAGTCACAATACGACGTGATTGATTTCCCATTACACCTGTGCTATTACACACCAAAATCTTTGCGCAAACTTTACACCAACCATGGGTTTGAAGTTGAAAAATTGCGTACCACAGGAATCAGCTTAACACGCCTTCGAACAAGCAAAGGAAAGAGTAATCAAGATTATGTATCGGAAACATCAGACGACGAAATGATTCGCTACCGAATTGAGCGAAATTGGTTCTTGAAAATTGGAAAAAGGCTCACCAACGGCTTTTTGAATTTGTTCAAAATCGGAGACAGTCTTAAGGCTTCATTTATCAAGAAATAAAAAAGGTCGATACATCCGCACCGACCTTTCATTCATTCTATTTCAATTATTCTTTAATGATTCGCTGAACTTCAGCACCTTCAACTTTCAAAATGTACATTCCACCTATCAATTCGCTGAGGTCAAGCGAGTAATTATCAACCATACCACTTTGCACTTTTTTCCCCGTATAATCGAACAACTGATAATCTACATTTGTAATAGTAAGCTCAACCTTACTGGCCGTAGGATTAGGATAGATTTCATAATCTAGAACCGTATTTCCTGTCGTCCCTAAATTGCATGTTCCTGATCCCATCGTAACAGACCCGCCTACAGTCCCTGTGTTTACAGTTAATCCACCAGTTGGCGTGTTAAAGACAAAATTCCCTGAAAAGACGCCCAAGTTGGTCGACATATTGCCGACATGGTAAACTCCCGAACCAGCCATTGTATCTCCATCGCAATTCAAAAAATTATTCGCGATACAAAATACACCATCGTTCTCAAACATTGCATCCATTGTTTGTGTATTGCAATTGGAAAAATCGAGTCCTACATCAATCGTCCCTACATTTTGCACCAATCCTTGTGAATGGAAGTTATTTGAAATATCCATTACGCCAGAATTATCAAACAAAGCCTGCTGATCAACCGCAATATCGTATACTCCAGCTGATCCAGAATTTGTAAAAACCCCCTGAACAAGCATACTGTCAGTGTTTGTCAGCGTTCCTGTGTTATTTAGATTTCCTTCGACGGTTATCCACAAGTCATTAATAGCGGCATTGCCATTATTCGTAAAATCAGCTTGAACGAGTAAACTGTCAATTCCAGTCATTGTTCCTGTATTTGAAACCGAACCTCCACTCGACACCCAAATTAAATGTGATGAATACGTTCCAGCATTCGAAAGTGAGCCTCCATTAATCCACATAGAACGTGGCGTAGCATCCTCAATCAATGATCCGCCGCTGTTAATATTGATTTGTCCAGCGGTATAGTAAATATCCAAATTCATGTTGACGGCATGATTAATCGTCAAAATATCACCACTTGCTGGAAGTCCAACTGGTGTCCAAATAAGTGGGTTATAAAAATCCCCATCCTGATTGGTTGTTCTGTTCGTTTGAGCGTAACTCAACACTGGAATAAGAAAGACTAAGAGTAATACTTTTTTCATCATAGTAGTTTATTGATTTCGCGGTAAATTACGACATTTTCAGTTTTCTACCAATGTATTATTAACAACTTTAAATTTCAGCCTTTCCAATCTCATTATTCATAAGTAACTTTACACCTATGTGTGGAATAAGTGGATTTACCGATTTCAACAAAAAATCTTCATTAGAGATTTTGGGTCAAATGACGGCTACACTTGCACACCGTGGTCCAGACGGCGATGGAATGGAAGTTTTAGAAACCGAAACGGCCCAAATTGGACTCGGGCATCGCAGACTTGCTATTCTAGATTTATCGGATCATGGGAAACAACCCATGCAATACCAATCACTTTGGATTTGCTTTAATGGGGAAATCTACAATTTCGCTGAGATAAAAAAGGAGCTCTCTCAATTGGGACACATCTTCGTAGGAAATTCAGATACCGAAATGATTCTTCATGCCTACGCCGAATGGGGAGAAAAATGCATTGACCGCTTCATAGGAATGTTTGCCATCTTCTTATACGATACAGAGAAGAACCGTATTTTTTGTGCTCGAGATCGAGCAGGTGTCAAGCCTTTTTTCTACTATCTGCATGAGGGGCTTTTTATGTTCGCATCAGAATTAAAAGCTTTCCACCAGCACCCGAACTTTCAAAAAGAAATAAATACGGATGCGGTAGCTTCTTTTATGCAATATGGAAACGTTCCCACGCCGCACTGCATCTTCGAAAACTGCCTAAAAATAAAACCTGGTCACTATTTCAAGATGGATCTACAATCTCCACCACGAAGCATAGCGGAAATTGATCAGATTCAATACTGGAATGTTTACGACGCTTACAATCAACCAAAATTAGACCTTTCATATCCTGAAGCACTAAATCAAACGGAAGCCATTTTACAATCAGCATGTGATTATCGAATGGTATCAGATGTCCCCGTTGGCGTATTTTTGAGTGGTGGATATGACAGTTCATGTGTTACGGCCTTGCTTCAAAAAGAACGTACAGAAAAATTAAAAACATTCACAATTGGAGTTCCCGATATCGGGTTGAACGAAGCTCCATACGCCAAAGATGTTGCAAAACATCTCGGAACGGATCATACAGAAATCACCTGTACCCAAAAGGATGCCTTGGAACTCATTCAAGACCTTCCATTCTATTTTGATGAACCATTTGCAGATTCAAGCGCAATCCCGACAACACTCGTCAGTAAAATGGCGCGACAGGATGTTACGGTTGCGCTGAGCGCCGATGCAGGAGATGAAATTTTCGCAGGATACAATCGCTACGACTACATGCTGAAGTATGGAAAAAAACTGAACCGAATACCTGGATTCGCAAGGAAATCGATGGTTAGCATTATGCGCGCCGTTCCTTCAGACAAAATTCCAGTACTCAAAAACAAATACAACTTTCACAATCGTTACGAGAAACTAAAGAACGTCCTTAAAAATCCTTCTGACGAATTTATCATGCTGAGTTTAAGTCAACAATTCACAGATGAACAAATGAAGGAAGTAATGAAAGCTAACTTCACTATTCAAGATACTTTGTACAAAAGTAATGAGCTGACGAACGGACGAACGCCACTTGCTTACATGATGGCGATAGACTACCAGACTTATTTACTTGATGACATTCTTCAAAAAGTAGATCGCTCTACGATGTCACAGAGTCTTGAAGGGCGCGAACCATTTTTAGATCAACGCATCATTGAGTTTGCTGCGCGTCTTCCTGATGACTACAAATATCACAATGGAGTAAAAAAACGGATTCTGCGAGACATTGTGCATCAATACATTCCCAAAGACTTAATGGATCGTCCAAAAATGGGATTTGCTATACCTATAGCCGATTGGTTAAAGAACGAACTTCGTGATTTGGTGGAAGAATACATTTCTGAATCCACAATTAAAGAACAGGGACTGTTGAATTGGGACTATATCTCTAAATTGAAGTATGACTTTTTCAATGGCAAAAAAGAATACGATACGAAAATATGGTACGTCTTAACCTTTCAAATGTGGTATGCTAAATGGATGAAATGATTACAGTTCTGTATTTATCCTATGATGGAATGACCGACCCCCTAGGTCAGTCGCAGGTTCTTCCCTATTTGAGAGGCCTTTCTCAACATGGATACAAAATTCATTTGGTGAGTTATGAAAAACAAGACAAATACAAGAAGCACCGCTCTCATATTCAACAGATTTGCGATTCTGCAGGAATTATATGGCACCCGCAAGATTACGTAGTAGGTGGATCAATTCTAACAACCATTCGACAGGTGCGCAGAATGCGGAAAATAGCTTTCTATCTGCATGACAAACACACTTTTTCTATTGTTCATTGCAGAAGTTACATAGCTGCATTGGCTGGTCTACGTTTAAAACGAAAGGTAGGGACAAAATTCATTTTCGACATGCGCGGATTTTGGGCTGATGAACGCGTAGATGGTGGCTTATGGCGTTTGAAGAATCCTGTTTATAAAACTATTTACAACTACTTCAAACGAAAGGAAATACAGTTTTTTAAAGAGTCTGATTATACCATTTCATTGACATGGAACGGGAAGAATGAGATTGAATCATGGAAATCACTTGGTGGAAAAATCCCTAAGATTGAAGTAATTCCTTGTTGCGTTGATTTAAATTTGTTTGACCCGAATTCCATTTCAGCAGACCAACAAGAAGCTCTCAAATCTCAACTAGGAATCGAAAAAGGAGAATACATTTTAGGTTATGTTGGATCAATTGGCACCTGGTACATGCTTTCTGAGATGTTGGATTATTTCAAGGTGCTTCAGTCTGAGCAAAACAATTCTAAGTTTCTTTTTGTCACTGGAGAAAAGCCCGAATTCATCGTTGAGAAGGCAAAAGAAAAGGGGATTAAAGAGAAAGATTTAATCATCACTTCGGTTTTACACCATGAAGTCCCTATTCATGTCTCACTTTTCAGTAAATCCATCTTTTTTATTCGCTCCACATTTTCAAAAAAGGCCTCATCACCAACTAAACAAGGTGAAATTATGGCAATGGGGATCCCTTTGATTTGCAATGCAGGTGTAGGCGATACGGACGAGATCGTTCTGAAATACCATTCTGGAAAAGTCATAGATACTTTTTCTGAAGATGCTTATCGAGTAGCAATTCAAAACAAAGAAATTTTCGATCCACACAAAATTTCAGAAGGCGCCAAAATGTATTTTTCACTCGAAGAAGGCGTAAAACGTTACCTTCATGTGTACGAGGCAATACATGAATAAAAGAATTATTTTCATAGCGCCCTATCCAAAAGGACAAGCACCATCTCAGCGATTCCGTTTTGAACAATATTTTTCGCACCTCGAAAAGGAAGGATGTACTCTAGAATTTCATCCCTTTTTAAGCAGCAAAACATGGAACACGTTGTACAAAGAAGGCTCTTTTATCGCCAAAGCCTTTGGTATGCTTGGTAGTTTTTGGAGACGGTTTATCCTACTGTTTAAGATTCGTAAAGCTGACTATGTTTTTATTCATCGAGAAGCATCAATGATTGGACCGCCTATTTTTGAGTGGATCATTGCCAAAGTACTTCGCAAGAAATACATCTATGATTTTGATGATGCGATCTGGCTACCCAATTACAGCGAAAGCAATGCCAAATTCCATCGACTAAAGGCTTATGGTAAAGTAAAACGGATTATTAAATGGGCGAGCGTTGTTTCTGCGGGTAATGCTTATCTAAAAACGTACGCTGAGCAGTACAATAAAAATGTTGTTGTTATCCCCACAACCATTGATTTACAAAATGTTCACAACGTACTTTCAGACCTTAGCACTACTCCAGTAAATATTGTTTGGACTGGAACCCACACAACAATGAGTTACTTGCAAAACTTCATTCCGCTCCTGCAAGAATTGGAAAAAGAGCACACGTTTACATTTACAATTATCTCGAATCAAAAGCCCGATTTTGAGTTGAACTCTTTGCGCTATATTCAGTGGAATAAAGAATCTGAAATAAGCGACCTCGCCAAATCAGGAATTGGGGTTATGCCAATGGAAGAAAATGCCTGGTCTGAAGGTAAATGTGGGTTCAAAGGCTTGCAATACATGGCCCTTGGAATACCAGCCATCCTCTCACCTGTTGGAATGAATAATGAAATTATTGAAAATGGAGTCAATGGGTTTCTATGTGCTACCGATGAGGAATGGAAAACGCGCATAACTCAGTTACTCTCCGACGAAGCTCTCCGAAAGAAACTAGGAGAAGAAGGAAGAAAAACAGTACAAGAGCGCTATTCAGTAGAAGCCAATTTACCCAACTATCTCCATTTATTTAATCTATCAAACTCAACTAGAACATGAAAATTCTGTTCGCAAGCGCCAACAAAAACAAAGCAGAAGAGATTCAGAAACTTCTTCCCGCTTCTATTGAAATGCTTACACTGAAGGACATTCAGCTTACTGAAGATATTCCTGAAACGTCTCCAACAATTGAAGGAAATGCTATCCAGAAGGCAAACTACATCACTGAACACTTTCAATTGGATTGTTTTGCCGATGACACTGGACTTGAAGTCACAGCACTCAATAATGCCCCTGGCGTTCTTTCAGCACGGTATGCAGGAGACCAGCGAAACGATTTAGACAACATGAAATTAGTCCTAGATGGTTTGGCATCTTCATCTGATAGATCAGCGCGGTTTAAAACAGTAATTGCTCTAAACCTGAATGGAGAACAACATTTATTTGAAGGTATTGTAAATGGAGAAATCAGAACGGAGATGACGGGTACCAATGGCTTCGGTTATGATCCCATATTTGAACCCGAAGGCTGTGGTAAGACTTTCGCTCAGATGTCCATGGATGAAAAAAATCGTTACAGTCACAGAGCTCGCGCACTAGAAAAAATGATGGTTTTTTTAGGTAAAAAGACACTTACTGCTGATTAAATATAGAAATTAATACTCTATCAAAAAAGGCTCCTCAAATTGAGGAGCCTTTTTCAAATTGGTAATTGATTCTTTAGTTTTTAACTATTCTCGTAGTGTAAATCTCATCATTATCTGTTGAAATGATCACCGTATAGAATCCATTTTCGAAATTCGATAAATCAATTTTTCCAGTACCACTTGCAATCGAAATAATTCCATCAAACAAGATTTTTCCAGATAGATCAATAACTGACACATTCACATCACCCGAAACATTGTCAGGAGCCTTAAATGATACAATTCCTTTCGTTGGGTTCGGATACAAATCTAACTTTACTAGTTGCTTTTCGCTTATGGAAACACCCTCAACATAACAAGAATCAATATTTAAGTAATTACCATCAGCAATGAAGTCCCCTTCCATAAGAAATGCGTCTTTTCCAAAATACCAAAAACTACATGGTTCAAGGTTATTATTTGTTAACATTTCAACCATAACAATTGGCAGACTGTAATCTGTCCCTCCAACATTGGTAAGAACAGTTGGAGCCATTGTTGGGAAAAGTGCTCTTCCGTCCCAAGCTCCAGATCCAAACGTAACCCATTTTGGACAAGTCTGATAGCTATCAGCAATGCGCAAGCCAGCTATTCGTAAGTTGGGAGCATCATTAGTAGACACGCCAAAACCTACCCCAGCAGCTGTTGTGTCTGAATCAGCCCAACTATAAAAAATGTGACTTCCATCTTCTGTTCTTGAGATTTGAGTATTATTGTCCATTGTGACAGACGTTCCGGAAGCACCGTCGAAACCAAAATCACCTCTAAAGGTATAAATTGGAGCAATCTTAATTACTTTCCATGTGGCTCCACCATCATCCGTTGTTACATCAGCTGCGATTTTAACAAGCCCTGAATAAATGCTATAACCAGGTGCTACACCAGGAACTGAACCAGAACCTATAACAACGAACATATGTGGATTACCATTTTGGTCAACAGTAATGTCATACTCGAAAGAGCATGTTGCACGACCCGTCGATGCAGGATTTCCCACCGAGTCAACCCAGAAACTTTGCAATTCATCAAAAAGTGTTGGGTAATCGCCAGTATAGGCAATGTTTTCGAGGTTAACTTCGATGGGCGTATTCCAAGTTACTCCACCATCCGAAGATTTCATGAAAATTGGTTGCAACGTAGAATCCGAACCACCCGATAAATCACCGATAAGTCCAACCCATCCAGTATTTCCATCAGGTGAAAAGGCAACGTTTGGTCCAATTATCGATCCATTTGGAGTGATTCCAGTATAGTAATTTGGTAAAGTAGACAAGTACTTTGTCCAATCAATATCAGATGTATTTGAATTGTAGGTTCCTTTATACAAACGAGTTGAATCAGATGTACCACTTCCGTCAAACGCAAAATCGGCCATCCAGAACTCACCAGGAAGTCCTTCGCAAAGCCCGCCTTGAAGAAGCGAGTTTTGATTCAATTCATTGTATGTTTCAGTACTTGTTGGCGTGCCAGTTGTTGCGTCCGAAACACCAGCTACGAATCCATTCCAAGCGTTAGATATGATATTCGGAGCTGCCCAAGCTATTTTAAAATCAAGTGGATTCGTTGAATTCAAAAGATTATATCCAGTAATGCTTGGATATCTTGCAGGAGCCGAATATAAAGTGTTTAACGGGCCGATGTCATTCGAGAAGTTCAATCCTCCGTCCGTCGAAATGTCATAGCGTAACTTCCCACTTTCGGCTCCACCTCCGCCCCAAACTGTAACATCTTGTCGGTGAATGAAAGCCACCAATCCCGAAGAATCATTTGCATATACCTGATTCTGTTCACCGCGTAGTATTGTAAAGATATTAGATGCCCTCCCTAACTGGACAGGTGTAACTTGCGCTGCAACATTCAAGGAAATGAAAGCAGATGCAAAAAGTATTAAAAGTTGATTTTTTTTCATGGCAGTAGTTTAAGATAAAATTTACGAGCGCAAAAATAACTATTATATTATTGATAATTTACTAGAAAGTTGGTTACCAATAAAATAAAGAAGTCCACCCTTTAAGATTTTGTATGAGCAATTCATTTTGACCAAAATACCAAACGTAAACTTTTAGTCGAGTTTCTTCGTTTTTATGATTCTGAATAAATTGATCTTTCGATGTTTCTTGCCATTCTCCTTCCTTCGTATCCAAAGGTTGAACATAATATTCATCCAATTTACCATTGCGTTCAACAGCTACTACCAAAAGTGCTTTTTCGGCGTCTAAACCATCCATGATTTTACCTTTCATGAAACCAGAAACATAAACATAATTAATGCTATCCTCTATAATCATATTCGTCAATTCAATAAATGGGTGATTCACATCCATCACATATACACTCTCATTTTCAAGGATGCGAACACTCATAGAATCTGGAAGGGTTATGTTTCCTCCCTTTTCATCAAAATCAGTAGCGTAGTTTAAAGTTGTCCAGCGATTCGAGTTCTTCCCATTTGATTTGAAAAGAGACACTTTATAATGATACCCTCCCAAAACAATCGCGTTCGAATCGGGCATATACTCACCTAAAAGCTTCAGATCTGGATGAAACAACATTTTCGTGAAAGAGGTCTCTCCTTCATTCGCACCAAAATGGCTGTCCCACACAAAAAAACTACCTTCTTCAACGTCCATGGTCATCTTCGATGCAAAGCGCGTTTCTTCATATGAAAAGAGGTCCAATCCTGCAAAATACCATAGTCTCGGATCAAACGCATAAACAACATTACCAGAAGTATTGAGTTTCATAATTTCATTTGCAGCTTGATACATCCCTTCTTCTTCAAAATCTCGATTAAATGGAATTCGAGACCACGGTTGATTTTGCCATAGTCCAATGAGGATAACAGGCACTGTTAGCCATTTAAACCATTTCCATTTCTTTGTTAAAGAACCTATAAGTAAAAGAATAGAAATCGCTAAGAATGGAAAAAAAGGAATTAATATTCTTTCCAACCCTAATGCGCCGTACTCACCTTTCCACCAAGCATACGAGTGAAGAATAAAATATCCAAAGCCACATGTAAGAAACAAAGCCAAAAAGACCAACCTGGCTCTCGATTTTTCACGAATAGATTCAATCGCAAACAAGACGAGACCTAGTATTGAAATCCATAGAAAAACACTTCCAACATACTCAGGCAGTTTATGTAGATAATAATCCCACTCACCTGCACCGTAGATTGTCTGGTTATCATAAGGATTAGATTTTATCAACCAAAAAAAACCTTGTTCAGAAAAGAAATAACCCAGAACTGAATAAAATAATAAACCAGTCCCTAACAAAAAAATGACCTTCCATTGCTTAAGAAAGAAAAGCGCTAGTCCAAAAATTGGAAGAAAAATCATCCCTTCATTTCTAACAAGTGGAATGAATGAAATTAACAGAGCCGCTAACACATACTTCTCTTCAATGAAAAGTAAAATGCTCCCAATTAAAAACAAACCGAATAATGGCTCGGTAAGTCCTGAAAAAGAAGCAAGAAAGTAAGAAGGAATTATTGGTAAAACAAGAATTACAGCCGCATGTCCAGGGACCTTCCAGTGTTTTAGTATTCTACTACAACACCAGGCCGTTGTAATCAAGATTAGGCAATTGAAAAGCTGAAGCCCATACAGTCCAAATTGAGCAAAAGGACTTCCTAATACAGTAAATATAGGTTTCCCCCAATGATCTAACAAAAGATCTGGGTGATTCCAAGAAGAACTTGAAATCATAAAATGATGGTAAGTATCCGCTCCACCATAAACACTTTCAGCATTGTAGACGAGAACAGCCGTAAATATGAAAACTACTATTGCTAAAAGAGTGTCGTGATGTTTCTTGATTTCTTGTAGTAAATTCATTTCCTATTATTGAATTAGTACATCTTTAATTTTAGCATCTTCCTGATAACCTGAATCAGTGTTGACCTCCCACAGATTCGTTTTTTCACCACTTAGAATATTACGAGCGGCTAGTATACCCATCAAAATTGAGTGATCCTGATTATTATACTTAAATGCACCGTACCTGCCGATAACAGTCAACTGCTGATAAGTATCCAAATAAGATTCTATGACTTTCAGGTGTTTTTGATATCCCGTTTGATATACTGGATAACACTTTGGTACACGTATGACAGATGTACTAAGTACTTTAACACTGTCATTCATCAACCCTAACTTACTTAATTCACTAATGCCTAACTCACCTAATAGAGTGTCTTCCATACTCCAAATCTCATCCTTGTCAAAAGCCCAATATTCCAAACAAAGAATAGTACTTTTTTCATCGCCATTGAGAGACGGGCACCAGTTTCTAAAATTTGTAATCCGCCCCAGCTGGACATCTGCTGAATGAACATAAATCCAATTGTCTTTAAATAATTCGTTTGAATCACAATTAAGATAGACCAAAATCGTATTTCGGAAAAAAAGTTCATCTTTTGCCTTTTTAACTTCAGGTGGACAAACCGAGAACCCTTCAACAAGTTTTGTGATTGGCATAGAACTGATTACCTCATCAGCATAAACTAGACTTCCGTCCATTAACTCAACCCCTTTCACAGCTTTCTCTGCGACAATTAACTTTTTCACTGGTGTAGATAAATGAACTTTTCCTCCATTTTTTTCTACTTGTTCTGCTGCTCTTTCATACAAAGTTCCAGTGCCTTGTTTTGGGTAATGAAATTGGTCAACGAGGGTTTTGTGTTTATTATTCCTGCCACCAAACATGGCATTCTTTACTGCTCCATAAAGGGAAAGTGTTTTTATCCGTTGTGCGGCCCAATCGACATCAATATCTGATGCATCTATTCCCCAAAGTTTCTCTGTATAATTTTTGAAAAAAATCGTATATAATTTCTTCCCAAAACGATTGATCACCCATTCATCGAAACTCTTAGGGTTCCTAATCGGTTTGATTCTTTGTATAGTATAATCGAATAAAACGCGAACAATTGTTGTGAATGGAAGATTACGAATAACATTACCCAATTTTAGAGGATAATAGAAAAATTTATTCCCATAATGAATTCTAGTAAGTCGATTCACGACCGTATAATCCTCTTTAATTAGCTCTGCAAAAAAATCATTAACCGTATTATCATTACTAAAAAATCGATGAGGACCTAGGTCCACCCTTTGACTCCAAAGGTCAAAACTTCTGGACATTCCTCCAATATGCGGGCTCGCTTCAAACACCTCAACTTCCACATTTTCCTTCGCTAAAGAATATGCCGCAGAAAGTCCTGCAGGACCTGCGCCTATAATAATCACTCTTTTTCTACTCATACATTCCGCTGCGTTGATACACATCGACCCTCACGTCAAACAGAACTAAGGTATCCTGTTCACTATTATTGATCAAATAAAATTGAAAAGGGTCACTACTAGAGCGAACCTCTGGAGTTAAATACATTAAATAAAACTGTTCATAATCTTTGTCGCTTTCAATGATATACGACCGAAGTGGTTCATTATGGTATTTATAGGCTAAACCATCATGAGCGAATGTCGAAGTCACCATTATTTGGTCTAGAGAACTCCCCACATTTACGCGTGCTTTACCAGAAATTAAAAGCCAAGCGTGATCTTTAATCGTTAAGTCACTAAACGCCATTTCAAATTTAGGAGAAGGACCTCCAGGCAGAATTGATACAGTTTTGTTTGAATCAAATTGAGAAATCCCTCGAAATGCACCGTTATTCTCGATTAGCTGATACGATGAATGGACGTAATAATCTGAAAAATCATTTATATATTCATTCACCGTTGTGGATCGGTCTACCAATAAATATTTGGAAGCGCCTTCTGGAACTGTCTGAGCGCCAAAAACTTTCCAGTAGTACTTTTTAGTCATACGCGAAGAGTCAATTATCCCTTGATCATACTGCCATGTTTGAAACATATTCAATATCACTAACAACATTCCAAAAGAGAATACTATACTTCGTTTACCAATTTTATTCTTTACTGAATCTAAGAGAAATGCTATTGGTAAAACTAATACCGGATAGACTTGAACCATTGTACGTTGAGAAAAGGAGGTCGCGTACCACCAAGATGACCAGCAAGATGATACATAGATATAACAAATTGTAAATATCGCTGATGACCAAAACCAACTCTGAGTGCTTTTTCTCGCACGAACGAGACCTAACAAAGCGAACAACATCACTGGCGTATACATTAGCCAACCTTTTCTATAGGAGAATAAAAACTCAAACAAATTTGGAGATCCAATATCCAAGCCTTCCCCAGGATTATTGTAACTATTATAGAACCATTGACCAGCATACACTTTCCAATAAATGAGTTGTGGAAGAATCATAATAAAGATTGCTAATCCTGCGAATAGTATATGCTTATACCATTTAAAAAATCTGCCCAACCGCTGGAAAAAATGCTCAATAGAGGTTATTCCGAAGAAAATTGGAATAAGAACAGCCATGATTTCAGTTGGCCTACTGATAGTTAAAAGCCCAATAATAAGCCCTATACCTATTGCGTCTTTGAGTTTTTTTGTCTCATACCAACGAATAGTTAACCATATGAGAGCAGCATAACCGGTGAACAAATAGACATGTGGCATGCAATGCGACCCCGTATGAATTTGATAGTAATTAGTCCCAAATACTAGAAGTAAAATTGTAACACCAGAAATGATATCAGAAAAGAAATGAGTAATGATTTTCCAAACTAACCGCAATCCTACCAGCATGTAGAAGAAACTACCAATGGTCATTGCATGTTCGCTAGGCAAAGAGAATCCATCTAAAGGATAACCTCCAATCCATGAAACAAGTAGGCCCAATAAGAAGAATGGTAAATAAAAAATAGAAATGCCCATCGGATATTTAATTATCCAATTCCCAGTATCCGCCTGTGTCGCTTGATAAAAAGTGCCCGACTCAACGGTTGAATCTAGCGCGCTAGTTACTGTGTCGAAATTTTCAACTCCAAGATCCCCATGAATTATTGCCTGAGGCAAATACAAATAGTAGCCATATACATCCCATGAAATAATCTTAGTAGGCATTCCATTTCCAAACAAATAAATCAACAGAAAAAATGCGCAAAATAAGACCGTTTTTCCTGCAAAAGTTTTAGGAATTAAATTCAAAACTTTCTGCATAAATAAAATTTTGACCATCAGATAAATAGAAAATCCATTTGGTTAAGTACGGACTGCTAATTTAAGTAAAATAGGAACTTCTATGAGCCTTTAAATCACAAAACCAGTTTGATCACAAAATTGAAACTAGTCACAATCGAATTCAGCTCAACTTTGTTGATATTTTCTTATCCAAACAGTACATTTGTAGCCATAGAATTTACCAACAGATTTGGTCGCCGCCATTCGCGATAACGACCAGATCAAAATTATCTACTTATGTCAAAAATCATTTATACCAAGACCGATGAGGCACCAGCACTTGCAACGCAATCATTCTTACCGATTGTAAAAGCCTTTACGAAGTCCGCGGGAGTTGAAATAGAAACCAGAGATATTTCCCTAGCAGGAAGAATCATTGCTCGTTTCTCGGAATTTCTTTCAGAAGATCAACGGATCAGTGATGATTTGGCAGAGTTAGGAGAGTTGGTAAAGAAGCCAGAGGCAAACATTATAAAGTTACCGAACATCAGTGCTTCAATTCCACAGCTAAAGGCAACAATTAAAGAATTACAAGATGGTGGATATGCAATACCTAGCTATCCTGATGAGCCTTCTACAGCTGAAGAAAAAGATATTAAGTCAAGATATGATGGGATTAAAGGAAGTGCAGTGAACCCTGTATTGAGAGAAGGAAACTCAGACAGACGCGCTCCGAAACCAGTAAAGCAGTACGCGAGAATGAACCCACATTCAATGGGGGCATGGACTTCAGACTCAATGTCGCACGTTTCTCATATGACACAAGGTGATTTCTGCGCGAACGAAAAGTCTACAACAATTGAAACTGCAGGAAATCTACGCGTTGAATTCGTCGGAACGAATGGAGAAATAGAAATTTTAAAAGAAGCTATTCCTGTCCTTGAAAAAGAGGTAATTGATACAACCGTATTAAGCAAGAGAGCACTTATTTCATTCTTAGAAGATCAAATTGCTGATGCAAAAGCAAAAGGCGTATTGTTCTCTGTACATATGAAAGCAACAATGATGAAGGTTTCCGATCCAATTATTTTCGGACATGTCGTTACTGTTTTCTTTAAAGATCTATTCGCGAAGCATGGACAAACATTTAAAGAATTGGGTGTTGATGTAAACAATGGTTTTGGCGACTTGCTTTCAAAAATTCAAAGCCTTCCAGCAGACAAACGATCTGAAATTGAAGCAGACATTCAAGCGTGTTATGACAACGGACCTGATCTCGCGATGGTCGATTCGGACAAAGGAATTACCAATCTGCACGTACCAAGTGACGTAATTATTGATGCTTCTATGCCAGCAATGATTCGTAACTCAGGTAAAATGTGGAATACAGAAGGGATTTCACAAGATACAAAAGCCGTAATTCCAGATCACAGTTACGCAGAACTTTACCAAGTGACCATTGATTTCTGTAAAGAACATGGTGCTTTCGATCCAACAACAATGGGAACAGTTCCAAACGTTGGTTTGATGGCTCAAAAAGCAGAAGAGTATGGATCTCATGATAAAACATTTGAAATGAGCGGAAATGGTACCGTACGTGTCGTTGATGCTTCTGGATCTGCGTTACTAGAACAAACTGTTGAAGCTGGTGATATTTGGAGAATGTGTCAAGCAAAAGACGCTCCAATTCGTGATTGGGTTAAATTGGCCGTAAGTAGAGCAAAAGCAACAAATACACCTACAATATTCTGGTTAAGCGAAGATAGAGCACATGACGCTGAATTGATTAAGAAAGTAACTGCTTATTTGAAAGATCACGACACAGAAGGATTGGATATCCGCATTATGTCTCAAACAGATGCAACACGCTTTACATTGGAGCGTCTAAAAGACGGAAAGGACACCATTTCCGTTACAGGAAATGTATTGCGTGACTACTTAACTGACCTCTTCCCTATTCTTGAATTGGGAACAAGTGCGAAAATGCTATCAATTGTTCCTTTGATGAATGGAGGAGGATTGTTTGAAACAGGAGCTGGTGGATCTGCACCGAAACACGTTCAGCAATTTGTTAAGGAAGGACATTTACGTTGGGATTCACTGGGTGAATTTTTGGCACTTGCTTGCTCTCTTGAGCATATGGGAATAGCTGACAACAACTCAAAAGCAAAAGTATTGGCCGATACGTTGGATCAAGCAACGACCAAATTTCTGGAGAATAAAAAATCTCCATCGCGTAAAGTTGGTGAAATCGACAACCGAGGAAGTCACTTCTATTTGGCTACCTATTGGGCTGAGGCGTTGGCAGAGCAGTCAGAAGACACTGACTTGAAAACTCAATTTAGTGAAGTAGCAAGTAGTCTAACATCAAATGAAGCAGCAATTATGGGTGAATTGAATGGCGCACAAGGAAAAGCCATTGAATTGGATGGATATTATTATCCTAACGATGATAAAGCCGCTGCTGCAATGCGCCCAAGTACAACATTAAATGAGATATTAGCTTCTATCTAACTCGTATTTAATAATTGATTAGAGGGCAAGGAATTCAATTCTTTGCCCTTTCTTATTTATTTTAGTTCCATGAAATACCCATTAATTCTATCACTGCTCTTATGCTTTTCGTCAAAAGCACAAGAATCTAACTTTCCACAAAAATGGATTGGCGAATACACAGGAAACATGGTTCTAGCCAACGCACATCGCACTGATCATATGATTAAAGTTGATTTTACTATGGAGGAACTGATTGAAGACTCTCTCTGCAGCTATCACATGCGCTTCTACGGAGAATCAACAATCGTAAAAGACTATCTGATTCGTGCAGTATCAAAAGACAATAAGGTCGATTATTTACTCGACGAAAACAATGGAATAATTATGGAACTCACGTATATGAACAGTGGATTCTATGGAATGTATGAAGTTATGGGGATGATCTATACGAGTACTCTTCGTAAGCAAGGCGACGATATTTTCTATGAGCTATACGCTGCTCCCACTGAAAACCCTTATATCTCGGGCACGGAAGCCACAGAACAAGAAGAGGCAATTGAAGTCAAGAGCACTAAGCCAATGCTCGTGCAGTCAGTAGTATTGACCCGAAAAAGTTAGTACTTATTTAAGTAGTAATTCTACGTTATCCATTGCAACAACGCCAAAACCGTCATTGGACCATTTTTTCAATGGCTTATCTCCATCTACGAGAATGAATGTTGGGAATCGACCTTCTGCCAAAACTGTTAGTGCTCCCGCACTATCCGCAAAACGTACAGAAATTGCGTCACCTCCCTTTTCCTGATACCATTCAAGATAAGCATCATCTTCGTTCTGTGCGCAAACAAGGTATTCAATCTCAGCATTTGGAATACGCTCTTTCAGCTTTAGCGCTTTGTCGATAGAACCGTAGCAAAACTTACACTGCGGCATTGAGATCACGATCAACTTTTGACCTGTTAACTCAGCGTAAGCAGGGATTTTTTCAACTGAACTTGAGTTATTAGAGAAGTCTCCTTCATAGATTGGAGAATACAAGAAATATGCTGCAAAAGGAATAATCAAAAGTGAGAGCCTAAGCGTCCATTTTGCTAGCGCACGTTTTTTAAATTTCTTTCTGAAAATGTACATCAATACAAAACTCAAAAGAATCACTAATACATATGGAAGGGCCTTACTTAGCGTCCAAGAAAATCCCATTCCCAAAAACATATACTCTATAGAACTCATGTAATGCTTATTAATTTTTCATTTCGAAGTTAGTATTAATTCACAATAAAAAATAAGCGTTTTGCTATGAATAGCCACTTTCAGACAAAAAAAAAGGAAGCAAAAGCCTCCTTTGATAAATTCAATTTCTCTTTACTGAATTTCACACTCAGTAACAACTATGATTAAGTTTGCATCTCCCTCATTACATTGATCCTCAGCTTTCGATTTGGTATCCGTAATTGTTGTTGAAGAAACTTCTGTTCCATTCACAGAACAAACACATGTATAATCCTTCTTACATGAAGCAAATAAAAGCAAAGCTCCAGCGGCAATTAAAACAGTTTTTTTCATCATTCTAAAATTATTAGTTATAAAAAAAGGAAGCCGAAACTTCCTTTTTCAAATCTTTAGTATATCGGACTATGCAGGAACGCAATCCTCAGCTGAAATACCTAAAACAGATGTTTCTGCATCGTTACATGCATCTGTTGCATTTTTTCCTTTCGCTACAATACTTCCTTGTAAAGTACAAGTACAATTGTATTCTTTCTGACATGACGAAATTGCAAAAATTCCCAACAATGCAAATGCGCTTACTGCTACTACTTTTTTCATAATTTAAATTATTTATAGGTTATTAATTAAGTACTTAATTTTAAATTATTGCAATTCACAAGTTGTGTATCCCACAGTCTCATCGGCATTACAATACGCCTCGGCATTCTTTTTAGTACTCAAAGGATATGTATTTGTGTACGTACCTGATCCATCAACGTATGTACAAACACATACTCTCGTTTTTCTACATGAAGCAAACAAAACTAAGGTCATTGCTCCTAAAAAAAGTACCTTTTTCATAATAATAGGTTGTATTTTTGGTTTTTTAATTCTATAAAGATAAATTTTCCATTTATGAAAGCAAGGAAAAACAGCTGGAAATATTCTTTTTTGTTTATTTGCACACTTTTACCGATCATTTGGTCCTGTTCTACGATCAAGCCACAATCTCCAGATATTTTAGTCGCTGAATTAGAGATCCCAAAACAAGAAATTTCTTCCATCAAAATTCCTATCAAAATTAACCTTGCACCTTATTTTAAGGAAACCGAAAAATCAGTTCCGAAAAAATTCGTTGGTGGAGAGCAATTATGTGAAGGCGTAAGCTATGATTATAAATTTTACAGAAAGCCGATCAAGTTTGAAGGTAATGGAACAAAACTGCTCTTTGATGTAGAAGGAAAATACTCGCTAAAATTGAATTATTGTCTGAAATGTTCCGATCTACTTGGACAAGGCCCAAGTTGTCTAGTGCCGAGAATTTACGCTTCTTGTGGGGTGGGTGAGCCAATGCGAAAAATGCACGTGAGCTACGAAACCAAGATTGGCGTTTCTGATTATTATAAACTCAAATCACATACAAAGTTTAGAAGTGTAAAAGCACTCACTCCATGCCAGATAACCGTCTTCCACTACGATGCCACTGAAACACTTGAAGAAGAAGTGACAACGGCTCTCAAAGCAGTTGAAAAAGACATCGATAAAGAGATCTCATCTGTTGATTTGAGACCAGAAATGCTGGCAACATGGAAGTTATTGCAAGAACCGACAGATCTAGAAGGATATGGATTTCTATATCTCCGACCTTCAAATGTCTCCATGAGTCAAATAAAATTTAAGGGGGATACTGCATATTTCAATGCGATTCTTGAAGCACGTCCTACGATTTACACAAGCGAAATTAGTTTGCCTAAAAAGGCACTCCCAAAATTATCAAAGTATAAAAACCGCAAGGGGTTCGATATTACAATGGATATCTTTGCAACGTATGACTCGCTTAGCTCCATATTAACGCAAAACATCAAAGGAACGAAGGTTGAGTTGAGCGGTAGAGAAATAATTTTCGGAGATATTGAGGTGTACGGAGCCTACAACAGTGCGGTTCACTTGAAAGTGAATTTTGATGGCAACAAAAAAGGTACGCTTTATTTAACTGGAACACCTGTATTTGATTCCGAACATCAGCACATCTCATTTCCTGACTTAAACTTCGACGTTAAAACAAAGAGTGCCTTGTTAAAATCTGCTAAGTGGCTTTTCAATAAAAAAATTACTGACGCAATTCGCGAATCTGCCTCAATGGATTTGAAGCCTTATCTAGATACGCTAAAGACGACTTTGAATGAATCGTTAAATGTAGAATTAGACGAAGGTGTTTTTATGAGTGGTTCAATTAAAGACATTGAAATCAACCTGATTCATCCTAAATCGAATCAACTACACATCCGCGTTCATAGTTTAGGGAAGTTGGAAATGACAATGTAACATGAACTATCGGTTGACCATATGCTGGGCTACATGAGGAAAACAATTGTAGAGCGCCTCGCCAAGATTATCTTCAAAATTCATCTCAATTATTGCGCGTTTCATGCACCGCAACCATTCGTCCTTCTCTTTTTCCCCAATTGAGTGTGGTAAATGACGCATCTTCATTTTTGGATGCCCAAACTTTTCCGTGTACAAGCCTGGCCCTCCCAAAAATTGCGTTAAAAATCGGTACTGCTTATCCCTAATATGTGATTTATCAGAATCAAACAAATGAGCTATTTCTGAATCAAAAAACACGATATCGTAGAACTTATCTACCAGCTGACGCAATCGTTTGGGTCCAATTTTTGCGTATATTGTCTCCATATCAACAATTTACAGATTAACTTAATCGTTTAAGTTTATATATTTGCATTGAGTAACAACACATGACTAAATTAATTATTCTCCAGTTCTTAGCAGTATTTACTTTTACTCTCTCCGCACAAAAAGTAAATACACCTGAAGCAATGAATACGTGCTTTGGTGCTGTGAATATATTCGAAAGTGGCGAATTCCAGCTTCAATTTACTGGAAAAAAGGGAAATGCAACATTGGAAGCATACCCATCACTTGCAGAAGTTTCTGCTGAGAATCAACTTTGGTGTTCGTTTATTGCTTCAAGTTCGGGAGAACTGACATTTAACGCTTCAATAAAGCACGGATTTGTACAAATGGTAGTCTTTGCTGAAGAGGAAAATGATCTTTGTGGAGAAATCCAAAAAGGTGTCGCTGAGATCAAACGTTTACATATCAAAAAAGATCAAACAGTTGTTGGCCTTGATTATAAAATAGGTGGAGGTGTTTTGTACACATTAAAACTTGAGAAGGGCAAAAAAATAAGTGTCCTTTTCGCTACAGAAGAAAAACTAAAGGACAAGTTACACTTAGATTGGAAATTCACACCAGAGGTTTTTACCGAAGTTGAATCAAAAGTAGTTGATAAACGCTACGACGACTTCGCCCCTACTTTTAGTATTAGTGTGCGCGACAAGGCTACCAACCAACCTCTTGTTGCAAATCTTTCCATTGAAGGTTCTAAAAAT
This sequence comes from uncultured Flavobacteriales bacterium, assembly GCA_905478665.1. GTDB lineage: Bacteria > Bacteroidota > Bacteroidia > Flavobacteriales_D > Crocinitomicaceae > UBA4466. Next base: position 59,278 of record CAJQJL010000030.1, read on the forward strand.
ATGGATGCGCTCTATATTGGCTCTGATTTCCTTTTTAACGTTGATAGAAATTGCAAACTCACAATAAAATGTGATGTAGAAGGTTATTTCTTTGAAGATCGCATAGAGTCCGTCTCGGCCTCCGAAGACATGGAACTCATCATTCCTCTGGAAGTTGTTACCAGTGGAAAGAGTATGGCTATTGAAGACATTGAATTTACCCCTGGGACAAGTCAATTTGTGCATAGTGCTGAACCGAAACTTCAACGTCTGAAAGATTTTCTTGCACTTAACTCAGATCTCAAAGTTGAAATTCAAGGTCATGTATTCGCACTTGGGGACAATTCCTTTGCTGGACAACGAATTTCCGAAGCCCGTGCACGACGTGTCGTTAAATACCTCGTTGAGAACGGTATAGATAACAAACGATTAAAGGCAGTAGGGTACGGAAACACGAAACCTGTATTCGAAAAGCCGAGATTCTCATACGAAGAACAGGCAAACAGACGAGTAGAGATAATGGTTCTCTAACTACTGATTGAATACCCGTAATTTATCCTTCATTTTATCGTCGAAAATATTTTCTGCAAGTTTCGGATTGCTGAGGCTCATGCTTCTGAAATTCGTTTCATCATCTGTCAGGAACGTTAAATCCTTATTTGAATCAATGGCAGTTTTAATGAGAATTGAATTCGTTTGAGTGTATAAATTGTAGTCAATGAAGTGTTCTGTTTGAGGTGTAATCTGTGTGAAGTCTGTACCATCTAAATTAGAAACGTAAAGCATCACGGGATCACTTCCGTCGTATCTTCCATCTTTGTTATAATCTTCTTTTACAATTCGGAAAAAGATCAATGGGCGCTCAAACTCCTTGTGCAGGGCAAAAGATAAAATATGAATTGAATCTTCAACCAAAGGATAAGATTCTCCCGTCAATAAATTATAGAACAATAGATTGCGAATATCAAGGTCTTCTTGCTTTTCATTGGTATATTCCACTTGTGCTTTAGAATCCCACATATAGGTATTTCCTGCTGCTTGATTTGTGGTGAATGACACATCAGAAGAACGAAGAGAGTATTGCGCTTCTTCAAAGGCCATTTGATCTTCTACTACACCTTCGTCTGCTCTCTCCTCGGGCTCAACCACAACTGGATTATAACTGGCTCCAACTGGGAAAAGTGTGAGGCTATCAAGACCACAATCGAGCGGGTCACCTATAATCAATGCAGTGTTTTTTTCGACTGGCTTTTCCTTCTTCTCCTCAGAACAAGACACTAAAACAATTGAGAATAGACTTAAGTAAATAGGTGTGTAGATCAGTTTCATACGGTTGAGTTTCCCTCAATGTATGAAATCTAAGAGAGCCAGTATCCGCATTTAACATACTTTAACTGGCTAATTATCAATTGAAAAAATCGACTTGAATCGAATTATATTGTCATGATATCCTTTTCCTTGATATCGAATAATTGATCTATGCGCGTTGAAAATCCGTTCGTTATGTTCTGAATTTCGCTTTCTGCATCTTTCTGCAAATCTTCTGATAAACCATCATTCTTCAAATCTTTCACCATATCGATTGCATCCTTTCGGTTGTTTCGGATTCCGACTTTCGCGTTCTCAGACTCTCCTTTTGCACGCTTAACAAGATCTTTACGACGCTCCTCCGTTAATGGTGGAACTGAAATCAACAATGATTCGCCGTTACTTTGAGGTGCAAATCCTAGATTGGCATTAATAATACTTCTCATGATTTCATCAAGCAGCGCCTTTTCCCATGGTTGAACCGTGATTGTCCGAGCATCCATTGTGTTAACGTTGGCCACTTGTTGCAGTGGAGTCGGTGATCCATAATAATCAACCATTACAGACTGGAGCATTGCAGGAGATGCCTTTCCAGCTCTAATCTTCATAAGTTCACTTTCATAATGACTTATCGTCTTTTCATTTGAGCTTTTTAGCTCATCATAAATCATATTCAAATCTTCAACCATGATTCTGTTCTTTTAACTAGTTACTTACCAACGTTCCTACCTGATCTCCGTTGAGTACTTTTTTAAGGTTTCCTGGTGTATCCATATCAAAAACGATTATTGGTAGATCGTTTTCTTTGCAAAGTGTGAAAGCCGTCATATCCATCACTTTTAATCCATTTCCGTAGACATCATCAAAGGAGATCTTGTCATATTTAGTAGCAGTCTTGTCCTTTTCAGGGTCAGATGTGTAAATTCCATCTACACGTGTTCCTTTAAGAATAACATCTGCATTAATTTCAATTGCTCGTAAAGATGCAGCTGAATCCGTTGTGAAATAAGGATTTCCTGTACCAGCTCCAAATATCACAACTCGACCTTTTTCTAAATGACGGACTGCTCTTCGTCGAATGTAAGGTTCTGCTATTTCTTTCATCTCAATGGCAGACTGAAGTCTCGATTGAACACCAACCGACTCTAATGCCGCCTGAAGCGCCATAGAATTGATCATTGTTGCCAACATCCCCATATAGTCACCGTGCGTTCGGTCCATTCCTCCTTCTTCAGCCTGTACTCCTCTAAAAATATTTCCGCCTCCGATCACGATTGCAACTTCAATTCCCATTTCGCGAATTTCTTTGATCTGACGAGCGTAAATACTTAAACGATTGTTGTCAATACCAAAGGCTTTATCGCCCATTAATGATTCACCGCTTAATTTCAACAGTATTCGCTTGTACTTCATTCGTGAGATTTTGAGTTGAGCAAATATACCATTACGAATCTGAAGATTCAAGGATTTGATTGTTCGATTCTTGAGTCAAATGTAAACACTTGATAATCAATAATCCTACTCAGATGACAAGCAGATTGATTTTAGTACAAAAAAAAACCATTGATCTTATGACCAATGGCTTTCAATTGAATTTATTCGATTCCTTAAGACAATGCTAGTCTTTTAAAATCTACTACAGTCAAACCATCTTCAGATCCGCTTAGGAACTGCTCAACAGTTTGCTTGTTATCTCTTACAAATGATTGACTCAACAAGGTGTTCTCTTTGAAGAATTTCCCCAAACGACCTTGTGCAATCTTCTCAGCCATATCAGCAGGTTTCCCTTCTTGAATAGCTAATTCCTTACCCACTTCTAACTCACGAGCGATTGTATTATCATCAATCCCTTCTTTGTTCAATGCAAGTGGATTCATTGCAGCTACTTGCATAGCTACTTGCTTTCCAGCGTCAGTAGCTACTTCAGAATTACTATTAAGTCCAACTAAAGTTGCCAATTGGTTTCCTGGGTGATTGTATTCTACAACACGATCAGCGCTGATTTTTTCATAACCTGAAATAACCAACTTCTCACCAATAACACCAACTTGTTCTGTAATCTTCTCTGCAACTGTTAGTTTGTCATTGTACGCCAATCCCATCAACTCATCAACAGTTGAAGGCATTTTAGCGATTGCAATGTCAACCAATGATTGTACGAAGTCACGGAATTCTGAATTCTTAGCTACGAAGTCAGTTTCACAGCTCAACGCCAAAACAATACCTGATGCTCCGTCCTCAGTTGCCTGAGCGAAAATCAAACCTTCTTTTGTTTCGTTGTCACCACGCTTAGCAGCTACTTTTTGACCTTTCTTACGTAGAACGTCAACAGCAGCCTCGAAGTCACCATCCGTTTCAACAAGAGCCTTTTTGCAGTCCATCATGCCTGCTCCTGTTTGCTTTCTTAATTTATTTACATCTGCAGCTGTAATTGCCATGGATATAAGATTTTATAATTA
>CAJQJL010000031.1 GCA_905478665.1 uncultured Flavobacteriales bacterium
CAATTACCGAAACAACAGTCGAAGGTACTCCAGTGGTGTGGGCTTCACAAGGTCCTTCATCAGTGGCCTCCTACAATCCTACGGTGTCGGATGTGATACTAGCCGATAGCACAGATTGTTCAACAGCTTCCATTGGTCAATTGACAGCAGGGAATGTGATAGAACTTTATCCGAACCCCGTGGATAATGTAGTTGGAAGCGAGTTCTGGATCTCATCTTCTAGTTTTTCAAGCGAACGTATAGAGGTGGAGGTTTTTGATTGTAGGGGAGGATTGGTCTCGGAAAGTACATCGCAAGACAATGTGCGTGTATCTACCGCAGGATGGTCATCAGGTGTCTATTTGGTTTCGATACGAATCGGTCAGCTGCAAGAGGTTACGCGCGTAGTCGTTCGTTAATTTATTCTCCTAAGAATTTTAGTATCGATCAATTCTAATCAGGTGCAGCAGCAATTAGCTCTGTTTCCTCTTTTTTTACACCGTAGAATTTATTAAAAATAACGCAGGCAGTTAGGTCTCCAGTCACATTGACTGCCGTTTTGAACATTCCTAAAATCCGATCAAGACCAATAATTACAATTATTCCGTCCATTGGGATTCCGACGCTCTGCAATACGGATGCAAGAATGATGATTCCACCTCCAGGTATGGCTGGTGTTCCTATGGACGCTGCAACTACGGTAACTGTGATCAATAATAAGTTCATGGTCGTCAATTCCATTCCATAGGCTTGTGCCATAAATAGAGTCGTCGCGCATTGAGACATTGCCGTACCATCCATATTGATCGTTGCGCCAATCGGAATAACAAAGTCACTGATATTCGAAGATACGCCTAATTTTTCATCGGCTGTTCTCATTGATATTGGCATTACAGCAGCTGAACTCGAGGTAGAAAATGCGAGCAACTGTGGTTCACGAATTGCGCGTAAAAAAGTGAGTGGATTTTTGCCAATAATCAATAATAACAACATGTAGAATCCTAATAACAAGAGTAACCCGAGAAGAATAACCAGCATATAGTATCCAAGACCTATGAAAATATTAATGCCTATTCTGGATAACAAAGCAGCCATGAGACCAAAGACAGCATATGGTACAAGAATCATAGCCCATGAAACCACAATCATACAGATTTTCTGAATTGCTGCTGTGAAACGAATAATAGGGTTTGCAGTCTCTTTGTTTAGTTGGGTAATTGCCACACCAATAATGACAGTAAATATAACAACGGCTAACATTTCTCCAGTTAAAATTGACTCCAAAGGGTTATTGGGAATAAGGTTGGAGATAGCAGTTGGAATGTTTTCGAGCAAATTCGGTACTTCACTAGGCACGGCTAATTCTTCACCACTATTTGGGAACCCACCAAGCGCGAAAATATATTGACCAGGTTTCATGATAAGTGTGAGGGTCAGGCCAATGACAATTGAAACTACCGTAGTGAAAAGAAAATAGAGAAGTAACTTTAAACCAAAACTTTTAAGATTCTCTGAAGTGTTGCTTATGATGCCTGTAATAATGGATGCAAAAATCAACGGGATCATAATCATTTGAACCAGCCTCATAAAAAGTTGGCCAGGTAAATCAAGCCAATTGGCAGCCGTTACACTAAAGCTTTGAGAGACAAGCCCAGCCGAAGGATTAAGTAAGATTCCTAATCCAGCACCTAAAACCAATCCAATGATCACTTTTAACCACAGTCGTCCCTTTATTAGCCGATCCAAATAAATTGAGAGGTAATTCAATGGTTTAATCTCCAGCATCGTTTGTGTTTTTAGTGGCCTATGCCAACTCGTCTAATTTGTGCGCTCCTATCTATTCCCTCGATCAAGAGCAGATTTGAGAGAAGCTTGCATTTTAACAATAGCACCAGACACAGATTGTTCAATAGTATCCGTTTGATCTGAAGTGGCAATTGGTTGGCGACCTTCAACGCGAGCTTCTATTAAGCATCGGATATCGTTAGGACCCTCTTTTGATCCATTTTCATCAGATAGATGAATCTCAACACGTGTTATTTGAGAACTGAATCTGTCTAGTTCTTCTTTAATTAGTCCCTTAAAATGATTGTCGTTTCTTTGGTCCCATTCAATCGTTTTATCCGTGTTTATTTCTATTGTCATAACTGTTTTATTAATAATTTATGTTCGTTTTATACGTTTTGATTTCTCGCTTTGCTAAGTTAGTTCCTTTTAGGAGTCTGAATCTTAATCTTCGTAGAATCTAGATATATTTTTCCAATCTTGCCATAATCTATGTTAGTCCGCGCAATGAGAATATTGAATAGGCCGTAAAGAATTCAACGGAAAAATGAGTGAATCATAACGAATCGACTTTTGAAGTGGCAGGTGGGGACAAGACTGAATCAAATGGTTTCTAATATTGAAATTTATTAATGACGGGATTGGCATACATTCGTAGAAAGTAGGGCTTCAATTCTTCATTGATTTGTTCGTATATGTGCTCGAATTCCGTTCGTTTTTGCTCGATTAATTTAAAATCTACATTCATTTCCTTCAATTCAGAACCAATTGAGGGATCAGCGATTTGAAGTTTTTCATACGCAAGGTAATTTGACGGATAAAGCTTATAGTTCTGAACGATCTGTTCGTCAATTTGTTGGGCGATATTTATGGGGTCATTGTCAATGGCTATTATTTCTGTTCCAAAGTTCACATGAACAGCTCCTTTTTCACCATTCATTCCTTTTGAGATACTGGTAATATCACTTCGCTTATTTTTCTCAAAGCGCCCATTTTTATCGACCTCATACAACTCTCTCGCTTTCATCTCAGCGCAAGGATCGTACTCATAAGATATGGAAACAGGAACAATACGCAGTTTATCAATCGACTCTTTTAAAGTCATCTTTTGCATAGAATCCCGATTTGCTATGTGTAACATTTTTAGGATTGTTGGATCGGTTTGATCAATCCCATTTTTTGCTCTTCCTTCTCGTTGCGCAATCCAAACATTATTCCTTTTATCTATTGAATAATGTATGTATTGTGATAGTTGTTTTGATGCCAATAGCTTATCTCTTCCTTGCAGCGATCGTTTAACAATAAAGCTCTTATTCAAACGCATAAGGTCTGAAACGTATTCTTTTTTGAGAAGATTGTCTCCAATCGCAATTTGAACAGTTCCATGAACAGAATGCTGTAGTAAATAACTCACTAAAGCAGGATCCATTACAATGTCACGATGATTACTGATGAACAAATGAGATGTGTTTTGCGAGATTTCATTCAATCCTGATTCATTCAACCCTGATGTTGTTGTTTGAAGAATTCGCTCTAAGAATACAACGATGACGTCTTGAACATCATCAATTGATTTGATGCCGCTCAGTTTCTTTCTGAGAGACCGTTTAACAAGCTTTTTTGCCAACCATGGAACCCAATTACTTAACCTTGGAAGTTGAAATTTTGCTATAGCCTCAAAGAATTCATCGTTTTTAAGTAATCTTCCGATTACACCGGTTACTTCAGCGTCACTATACGGTCTTATGTCATCAAAGTTTTCCATAATGTCCATAAAAATAAAGAGACAATCCTCTTAGGCTTTATTGATTCGAATTATCCCAGTGAAATCAAGAATTTTTATAATAGGATATGCCAGATCTAGTTCATACCATTTGACGCCAAAGTTTGCTCTAGTCCCATTTTTATGATGATTGTTATGATAGCCTTCACCAAACATTAAAAAATCAAAAGGCAATAAGTTCACCGATGTGTTATTTACGTTAAAATTACGATAACCGTATTTATGGGCAAACCAATTTATGATAGCACCATGAAGAGGTCCCATAATAAAATGAGCGGGTAAAAACAGAAAGACCCACCACGCCTTGGCGAAAATGATGTAGAAGGCTATGTATGCTCCTGCCCAGATTAGCCTTGAAACCCAATGATGCGCGAATTTCTCAAAAGCGTGCCATTGAGGGACGTCTTTGGTAAATCGATCCTCAATTTCCGTGGTTCCATTAAAAATACTCGTGTAAATCCCCTTTGTTCTCCACATCATGGAAAATACTGATTTGTCATATTTAGGTGAGTGTGGATCCTTTTCCGTATCAGCATAAACATGGTGCATTTTATGCATAACACCATAGGCGTATGGACTCAAATAAGAAGATCCTTGTGTGATATAGGTAAAAATAAAGAATACTCTTTCCCAAAATTTAGACATTTCAAACATTTTGTGAGCGGCATATCGGTGAAGAAAAAAAGTTTGACTGAACAATGACAAATACCAGTGAGCAATTATAAAAAATAAAATAGTCATTTATCGCTTGATTATTAAGTGATTAGATGTGTCTCTAATCGGAGAATTCAGAACCTCGTTGGTGCTAAACTTATTGGAGAGAATTGGCGTCCATGTTTTGAACCCAACTTATTTATCGACTTGCTCGATAGGAGCGTGCAAATGTAGGGTATATAATTGCGTAAAGTGTGATAAATGCAATTAGTTATTAGAAGACCGGGCTCACTTTGACTGTACTTAGTTCAAATAAATAGGCATAAAAAAAGGTCAACTCCTAAGAATTGACCTTAATGGGTGGAAGACCGGGCTCGAACCAGAGCGAGCACTGCTCGTGAAGACGAAGGCTCGTTCTGAAAGAACGAAAAGCCTGAGGTACGACCTTGGTCGCCGAAAGTCTATGTTAAATAAAAAAGGTCTTACTCGTAAGTAAGACCTTTAATTGGGTGGAAGATCGGACTGTTCTCGAACCACAAATTGAATGAAATTCTAGATATAAAAAGTCAGGAAATTGAGTTGTCGAAATTCCTTATGCTGGAAACAGTAAGGAGTAGGAGGGGAACAGTTTGAGTAAAATTAGGCATTGATGCAGAGCTGCGCAAGCAGTGAGTTTTACTTATTGTGTTAGGTGCAGTTGTTTTTCTGTGGAGAATTTTAGAATCCATTAGTTAAAGTCTATAGCAAAAATTATATCCATTTATAATTTTCTATTTTGTTGACTATGGATGCTTTAAAATCATTCCATAAATGCAGGAAATTTCTTTTCGCCCTTTGTATAGGTTAATTGCTTTTGCTCAAGATTATTTAAGGAAAACAAATAAAGTTGAATCTCTCCATTTTCGTCTCTTGAAGTGAAAACGATTTTTCCTTTTTGATTTGATCGAGCATATGTGACATCATGGTCGGTAGACAAAACTTTTATCGTATTATTTTTTATGTCTAAAACTTGCATTTGTCTTTTTTCGGACACATCAGTAATGATTAGAATCGTGGTGTCTGATAACCAATCTTGAATGAAATTGTACTTTTTATCACTGGTCACCTGAGTTTTTTCTTTGGTTGCAATATTCAGTAAAAAGACATTAGGACTTCCTGTTCTATTACTATTAAAGCTGAGAAAACTTCCGTTCGGAGACCATTTGGGAATGCCGTCAAAAGCACTATCAAAAGTTAATTGCTCAATGTTTTTTCCCAAACTATCCATAACAAAAACATCAGGATTACCTTTTCTGGAAGATTGAAACGCTATTCTTTGACAATTAGGTGACCATACAGGGTGTCCATCCCGTGTTTCCAAATTTGTAAGTTGCGCAATTTCATTCGTTTTTAAATTTAAAGTGAAAATATTTCTAGTGTTTTTATCCCTATAAGAGTCAAATACAATTCTATTCTGACAACCGCAGTGGTCTGATTGGAAATCCTTTAAGCTGTCTTTGGTAATTCTATTGACGACTCCATTATTCAAATCGATTGTATAAAGATCCCAATTGCTATTGTTATTTTGGGAGTAAAAAACACTTTGAGAATAAATACAGTTATTCACAAGAACAAAAAAATAGAAAATGAGATGTTTCATAATAAATGTTTACACTAAAGTTTCAAATGACTTGAGCTCATTGAGCAACGCAAGAGAATTTTATACTTGAAAACGTGATACGTTAAGTCCGTCTTTCAATTGTTTTTATGAAATAATTGACTTTTAACTGGAAGACTATTTTGCCCTCATTCTATTGTTTCTCTTATTATGCTCAACTTCTGCTTTACCGAGTGCCTCCATCAGAGGTGGTATATACATGCCTACACGACCTCTTAGTCCTTTTTTTAGCCCGTACCAACCACCGATTGGATTATCCTTAGATCGCGCCCAATGTTCTACTGTATTCTCTTTAGTTTCGATTTTTTCATCTTTACTTCCCAGTAAAACCCATTCTCCATTCTCTTTGAGCATTTGATGTAAATCCTCAATAATACGTGCATCATAATGCAGTGTGGTTTTACCCACAACACACACAATTATTTCTTTGCCATCTTTTTCGTCAAAGTACATTTCATATTCTGAAGATAATGGTGGTGTTTGCAATCTCCAAGGATTGCCTTTTCTTCTTTTTACCATAGACCTAGTTTTTAAATTTCAGTTTGAATTTCTCATTAGTTTTCATAAACAGTAGTTATCCACTTTTTTTCAGACACATATTTCAAACCTTCATTAAATGCGCTATAATTTTCCGGTAGCCCCTTACTAATTGCTTCTTCTAATGTCAAACCTGACTCTTTCAAAGCGTTTATTATTTGGATTGAGTTTTTTAGATCTTGAATGTATGTTTGATACTCTTCTTTGGCTAAAAATCTTTTAGGCGAATCTTTGAATGACGTATGTCCTGGAACAATTTTTGTTTTTTCATCAGTCATGTCTAGAATGTAATTCATGTTAGAGAGGTAACCAGTTATACTGCCTCCTCCAGTAACATCAATGATTGGGTACATGTCTTGAAAGAGATAATCGCCAACTACAAGAACGTTCGCTTTTTTAAATAAGAAAATCGCATCAGCACCAGTATGCCCGGCTTTATTGGGAAGAGAGTGAATTTCGAGTTCTTCTTCTCCTAAATTTATGCAAAGCGGGCTAGGGGAGGATATAATATTTTTCACTGTATCCTCTTTTAACTCTTCATACTGACCTGCAGTAACTACTGTAACAGCGCTATTAAAGTAATTTTCTAAAGCCTGGCCATGATCAATATGAAAATGTGTTAGCATGGTATATTTAATCTTTCCTCCTCCAAAGGCCTTTATGCTATCTTCTATTATTGGTTGTAATTGTATGAAACCAGGATCAATTAAAACTGAAAGTTCTGATGTAGTATAAACAACGGAAGAAGGATTTGCTATGTTGGTTTGTTGGACAAAGAGGTACAAATTCTTGCTTAATGAATCAATCTCTAGCTTCGATTTCACGAGATCTATCTGCGCTAAAGAATAACAACTGTATAGTGTTAATAGCGTTAAAAGAACAACTGTTTTCATAGTAATGGTACTAAATAATTATCTGAGCAATTTCTTTTTTTGGAACAAAATTCATAGTAACTTTTTATCATTCTAGAGACTTTATCCATTTATCAACTTCAGTGATAATTTCATAATTGAAATTTGTTTTCATCAAATTTCTAATAGAACCATTTGTCATTGCATCAATACCATCTCTCATACTACCTACCTTTAAGAAGCTATGGTTTGTTTCAGGTAAAAGCAAAAACGCAGCCTTATTAGGATGATAGTAGTTCACTATTCGAACAATTTCTTTGTGAGAATCAGGGTTGATCGCCTCAAAATCTGCCTCTCCATATATGCTTAAAACATGACTGTTCACATTGGCCCAACTACTAGATAAAGCTATGTCATTCAATTGTTGCATGTACGAGTAATGCCGTTGGAAAATCAGATCACCTCCTATGTACTGAAAATCTCTTTCTAACAAGGGGAGATATTCTGGATTTGACAATACCATTTCTTCAGGGCTCTTCTTTAGAACATAATGTTCGTATAGAAGCGATTGATATGTCTTCGCATCTTTTTCAATTTCAAGTGGCGACATTCCTAAAAATGGATTTTGAAACCTTAACATATTTGTCAAATATTCCATCCAAGGTAAATGAGTAGTTCCATATACGATTACACCTTTAGGATGATACTTTTTAGCTATTAGTGGTGCGTTTATACCACCTAGTGAATGTCCGAATAGGTAAATTTTGCTCGTATCAATGAAATCATAGGTCAAAAGCTTCTCATAGCCAGCTTCGAAGCCTTCTTGTTCTGTGTAAAAGTCTATTTCAAAACAATTTGGGGTATTAAAGCTATCTCCCATTCCTGATTTTTCACATCTAAAAACAGCATAGCCCAAATTCGTTAAAGAATCAATGATTTTTTTATAAGGATGAAATGAAACTAAATTGTCATAACTGGCACAATTATAACCAGGTAAAAAGTAAATCGCGGGTAGTTTACCTTCTCTTTTAGGCTTAGTGATTATCGTACTTAAATGACCATTTTTAAACTCAACTTTATCATAGATCACTGAGCCATTAGCGGTTTTTTCCAGAGGCTTTGGCTCAACCTTTCCGCATAATTTTAGTTTTTTATTGGATCTCAAAACGTGATAACAGATAGCATCTCCAGACCTCAATGTATTTAGAAAACCACTGAAATTAATATCATTGGGAGAAGTTATTGGAAAATCGTTTATTTGATATAAAATATCACCTATTTCCAATCCTGCCAGTGATGCTGTGCCTTCAGCTTTTAACCATTTAATTTCTACAGCATCTCCATCTAGTTTTAAAACCTGTTTCGCAGAATCTGCTAATTGAGTAGTGTAAATTCCCCACAAACCTTGTCTAGGCAGTTCTTGACTCATGGCAAGAATAGACATGTTGGTTAAGAGTATAAGTAATAGAATTCTCATAGCACTAAGGTAATTTCAGATGTGCCAATTAGACTTGTCAAAAACTGTCAATTTACTTTTGATAAGATTTTGGACTTAAACCATACTTCCGTTTAAATGCCTTACTAAAAGATGGCAAGTCAGCAAAACCTAAGGTTAACGCAATTTCTGAAAAGTTGCATTTTTTAGATTTAATTAATTCAGTTGAGCGATTCAACTTGGCTGATAATATATACTGATAGGGTGATGTTTGGTAAACCTGTTTAAAAGTTCTGTGCAACTGAACCTCAGATAATGCTGAGATTTCTGCTAGTTTTTCGATACTCAGATTTTGTTTGTTTAAGTTATCTTCAATATAATCTTTTACCAACTTTACGCGGCAAAAAAGTTCTTCTCGGGTAGACAGTTTTAAACTCGATAATTTATTGACCAAATCAAATACGCCTTTTTGATGTAGGGTTAATTGCTGCGCAAAATCGAGAAAAAAATCTTCGTTTAATTCAGATGCCCTATGTTCTCTTAAAGTATAAGCGATCTTCTTAAGAGTAAGACCAAAGGCACTGTCCTTAGCCCTATATTTAGTTGGTAATAAATTATACCTGATCTGATTCGAATCAATGTAGTTATCAACAGACCATTTTTCTCCAAGCGACCCAAGTGCAAAATTTTGACTGAGGTATTTTTCATCCAAATAAAAGCACATACCTTCTGTCACTTTTGTGTCACTAAACGAAATCCCTAATTCTGTTTTACTGTCAACTAATATAAACTCACTAGGCATTAGATCATAACGTTTGTTATTGACAGTGTACCTCTCTGCGCCATCAAGTACTAATTTGACCGATAACGACCCCTGATCAACATCTTTTTGATAAGCATTGAGCTTAGAATGAACAACAAAATTATCTTCTAACGTTGGTTTGAAAGATGTGGAACCATTATTTACTTGGATGAGATTGCTCATACTTGCAAATTATAGATATTTCCCTTTTCTTTTCATAGCTTTATTTTAAAAGGTCAAGGCAGTATTTGAATTGTCAGAACACCATTTTTAATGGTTCACTTAACCCTAATATATTCTCATACCATTTAGCCGAAATTTCCATGTCATTTACTCGGATTGCCACATGGTCTAAGAATTCAATATTTATTTTTCATCACTCAAGTTATGTTTAAAGCTTGACTAATTTATAAAATCCGATCGTTAAATCGTGCTTCATCATATCCGCTTTGGCGAAGCTAGGTGAGACCTTTGTTGATTATATTAGAGTTTTTCATTTCTTTTATGGATAGTGCAGAATCTAATTCGCTAAAAAAGCTGTTTATTTCTGGATTAGATCTTTTAATATATCCGTTAAATGATTTCGAATCAATGAAAAATGCGCCTCGTTATTCACTACTTTCAAATCTGAATTAAGTAGCTTGTTATTATAATATTCCCCTCTGTGTACGGGTGCCATTTTGTCTTCTGAACCATACCAAAGCGTGACAGGATGTTCGATATGATTTAGGTTCATCCCCCAGTTCTTGACGTACAATTGCCACTCTTGGACCACACCATCAATCCCTTGCTTATAGCTTTCTTTGCTACCCTCAATAAATTCCCAACCGTATTCAGGATGTTTGTTCATCAAATTTTTATCTGGTTTTGGTAAGTATTTTTGAAATTGTTTCATTCTCTTTTCAGGATTATCTCTTAGTCCTTTAAAATCCTTTAGAATGTATTTCCTGAGCTTTTTGTCCGTCTTCATATTTGCTAGCCAATGCAATACTTTGACCGGAAACCACATTCCTTTTAAGGTTTTCTTGTAATCATATGGTGTTGCTCCTGAAACAATAGAAGCATTGATAATTCTATTCGGATGATCTATCAAACAAGAGATGACATGAGGTGCGCCTCCTGATAAACCAAATACTGAAAAGGTCTTCAATCCTAGAGAATCTGCTAATTCACTCATGTCGTCTCCCCAGTTTAAGAATGTTCGGTTCTCCTGAAAACTTGAAAGACCAATTCCGGGGCGATCAGGTGAGATGATTCGAATCCCTAATTCTTTTGCCGTGCTATCCATAAAAGCAGACGATAACCTACTTTCTTGTCCTCCATGAAAATAAAAAACTGGGAAACCATCCAGCTGGCCATATTCAGCATATCCAAGAATTCGTCCATCTTGTAAGCTGATTACATTATTTACGTTCGTGCCTTTTGCATTCGTTGAAACCACAGTAATCAATATTAATAAGAATTTAGTTGTGTGAACCTTCATGAAAACAAAGGTTGTTTAATTGGATTTCAATTCTCTTGACATATGTCAAGAAATCAGATTAACCTTTTTTCGAATCCGACTCAAAGTCTCTGGCGTGATACCCAACGAGGAGGCAATGTATTGCAAAGGAACGTGTTTAAAGAGGTCAGGATTATTTGATTGCAATTTCTGCAAGCGTTCAGTTGAATTGGTATAGAGTTGATGAAACATGCGTTCTTCCAACATAGCGAAGGATTTTGACAACAAGATTATATCAAACTCCATCCATTTTGGACATTCTTTTAATAGATCAAAATGATCTTGACGCGAAATTACTTCGAGCTCACAATAGGTCACAGTTTGTATGTACCAGTTATTTGGCATTTCAAAAATGAAACTTGAGAGTGAGGTTATGAATGCGCCACCACCAGCTATCCAAAGAGTCGTTTCCATTCCGTTTGACAAACTATAGACTCGCAAATAACCGCTTTTTACAAAGTACATTTCTGTACATCTTTTTCCAGCCTCTAAGAGAATTTGGTTCTTTTTGACGGCTCGATTCTCAAAATTACTGAGTATAAGCGATTCATCTTGAGGTAAAATGGTCAGTTCGGAAGATAATATAGAAGACAGTTCGATCATTTGAAAATAAGCTAATCCAGGTAGTTGTACCTAACGTATCGTGTATGGTGTCGTAGCTATCCCGCAGGGTAGCTATGCACTATACACCTTGTTACCAGCAGGTTTTATTTTAACACTTCTTTTATCGCTTTTTGATATATTTTTTTAATACTATCTTTTTCTTCCTTATCTATTATTGATTCAATTGTAGGTAATAAAGTTTTATTTGCGTTGGTTTTTAATTTTAGAATTTCACTTAAGGCATATGCAGCACTCCATCTTACAACTGTTCCTGAATGTTCAGTTGTAACAATTAAGTTTTTTATTGCCATTTCAATATAATTTGGATAAAGATGAATGATGTTTCCAATAACTTTTGCAGATTCCCAGATTACTCTAGGAGCTTTTTCATTTAAAGTCTTAAAAACAAAATCAAGTACCATTTCTTCAGCTATATTAGGATTCTCTTTGGTAGAATATTCAATAGCTTCAATACAAGTTGCTTTAACTGGGTCTTTTGAATTTTCAGCAAAGGCTAATAATTCATCTATTGGCAATTCGTTTTTTAGAATCCAATCACTTATGATTTGCGTCTTTTCTTTTGGTTTTCTTGTTTTATCTTTTAATAATTCCTGGATATCCATTAGTTTAAATTTTTATTAGCTATTATTTCGTCTATTGTCATTCGATATTAATTTTTCCAACGTTCTAAATGTCCAAGCATAAAAGGTCTTGAAAAAAGCCAAGAAAAAAACTTGCTTTTTCCGCCTTCAACCATTCCTTTCCTTGATATTTCAGAAAATTCTTTTAGTGTTACGTTGCCACCATTAAATTCTCCATTTGCGTAACAATAGCTACAATACTTTGTGCTTTTTGTTCCGTCTTTCTCTGTACCACCACCACCTTGCTTGTCTTTGTTTAAAGGCATTCCGCAGCTCTGGCATTTATTATTTTTATTATCCATATTGTTTTTTTTGTAAAGATAAACTACCCACTGTCAACCCTATGTCAGTCCATTTAAAAAAAATCAAACTAATGACTTAACATATTCTTTAAGGGTATAATGTTGTTCTTTTATAAAAGGTTTATCTGTGTTCTTTAAGTCCTGTATTTGTAAAACTTTAAAATCACGATATTCGTTACGTTTCCAGCACCATGCTATTAAATGCCATTGATTGGAATAGAACTTCATGCCAATAGGTTCAATTTCTCTTTCGCTTTTTTCTTTTAAATTGTTGATGTAGCTAATTTTCAAAATTTGCTTGCTCAAAATGGTGGTTTGTATTTCGGTCAGATAGTCCCCTTTGTTGTCTGCTTCAGCTGAAACATAAACTCCTATTTTGTCTTGTAAGAGGTCGACTTTCTCTTTTACAGTGAAACGCAAAATCGATTTTATTTTATCTACAGCGGTTGCTACATTTTTTTGAACGGTTTTGTCGGCATAGCGTTCTGAAAGTTTTGCAATTAGGATTAATGCGTTTGCCTCATCATTTGTTAGCGAAACAGGTGGGAGAAAAAATCCTAGTAAAATGGTGTACCCTTTCTGTGGTTCAAAGTAAATGGGAACTCCAATTTCTCCTAAAGCCTTAATGTCTCTATAAACAGTTCGTATACTGATTTCATATTTGTCGGCTATATAGTCTAATGTTACAAACTTTTTAGATTGTAATGTTGTCAATACCGCAATAAGTCTATCTATCCTGTTCACTGTCTTTATTTATTCGTTTTAGTATTGCTGCTAACATTATTATAAACTCAATTGCGTTTATTCAACCAAATCGGCACGATAATCCCAATTGTTTTTATTTCTATTATATGCCAAAGTACGAATTTATCCGATTGCAGTTAAGACATTATGGTTGAAGACCAGATCCGAACCAGAGCGAGCACTGCTCGTGAAGATGAAGGCTTGTCCCTAAAAGGACAATAAGCCTGAAGTAGGTCCTCGGTACTCTACCGAGGTATTATAAAACAAAAAAGACCTTGCCGAAGCAAAGTCTTTAATTTTGGGTGGAAGACCGGGCTCGAACCAGAGCGAGCACTGCTCGTGAAGACGAAGGCTCGTTCTGAAAGAACGAAAAGCCTGAGGTACGACCTTGGTCGCCGAAAGTCTATGTTAAATAAAAAAGGTCTTACTCGTAAGTAAGACCTTTAATTGGGTGGAAGACCGGGCTCGAACCGGCGACCCTCGGTACCACAAACCGATGCTCTAACCAACTGAGCTACAACCACCATTTTTACTTCAGTCAACAATTTTACCTTTCAGTAATGCCGTGAAGCGGTCGCAAAGATAGATAATTCCTTTATATTCTAAATATTCGATGAAGATTTTTTATCTTTAAATGTATACCTTGTTGCAATTGAGCTTTTTATGAATCTGAAAGAACACATCGTAAGAGAATTTGAAATCCGCATTTTTGAAGAGTCTTATCCGCGCATTTACAAGTGTTTATCTCTCTTGAATGAAGACCAAATTTGGCAGTCTCCAAACGGAAGTATCCCTTCGGTGGGGTGCTTGATACTTCACTTATGTGGTAATGCACGCCAATGGATTTTATCAGGGCTAGGAGAGGAGGAGGACAATCGAAATAGAGATGATGAATTTATCATTCACCAGAACATTCGAAAGAGTGATTTTATATTCTTGCTCGAAAATTTGAAAGTAAAGTTGCGGACTTGTTTGAATGAGCTATCTGAAGAATCACTTGAAAAGAAGATAATTGTACAGGATTTCAATGTTTCTGGGTTCTCAGCAATTGTGCATGTCATTGAGCATTTCTCTTATCATACAGGACAAATAACAACACTGACGAAATTGTATACGGATGCCGACACGGGTTATTATTCTGGATTGAATCTGAATACACGAAATCAATTGAATTAGTTTGGCAGATGATTCACCGGTAACGCTGTTGATAAACTTTCCCATAGATTGTAGAAACAATCAGTAATCTCTCGTATTTTTGCAACAAATACATGGAATATGTTGAAAGTAGGTGTACTTGGTGCAGGGCATTTGGGAAAAATTCACATTCGTTTACTTCTTGAGTTAAGCGATAAATATGAATTCGTTGGGTTTTATGATCCAAGTGATGATAATGCCGCAGCGGCAATTGACTCGTTCAAAATTCGTCGCTTCGATTCGTTGGACGAACTGCTGGATGAAGTCGACTGTGTTGATATCGTTACACCAACAATTTCACATTTTGATTGCGCTTCAAAAGCATTAAGAAAAAGCAAACATGTTTTCATTGAGAAACCAGTGACAGAGACTGTTGATGAGGCCAGAGCACTGATTAACCTTGCACATGAGGCTGGTGTCAAAGTTCAGGTCGGCCACGTAGAGCGATTCAACCCTGCGTTTCAAGCGGCTCAACCATACTTCAATAATCCAATGTTTATTGAGACACATCGATTGGCTCAGTTCAATCCGAGAGGGACAGATGTTCCTGTTGTTTTGGATTTAATGATCCACGACTTGGATGCTATTTTAAGCGTAGTCAAATCTGGAATTAAAAGAATTTCGGCCTCAGGTGTTTCAGTTGTAAGTGACACGCCTGATATTGCTAATGCACGAATTGAGTTTGACAATGGATGTGTGGCGAACTTGACAGCAAGCAGAATTTCAATGAAGAACATGCGTAAATCACGATTTTTTCAAAAAGATGCGTACATCAGCGTTGACTTTTTGACCAAAGAATTGGAAGTCGTGAGAATGCAGGATATAGTAGGAGAACCTAACCCGTTTGATATTGTATTTGACATGGGAGAAGGGAAGCCTGTTAAGAAAGTTCTTTTTGACAAGCCTGAAATAGAAGATGTTAATGCGATAAAAGAAGAGCTAAGTACTTTTTACGATGCAATCGCTAATGATACAACGCCGATCGTTCCAATTGAAGACGGATATTTGGCTTTGGATGTTGCCCAAAAAATCGTTGAGAAATTAAAGTCATCTGCGAATCAGGTTGTGAACAATATCTAGGAAAGTTTTTCGTTCATACATCACTACAGAAACTATGAGAACTATACTATTTCTTTCCAGCGTGGTATTTTTGCTGGGGTCTTGCATTAAAAACAATCCAGATCCTTCTTGGATAGAAGTGAATGATTGGCAATTATTGGCCAATCCAGAGGCGCAATATCCAACAGGAGAATTGACAGACAATATCTCTGATGCATGGGTGTATGTTGACAATGAACTTATTGGGGTTTTTGAAGTTCCATTTAAAGTACCTGTATTACTCGACGGTGCACGTGAATTAAAAATTTACCCAGCTGTTAAAAACAACGGAATCTCAGCAACAAAAAAAATCTATCCATTTCTAGAACCGTTTGTGACCAATATTGATCTTGTAAAGAATGAAGTGGTTACCGTTACACCAGTAACTCAATATTACAAGGCAACCAAATTCTGGATTGAGGATTTTGAAGACGCTTCGTTTGCCATTGCCGATGGAAATAGTTCGTTAGCATCTATGGTGCGAACAAGCGATCCAAATGTATTCAATGCGAATGTTAATGGCGCTTTTTTTGGTCGAATCTCGTTGAATGAAACCAGCAATACGTATATAGGATCTACCACAGCCAATAACCAGGGATCGTTAGTGATGGATTTGCCAAGAGGGCAGGAGGTGTACTTGGAAATAGATTACCATACTACAAGCAATTTGGTTACGGGAATTTTGGCAATTAATAATTCTGGACTTGCGGATAATCCGATGGTACAAATAAATGGTCAGGATGCATCAGAAGTTCAATGGAGGAAAATTTACATTGATCTTCGCGAAGTAGTTTCGGGATCAACAGAGGCTGAGTATTTTGAGTTTTCCTTTAATGCAGAACTCGAATCTGGAGCAACAAGTGGGGAAATAAACATTGATAATATCAAAGCTGTTTATTTCTAAATGAATTCTAGACTCCTCACATTCACATTAATTTTACTTGATTGGATCTCTGCGTCCATTGCATGGGGAGTGTTCTATTATGTGCGAAAGACGCGTATAGAGCAAGTGGAATTTTCTGTCAATGAGTCTTTTTATTACGGTGTTTTATTGATTCCTATCGCATGGATCTTTTTGTACCTTTTACAGGGAACCTACCATGATGTACGGCGATTACATAGAATAAAAATTTTCACGTTAACCTTCTTAGGAACTGTCATCGGAGCCATTGGAATTTTCTTTTTATTCATTCTGGATGATGAAATCGTTCAATACAGACAATACTATCAATCTGTCTTTCTATTATTTGGAATTCAGTTCATAATCACCTTCATTCCACGATTAGTACTCGTTAGCTTCATTGTTGGAAGAATTCACAAACGGAAAACAGGATTCAAGACAATGATTGTTGGCGGAAGTGAGAAAGCTGTTGACATTTATAAGGAGATAACTGAACTTCCGAAAGGTACAGGGCATCAGTTTGTTGGGTTTATCAATTTGAATGGCGTAGATAAGCTATTGGAAGATTCGCTACCGTATTTGGGACATATCAACGATGTGGAGCACATTCTAAGAGACAATGAAATAGAAGAAGTGATTATTGCGCTTGAAAGTGTTGAGCACGACCGTTTAAAAACAATTATTTCTCGTTTAGAGGGAGGTGATGTTCGGATAAAAATTCTTCCAGACATGTACGACATACTTTCGGGAACGGTTGAAATGAGTAATATTTTTGGAGCATTGCTTATTAGCGTGAATGCAGAAGTAATGCCCGTTTGGCAACGTACCTTCAAGCGTTTAATTGATATCATTGCTTCAAGTATTGCACTAATTGTATTGATACCTGTATTTATCGTACTAGCGATTCTTGTGAAAATGTCTTCTCCAGGACCTATTTTCTTTACACAGAAACGAATCGGAAAGAACGGGATTCCATTCAATATTATTAAGTTCAGAACGATGTATCAGAATTCTGAGAAGAATGGACCACAGCTGTCCTCATCAAATGATCCACGAATTACCAAAATAGGACGATTTATGCGGAAGTCTCGATTGGATGAGTTTCCACAGTTTTTTAATGTACTGATTGGTGATATGTCGCTTGTGGGACCTAGACCTGAGCGTCAATTTTATATTGATAAAATAGTCACAGTAGAACCTCAGTTTCTAGAATTAACAAAGGTTCGCCCAGGTATTACGTCTTGGGGACAGGTGAAATACGGTTATGCCGAGAGTGTGGAGCAAATGCTTGACCGCATGAAGTACGATCTACTTTATCTAAAAAACAGAAGCCTTTCGCTTGATCTAAAAATCATGCTGTACACAGTCCTGATTATCTTTAAAGGAGCTGGGAAGTAATTGGATGTTGGCTTGAAAGCCTAAGCTTTCGATCTATTTCACCTTCACAACAAACATCTCCCGTTCACCAATAAATCCCTTAAGTTCATCTCCAATTGCAATAGGGCCAACGCCTTCAGGAGTTCCTGTGTAAATCAAATCGCCTTTCTTTAAGGTCATGTATTTAGACAGATGTGCAATCAACTGGTCAATGCTAAAAATCATATCTGCCGTAGTTCCCTCTTGCACGATATTTCCGTTCTGTTGAAGAGAAAATGTCAAATTTTCTAAATCCAATTCAGACTTTGAGATGAAGTCCTTTGAAATTGGAGCGCTTCCTTCAAAAGCTTTGGCAACTTCCCACGGGTGACCTTTTTCTTTGCAGATCTTTTGAAGGTCTCTTGCTGTAAAGTCAATTCCTAAACCTATTTCGTCATAGTACTTATGCGCGAATTTCTCAGCAATATTTTTTCCGACACGATTGATTTTTACCACCAATTCACATTCGAAGTGAATGTCTTTAGAAAATTCTGGGTAGAAAAAAGGCATTCCTGGTCGCAGAATCGCAGTGTCAGGTTTCATGAAAAATAGTGGAGTCGTCGGAACTTCAGAGTTCATTTCTTTCGCATGATTCGCGTAGTTTCGACCAATACAGAAGATTTTCATCTTATTTGAATTTATTTTTTAGTGCGTTTATTTTGTCCTGCATGCGCTCTTCTTCCGTTCGGCCGTCTTTCTTATTCGCTTCAAGTGTTCTGGCATCTTTAATTTTTTGAATTTCGTTACGTAAGCACTGTTTTGTATAAAGCGGAAAGTCAGCGTCAAGCATCCAGCCGAAATAGCCTGGTTCTTGTTTCATGACTTCTTCAATGGTTTTTCCTTTGTGCTTTCCAAAATTATAAATAGCCTCATTGTTTTCGTTATAGGCTAACCTTCCTGCAAAGTCTAATCGCTTGGTATCGCCGTAACGAGAGAAGTCTGCCAAGAATTCAACATCATTGTTCAGCTCTTCATAATGTTCTATTTGAGCGTCGAGAACTTCCCAGGTCGCATTGGCGTCGGCCATAGCACTGTGTGCATTCTCAAGATTTTTTTCGCAGTAGAATTTGTACGCAGCAATGAGCGTGCGCTGTTCCATTTTGTGAAAGATGTTCTGAACATCGATGTGCTGTTTAGTGGAGAGGTCAAACGAGCTTCCTGCACGAATTAACTCTTCAGATAGCATTGGAAGGTCAAATTTGTTGGAATTATACCCAGCGAAATCTGCGTCACCTAAAAATGCTTCCAATTCAGGGAGAATTTCCTTGAATGTTGGAGCATCTTTTATGTCTTCGTCATAAATTCCGTGAATCTCACTTACTTCTTTTGGTATTGGACGCTCTGGATTCACGCGTTTTAAGTATTCTGTGCGAGATCCATCAGGCGCGATCTTTACAATGGCAATTTCTACAATTCGATCCTTGGTAACACTCAGTCCAGTCGCTTCCAGGTCGAAAATTGCAAGTGATTTAGTTAATTCAATATTCATGTCTCAAATATAAGAATTGAATACTGATAGGCTTAGTTTCAATAAAAAAAGGCTCAACATTAATGCTGAGCCTTCCTTTAAAATGTTGAATGATTACTTTACCTGAACAATTCGCTCAATAGAACCATCTGAATAGTAATAGATTAATGGAGTATTTGCAGTTGGCAAAGTTTCTCTCCCCATCATATCTGTAATTTTGATGAGTGTCTTTTCAGACATTGTTTGCTCCATCAAGTTTGCAGAACATGTAATCACTTCTAGTGTGTAATCTTCTGTTAACGGCACTGGAGTTGGTGATCCAAAAACTGTTACATAGGCTGTATACTCAATGACCATGGTATATGGGCCTACATCTCCTATTACAGGTGTTCCAGAGATTTGAATACATGATGAAGGGTTTGTAGCAGGATAAATTACGCAGCTAGCATTCTCACAAGCATAAGACAATGTTCCTGGGAGACCAGTAACGTTGTCGATAGTAATACTGTCCACAGATACCGTGAAACCAGCAACTACTGTGTCTGAAATTCCGACAACAGTGATTACCTGATCATAAAAAGCATCTGCACATGCATTAGGAAGTCCAGTTGCACTGTCAGGATAAAACCCTGGAGTTGTAAATTGAGAATCCGGTGTGCACTGTGCACTTGCGAATTGTGTTGCTACAAGAAGTGTAGAAAAAGCGAGTAAAAATCTTTTCATAGTGTATGTTTTTTTTACAAAATTATGGTTTAGATAGCTTTTGACAAAACCGTTTAACACAAATCTAAATTTTTAATAGACGATAGAGTAGGGGAATAAAAAAAGCCTGAACGTACATTCAGGCTTTTCATCATTGTTTTGATTGTTCTTATTCTGTTTTCAACCCTACGTATTGATAAGGGAAATACTTTTCTTTGTTTTTCGAATCTTCAACGTAGTCAGGTCCTTGAACCAATTGAGTAACAATTACCACGTTCACTTTTCCTTTGAATTTCTCGTCCTTTTCGAAATGAGCGATAAGGTCATACTTCATGTTCTCCGCTCTAATTTTCGTTAAGTTCTCATTTGTTTCATACGTTTTTGTAGGTACGTGTGATGCTGAAGAATAGATGTTAATTGTAATGCTCTTTCTTCCATCGTCAATTTGTGCTTCCACGTCCTTCACGAATTGCTTAAGCTTACCTCTTTTAACAGTCAACTTGTTCTTGTTGTATGCAAAATGGTGCATGAATTCTAAATTCGGGTAATCGGTAACAGTAACAGGAGGTAATACCGTGTCTGGTGGCAATACGATGATACGTTTGTCAACATCTAGCAATAGTTCCTTATAAATTTCTTGATATGCAGTATCACAAATCGTTGTAAAGGCGTCTTCATGCATAACGTTATCGTCGCTTACATTCATATATTCCAAACGATAAGTCTTACATGGCTGTAAAC
>CAJQJL010000032.1 GCA_905478665.1 uncultured Flavobacteriales bacterium
TCTCCAAAGTCACAAGTTCAGAGGACAGAATCCCGCTCAGCTTTGAGGTAAAAAATGTCATCCACACATTTAAAGGAGGGAATGATGCCATCCGTAAAATGAACCTCTCAACAGGTACTGGAAAGATGATTGGGATAATGGGAGGATCAGGAACTGGAAAGACTTCCCTACTCAATATTATGAATGGGAAAATAAAACCCACTTTTGGTTCTGTAAAAATCAACGGCATTGACTTACATGAAGAGAAACACAAACTAGAGGGCGTTATTGGGAATGTTAATCAGAATGATCTTTTGGTTGAAGAGCTCACAGTCTTTGAAAACCTCTTTTTCAGTGCCAAACTCTCAATGAAAGGTTACTCTTCAGGAGAACTGACCAAGAAAGTCATCAGCTTACTTAAAACGCTCGGACTATACGAAATTCGTCATCTGAAAGTTGGATCTTCACTAGACAAAGTCATTTCTGGAGGGCAACGAAAACGTCTCAACATTGCACTGGAGCTTATTCGCGAACCTTCGATCCTATTTGTTGATGAACCAACATCAGGACTGTCCAGTCGTGACTCAGAAAATATAATGGATTTGCTCAAAGAGCTATCCCTGAAGGGGAAATTGGTATTTGTCATTATTCACCAGCCTTCTTCTCACATCTTCAAATTATTTGATCGCCTTGTTATAATGGATCAAGGAGGATACCCTATTTACGATGGGATTCCTTTGAATGCGATTGTCTATTTCAAAACGTTCTCGTATAAAGGAAATGCCCACGAGCGTGAGTGTAATTTATGCGGAAACGTCAATCCAGAGCAGATTTTCAACATTATTGACGCGAAGATCGTTGATGAATTCGGAAATGAGACTGCCGTGCGTAAGCGTAGTCCAGAAGACTGGAACAGTCTATACAAACGTCACAAGCAAGAATACGAAGTTGAGACAGAACATGGCTCACCCAGCGCGGGAATAACGCTTCCGTCCAAAGTTTCTCAATTCTTCACTTATTTTAAGCGTGATTTTTTAAGTAAGAAATCGAATACGCAATACATGCTGATCAATGGGCTTGTCGCTCCTATTTTAGCCTTAGTACTCTCATTCTTCATTAAGTACTTTGGCTCTAGCAACGGCATCGAGTCCTATACATTTTTCAGTAACGAAAATATCCCTCAGTACATTTTCATTGCTGTCATTGTCTCAATATTCTTAGGTCTTACGGTCGCTGCAGAGGAAATAAATAAAGACAAGAAGATCCTTGCCAGGGAGGAATTTATCAATCTTTCTAGAAACAGTTATCTGCTTTCAAAAATCGGAATCCTCTTTATTATTTCAGCAATACAGTCGCTTTTATTTGTGCTAATAGGAAATTACATCCTAGAAATTAAAGGAATGTGGCTGGAGTATTGGGTAATCATGTTCTCGACAGCATGTCTCTCAAACCTTGCTGACTCAACATTTCTAGTGCTTTCAACTCGGCAAAAGTTATTTACATCATCATTCCACTAATGATTATTCCACAACTACTATTTAGTGGAGTAATTGTAAAGTTTGACAAGCTCCACCCTTCCCTGTCAAATGCAACTAAAGTACCATGGGTTGGAAATATGATGGCTTCACGATGGGCCTACGAAAGCCTTGCGGTAGAACAAGCCAGTCAAAACAGCTATGAGCTATATTTTTTAGCGAATGAAATTGAAAAAGCAAAGGCCGAATGGAGAAAAGACTATTGGATCCCCGAACTGAAGAAGAACATTGATTTAATCATTGAGCCAACAACAAACCCTGCATTGAAAGAAAATGCGCTCAAATTATTGCAAAACGAAATAGCAAAAGCCGATAAATACTGGAAAAATATTGACTGTGTAGACTGTGAAGAAGATTTAAGCTATGGTGTAAATCTAAAGACAGAAGACTTTAGAAAGGTTGATAGCTTTCTGTTTCTGATCAGGAAACACAGCAATGGAGTCATTAACAAAGAGCGACAGAACATTCAGAATATTATTAAAGATATAGGGATTGTTAAATACAAAGAGCTTCAAAGTAATTATTCAAATGATGCACTCACGCAGATTGCCACGAATAAAACAGAGACAAACAAGTTCATTATTGACAACTTCGAAATTTTTCAAAACGACAATCCTATATACAATGATCCAAAAGGGGTGCCTTTCTTCGATACACACTATTACGCGCCCTACAAGTACATCTTTGGCTATAAATTTAAGACCTACACTGCCAACCTCATTACCCTCTGGGCCATTTCTCTCATCACATATATCGCACTGTACTTCGATATTCTAAAGAAAGTGATCATGCTTTTTCAGCAGATATGGGATCGACTCAGAAGAAAAAAAGCCCCTATTGAATAGGAGCTTCGCAAACAATAGTTTCTATTTCTTTACGTGAGCATCCCACCACAAACATTGATTGTTTGTCCAGTAATGTATGTCGACATATCCGACCCAAGGAATACGGTTAAGTCAGCAACATCTTGAGGGCTCCCCCCTCTTTTTAAAGGAATTGATGCTCTCCATTCTTCCACAACTTTTTCATCAAGAGCATCTGTCATTTCAGTTTCAATGAATCCTGGTGCAATTGCGTTGCATCGGATATTACGTGAACCCAATTCTTGCGCTATAGATTTTGTAAAACCAATCAATCCAGCTTTTGATGCTGCATAATTCGATTGACCTGCGTTTCCACTAACTCCAACTACAGAAGACATATTAATTATAGAACCCTTACGCGCTTTAAGCATAGGGCGTTGAACGGCTTTAGTAAGGTTGAAAGCTGATTTAAGGTTGGTATTCATAACGTCATCCCACTGCTCTTCAGACATTCTCATCAAAAGCGTATCTCTCGTTATCCCTGCATTATTTACTAGAACATCAATTGTTTCAAATTCGGCGATTACATCATCAATTAATGTCTGAGCCTCATCAAACTTAGAAGCATCAGATTTAAAGCCTTTTGCAATTCCACCATCTTTTGCCAATTCATTCTCAAGCGCTTTTGCTTTTTCTTCAGACGATAAGTAAGTAAAAGCAACTTTTGCTCCATGCTTAACACATTCTTCAGCAATTGACTTCCCAATACCTCTGGATGCTCCAGTTATTAACACAACCTTTCCCTCTAATAATTTCATTCTTCCGATTTTAAGGCAAATATAGCGAAAGGAGACCAAATCACAGCCCATGTATTAGGCAAAACTGCGAAACATAATTGAAGTACGTTACTCCATGATTTTTACCTTGATGTTGAAATTTTGAGGGGGCACCCCCTCTTGTTAAAAACCGATTTAGTAGTTAATTTTCCAGCAGGTTTAGTTGTAAAAGGTAGGTTAGGTATAAGGCAGTAAGATTTTTCTTGCTGCCTTCTTTTTTTAATTGAAAAAGTCCCACGTAATACCGATGCGCATTCTGGTTCCAGCAACTGGATAACTTGATACTTCTTGGTTTGTTTTATCGGACCAGAAGTAACCTATGTTTTCATATCGAATGAAAAATCTGAATTCAGCAATTCCAAAGGAGACAAATGCATGTAGATTGGTTGTTGGAGTATATGAACCTGTTGTTGCGTACCAGTCATATGTGTCCATTGTTGGAATAAACGCGCGTGTTTTAAAGGAAGTCAAGTAAGAGAAATCAACACCTGCAAGGGCTTCTAGCTTCTTGGCTTTAAACAACTTTCCTTTTACATACACTCTTCCGTATGCCTGAAATGATGGTAAGTATCCATTTTGATCTACTGAATACACCAATCTTGGATGAAAGTTAAATACGCCAAACTGCATTGTTGAATTAACTCCGACAGAAGCAAAATTTGCCGTTAAGGAATCATTATTCCAATCGTCGCCATTAAAATAATAAACATTTGAAATGGATGTGAAATCCCCTAGTGCAGATATCGTAATCTTATTATCGTTGAAACCATAGCCAACGTAGCCATTTACACGAAACCAATTTTGTTTTTCAATTGGCGAAAGTAAGTAGTTGCTTGTGTTGGAGAAATAACGTCGTTGCTGAACCGTTGGTGACAAATTTTCATAGAGGAGCGCGCCACCAGCCTTCAACTTATCTCCCCGATAGTCAAGTTGAACACGCTCAGACAACTCGTTAAATCGACCAAGGAGGTTCAATTTCAAATCGTTCGTAATAACGAGCTTACGAAGGCTCAACTTTGCATGTGAAGTAAGATCGACTTCCGTTGAATCGTAATTTGCCCCAAGATTCTGGTACTTCCAATAGGTATAGTCAATAAGACCGTGCACGTAAAATTTTGAATTCGCAAAATATACTCCGGCACCATTTGTAATACGCGCCAAATTAAATTGATCCCGCGTATTAAGTGAATCTATATAAATGTTATTGTAGATTAAATCCAAGGCGCCAGATTCCGTGTACTCTCTATTCAAAATAGAATAATGATGATTTGTCATAACCCCCAGAGAATTAGAAGAGTCTGGCAGAACATTCAAGTAATTCATTAAAACGGCCTGTCCAATTTTACTCTTGCTGTGAGCATCTGACTTGTTAACCGTAGAAAACTCCAAACCGAAAGTTTCAATAAGCGCCAATGAATCTACAAAGGAGAGGGAGTCAGTTCCTGCTGAGTGGGAAAGATCATGAGACACGAACTCACCCTTTACTTGAGCAGAGTAGCGCAAGCCCTTATGTTGGAACTGTAATTTGACATCGTTATTCGTAAAACCACCGTTTCGGATCACCCCTTCTCCACTATTGCGTTTGTAATACAGGTTCAGAATAGTGTTCTTCGTGAAAGCATGATTGTACTTCGCATTAAGATACTGGCTTCCCTGACCTCCAAACGAGTAGGAAAAGCCCAAATGTGGCAATGCTGAGAACTCCATGCTCTGCCAGTTTCCCAGGTGCGTGAAGTTTAGTTCTGTGTATTGATTAAATAATGTTTGTGTTGAGAGTCCTTTTGGTGAAAGGATGGAATATCCTCCGTCAAATGCGGTAGGAAGGTCACTTCCGCTTATATCTACAGAATCAATTGTACTGTTTATTCTGTCACCATAGGTAAGGGTGTCAAATTCATGTACAATCTGTGCTTGGCTGCAATTCCCTAAGCTCAGAAGAAACAGTAAAGTGATTATTCTCGTCATCCTATAACCTGTCGAAAGTAAAGGTAAAAAAAAAGGGGGCTATGCCCCCAAATTCCTTAACGAAGGATCGAACTATAAATTGTTCACCTTAACCTGAAGTCCAGACTTCAAGTTCGCTGCCTTGTTCTTATGAATAATATTTCTTTTTGCAAGTTTATCAAGCATTGCGAATACAGCAGGAAGTTCTTTCTCCGCGTCCTTCTTGCTTGTGATATCTCTAAGGTTACGTACCGCATTTCGCGTAGTTTTGTGCTGATACTTGTTACGCAATCTTTTAGTTTCGTCTGATCTTACTCTCTTAATTGCTGACTTATGATTTGCCATTTTCTCTCTTTTTATAAATTTTTAATACTCTTTTTTGCAGCCCATAGGAGAATCGAACTCCTGTTTCCAGGATGAAAACCTGGCGTCCTAACCACTAGACGAATGGGCCAAATCTTTAAACTTGGCAGCCCATAGGAGAATCGAACTCCTGTTTCCAGGATGAAAACCTGGCGTCCTAACCACTAGACGAATGGGCCTTATAAACTTTCAATTCCCGTTACTCTGGGCACTTTACTTTGCTGTATCTACTGTAAAATATAGAATATAGCTCCGCAAAAGCGAGTGCAAATATATATTGAAATTCTTTAATAGCAAACGATCCAAATGTTTTTTTTCTAAAAAACATCTTTGTCATCAGCGCTAAACTTGAAGCCAAGTCTTTTTCCTGTTGCCAATTGCAAATTAGAGCTGATCAAGTTGATCTGTCCGAGTGATACTTCTTGCACCATATCGTAAGGAGGTGTAATCAAATCAAATTCAATAGCATAAGCCATTGCGGACTGAACAATCTTACGAATAACACTGTCAGTTAATATGCTATTTTCAAGGTCTCTGAACAGAAAATCTAGCTGCCCCTTTCCTTCGACCATGAAGTGATAATCATGATTCATAAACATTCGACCAATCAAATATCCAGCATCATTTTGTCTATTATGTTCGAATGATTCAGCTAAGAAATTGTAAATATTTATGATTGCAAAATAACCATTAGCCCCATTTTCTACTAAATACTTCGTTTTCCAGATTGGATGGTCATCATCAAAGCGGAATATATTCGTGTGCAATTGAAAAACAAGCGCATCACTTCCCACATTGAGTCTGAACTCATTTTTTCCTTTATCTTGATACGAAAGCCTTATACGATCGTCATCGATGGATTTTGCCAATTCTTTGAGCTCATCCTCAACAACCACCTTGAAGGATTCAAATACACCTTCAGAATAATCTGCGATATCCTGCTTCAGAGCCGCCTTATTGATCAATAAGTCAATAATCGCTTCTCTTTTCTCCTCCTTCACTTTCTTGTCCATAATCCTAATATGCTTTAGCAAAAATCACGCGTCCCTCAGACTTCTTCCCTGTCACCATACAAACTCCTTCTTCCTCTACTCTATCCAACGCTATACAGCGAATTGTAGCCTTCGTTTCTTCTTTAATTTTTGTCTCTGTTTCTTTTGTTCCATCCCAATGCGCCAAAAAGAACCCCCCATCAGACTCAAGCTTCTTCTTGAATTCATCATAAGAATCTACTTCTTGGGTATTCTCTGCTCTAAAAGCAACTGCTTTCTCAAATAGATTCGTTTGAATATCACCCAATAATGTTTCAATATACCCCTCAGCACCGTCGAAATCAACAAGTTCCTTTGATTTAAGATCTCTTCGCGTTATTTCTACTTTTCCATTTTCCAAATCACGTGGTCCGATTGCAATACGAACAGGAACGCCTTTTGCTTCATATTCTGCAAATTTCCAACCTGGTCTACGATTATCATCGTCATCAAATTTGAACGAAATTCCCTTCGCTTTTAGCTTATCGCCCAATTCCTTCATTTTTTCCGAGATAGCTATCAAATCCTCCTCAGACTTATAAATTGGAACCGCAACAACTTGTATAGGAGCTAATCTTGGAGGCAAGACCAAACCTTCATCATCTGAATGCGTCATAATCAATGCTCCCATCAAACGTGTTGAAACACCCCATGATGTCGCCCAAACATACTCCAACTTCCCGTCTTTATCTGCAAACTTCACATCGAAAGCTTTTGCAAAATTTTGACCAAGAAAATGAGATGTCCCAGCTTGCAAAGCCTTTCCATCCTGCATCATTGCTTCAATACAATACGTCTCGTCTGCTCCAGCAAAACGCTCACTTTCAGTCTTCAACCCCTTAATCACTGGCATCGCCATGTATTCCTCAGCAAAATCAGCATAAACATTACACATCAATTCCGTCTCCTCAATTGCCTCAGCCTTGGTAGCATGTGCCGTATGCCCTTCTTGCCACAAGAACTCTGTCGTTCTTAAAAAGATACGCGTACGCATCTCCCATCGTACAACATTCGCCCATTGATTAATCAATAGAGGTAAATCGCGATACGACTGAATCCATTTCTTATATGAGTTCCAAATAATTGTCTCCGAAGTTGGACGTACAATCAATTCCTCTTCTAGCTTAGCGTCTGGATCAACAATAACTCCACTCCCATCTTCTGCATTCTTCAAACGATAATGTGTCACCACGGCGCACTCCTTGGCAAAACCATCAATATGACTTGCCTCTTTACTTAAGTACGATTTTGGGATGAACAAAGGGAAGTATGCATTGGAATGCCCTGTCTCCTTGAACTTTTTATCAAGAACCTCCTTCATTTTTTCCCAGATAGCATAACCATACGGCTTAATCACCATGCATCCTTTGACATCAGAATGTTCGGCCATATCCGCACGACCTACTAATTCATTATACCATTTCGAATAATCTTCTTCTCGCGTTGTATACTTCTGCGCCATACTTGTACTTGTGGATTTTAATTTAAGACTACAAAAATAGAAATTTCGTTGTTCACTCTACCCTGAATGCCAATAAAAAAGGGAGCCAATCTGACTCCCTTTCCAATTCATCTAATTCGATCTATTTTGCGATTTCTAATCTACTTTGCAAAGTTGTCCCGTCTGACTGACGAACTCTTACAATATAATTTCCATCAGCAAGGTGCTGTCCATTGACCTTCACTTCTGTTCCTGTGGCAGCTAAACGCACAACAAACTTCCCAGTCATATCGAGTACTTCTATCGACTCCATATCTACAGTTGTGTGTATAGTGAATTCTCCTTTCGTTGGATTTGGGAATAATTCAACATTCTGTAATGAAAGGTCATCCAACCCAATCGTAGCAATGGTAATCGATTGTGAAGTTGAATCAACACCACATGAATCAGTAACAACAAGCGTTACGACATAAGTTCCATTTGCTGTGTATGTATGTGATGCATCCATTGTTGAATATCCGTTGCCATCCCCCATATCCCAACTGTACGTTGCACTACCTGTAGTTACAGATGTATTTGTAAAGTCATAAGACGGATCATTATTAACCGTAGTAAAAGAGACTGTCGGAATTGTACAATCCGAAACAACAACCGATTGACACGAGGAATCAGTCCCACAAACGTCAGATACAGTCAAACAAACGGTGTAAGTTCCACCTGCAGCGTATATATGCGTTGGATCTGAAAGCGTTGAAGTATTTCCATCACCAAAATCCCAAAGGTAGCTTGGAGAAGTCCCCACCGTTGATGTATTTGTAAAGTCAACAGAAAGACCACTAGAAAGTGAACCAAAGTCTGGTATTGGTGTTGCACATGTTATTGTAACTGATTGACATGTAGAATCTGCACCACAATCATCCAACACAATCAAACACACTGTATAGGTTCCTGCAGCTGCATACGTATGCATCGGATCACTCAAACTTGAAGTATTTCCATCACCAAAATCCCACACATAAGTTGTTCCTGATCCAGATGTCGATGTGTTCGTAAATGTCGCTGTAAATCCAGCTGCAACAGAAGAATAAGCCGCTACTGGAGCCAAACCTAAAGTTACCATCGTATCCGTTGAACAATTTGCTGTCCATCCAAATATGGTATCAGTTAGGGTAACAGTATAACCACTTGCAGCAGCATAAGTATGCGTAGCATCAATAAAATTTTCCGTTGGAGAAGCATCTCCATAATTCCAAGTATAAGACAATTCCGTTAAGCCTAAATACGCAGCTTGATTATACATACGGTCATTAGTTACTGGAGAAGATCCATTTGTAAAGTTCAACGTAAGACCTAATCCAAAGCAAGGGTCATCTACGGTGAAAGCCGCATCTAAATCATAAGAAACTATTGGATGCACAACAAAATCAGCATCGTAGAGTGTTCCACCAACATTAAGTCCCCAAGAACGCGTCCAGGTTCCAAATAAATCTGCACTACTTAACCATTCTTGCTGACCATCAGCTGCTGTGTAATCGTTAGAAATCATACCAACACCATTGGCAGACACATTTGAAACAACAACACAATACGGAACCGTCATCGTAATTGGCGAGAACGTTCCGACCTTTTGCAACACACTTAAAGCTCCACCACCGAAGGTTGTATCAACTGGAACAAGAACGCTTGCCAATGCAGCACCAGTTGGCATAGAATCAGGACCAGCAGCATAAACTGCTAATGTTACGTTAATAGATGTTCCACCCGTTGCATCGAGTTTGTAAGCGTAAAATTCGGCTCCCGAAATCGTTATTGCTTGAGGAGCATTGTAATATTGACAAAGTGCCTGTGCAGAAGTAGCACTATTGATACTCAATGCGCTTAAACCTGTAGCTTTCGCAGTAGGATATTGAACTGTATCAAGTCCACAAGTGGTTGACTTTGGCGCAGCCATAGTATTCGTGGAAAGATCATCAATGATAACCGCACTCAAAGGCTGAAGCTGAGAAAAGCCGACAGAACTAATGAGTGAAATTACGGTAAGTAGTAGAATTTTTTTCATCGTAAATTATTTTGGTTTGCGCTAAATTAACCCAATTCCAACCATTTACCAAGAAAATTCGACTGTGCGATAGAAGCTATTTGAGTGAGCGCCTAACGGACTCTTCAAAACTACATTTATTGATCTTACTCTCTATCCAAGCCGAAACGTTGAAGTACTCCAAAACAACGCGCTCATTGTGATCCTCTAAAAGTTTAGAAATGTCTTCGTTCATCTTCTCGAAAATTTCCATTCGATTCACAGCAGTCGGTGTTTTCGCAAGTTTCCGAATATGCTTGATGCACACATTTTCAATCTCGTAATCTCGTTCGTGCTTACTCAGGTATCTGTTCGTCGACTTAATTACATAATCAAGGAAGTCGAAATTCTCCAATTCATAATGTATTACTAGGTTAAACAAGCGCGCGAAACTATAGATATCTTGACGCAAGTTCTGTTCGTTGTCATTCAAGACTTCATTCAGGTATTGCAATGCTCTTTTGTATTCCCCAACTCCGAAACAGCTGTAAGCCTTGTTATACGTAAGAAGAACCTCCATCTCCTTACTGACCTTGTCTTTGTAGATTTCCTGATTTTTCTCAATCGTCGGTATCAGTTCAACGCTCTTCTGGAATTCACCCAAAGAATGTAATAAAACAAGTTCATGATAATATGAGTTCGCAAAGATTCGAACCGAAATGTCCGTTGAGTTAAATCCTTTCTTCGATTGGAGATCACGAATTTCAACAATCAATTTTTTAGCCTCTTCAAACTCTCTATTGTCTGTATAGCAACGCAGCAAGTGAAAAAGTGTCATAACATAGCGCCCCCCTGTATCCAGCTTAATCAACGGGTTATCATCTAGGATTTCCCGAGTTCTATTGAAAAATTGGAAGCTATCGTCATAATTCCTGTTCGTCGCCGCACACAAGCCCTTTATATAATAACAAATGGAAGCAGCTTTACTAGACAATGCCGTATTCTTCCCTTTGATGAGGTGATAATTCGCAATATCCTCAACCATTTTACGCTCCTTCTCATTTCGAGTAAACCCTCCACTTCTGAAAACTAGGTTGATCTTTGAATAAATCACTGTGTATTCAGCGAGGTTTCTGAGCTTGGCGATAACCATCTCTTCTTCTTTGACCAATTTATCAAGATCTGTAGAGAAAACTCCAGACTCATAGGCAGATTCAAGCAAACGCTTTTCCCAGCTGATCAATTCAAACCAATAATAGAATTTTTCATACTTCTCGGCCATCTGCTTTGCCCTGGATACGAATTTCTCGCATTCCCGATAAAGCGCTTTGTTGTATAAAATCTCCACATTCTTAATTTCCTGTGTCAACATACTATTGACAGACTGCTCGCTGTAATACGAACGTAAACTCTTAAGAATTAGTTTATATAGATGGTTCTTCTCTGACGGAAGGTGTTTGATAAACGTTTCTCCCTCAAATGCTTTTTTTAGTTCGTTTTCGTCGTAAGAAGTTTGACGCTCAATAAAGTCGAAGATTTTCAAATAATTCTTTTCACCAGATTGCAATGATGAGGAGAGTTTAAAGAATCGTTTTTCGGACTTAGTTAGCGATTTTATTAGTTTAAATAGTTCAATCGATGGTTTCATTCTTTGAATTTTAAAGCCGTATAACTCTACCAATGTATTAATAAGAATTGTATAATA
The DNA here is from genome assembly GCA_905478665.1 of uncultured Flavobacteriales bacterium. Taxonomy (GTDB): domain Bacteria; phylum Bacteroidota; class Bacteroidia; order Flavobacteriales_D; family Crocinitomicaceae; genus UBA4466. The sequence continues at coordinate 11,655 of CAJQJL010000032.1, forward strand.
GGTAGAATTCCTAAACTTTTATTTTAAGTGTTAATTCCATTGATTAATGGGTGTAAAGCACTAGACATTGTAATCCTAGTTAATTGATAGGACATGTAAGAATACAAGAAAGGCCTTGGTTTCCCAAGACCTTTCACAAACAACAACAAACTAAAAAACCTCACTATGGAATTTAATCCAAATTATCGGAGGGTTACTTTTTCACCTTTCGTGATTACTTTAATTTCTTCTGAATAATGATTCAATCTTCTAACGGATTTCATATTCACTGCGTATAATTGCGCTAATTCGTGTATCGACATGTCTTTTGTTAATACAATTTCTTCTTTCTTAAATGGATTCGCTCCTTTCTTGGCCTGAATATAAACTACATCACCAACCTCTAGAAAATCCTTTCGCTCAGCAAAATCGTTAAATCTGTATAGTTGATTAAGTGTCAATCCACACTCTTCTGCAATTTTGTAAAACGTATCTCCTTTCTTGGCAACAACGTACTTAACACCTTTTTCATGAACTTGCACTGCATGCGTGTTTGAATTTACCGTGCTACTTGCAATAATTTGAGGCGCACTAAAGATTCCATTGTTACCAATCTTATCATATTTATACAATTGCAAATCTTCAATAATATCAATCAGTAATTGTGGATATTTAGGATTTGTAGCGTATCCTGCTTTCTTTAAGCCTTTGGCCCACGATTTATAATCATCAGAATCGTATTCGAATAAAAAAGCGTAACGATTGTACTTTTTCAAAAACTCACTATGATCATTGTAAGAAGCCTCTGCATTCTTATAAACGCGAAAACATTCATTCGCTCGATCGTCATCTTTGTACATCTTCTTACCTTCCCACCCGTGGCACTTAATTCCAAAATGGTTATTTCCTTTAGTGGCAAGAACAGAGTTACCGTTCGCACTTTCTAAGATTCCTTGTGCAAGCGTAATACTAGCAGGAATACCAAATTCAACCATTTGTTCAACAGCTACTGGACTCCATTGCTCTACATACTCTTGTTTTGAAATGCGATTATTACCACCAGCAAAGCTACTGGAGATAACGCATATCGCTAGGGATGTGACTAATAATTTCATTTTTGTGTTGTTGTTTGTTGTGTCTATTATTACGGTTTAACAGCGTTTAGGTTACAAAAATTGTTGATAACTGATATATTTTTTGTTGATAACTCACGAAACACTCTGGCAGCAGCCATTTTGGCAGTGCGCATTCACGTCGAATGCCATAATTTCCGAATTAACACCGATTTAATGGAATGGTGTAAATTTTGACTACCCCCTTCCAAACAAATACACGTATCATGGATCAAAATAAATTCACAATAAAAGCACAAGAGGTTATTCAAGGAGCACAATCTATTGCTCAGGAGAGCCAGAATCAGGCGGTCGACTGTGGACATTTACTTAAGTCGATCCTAACAAATGACAAAGAAGTAACTCCTTTCCTACTTAACGAACTTAATGTTGACGCAAAAATTCTTGAACTTGCGTTAGACAAAATAACAGAAGGCTATCCAAAAGTTTCTGGTGGACAAATCTACATGTCCAATGAACTAAATCAAGTATTAACAGAAGCTTTCAAAGGAATGAAAGAGTTTGGAGACGAATATGTTTCTGTTGAAGTTCTTTTACATTCGCTTTTATCGGCAAAAGGTGCCGTTGGATCACTTCTTAAAGATAATGGAATTACTAAGAAAAATTTAAAAGAAAGCATTATGAATCTACGCGGAGGAGAACCAGTTACGTCAGCAAGTCAAGAAGGGACTTATCAATCATTGGAAAAATTTGCGAAGAATCTTAACGCCTTAGCGAAATCAGGTAAACTCGATCCAGTTATTGGCCGAGACGATGAAATAAGAAGAGTTCTTCAAATATTGACGAGAAGAACAAAAAACAACCCCATCCTCATTGGAGAACCTGGAGTTGGTAAAACGGCTATTGCCGAAGGTATTGCACATAGAATCATTGAAGGAGATGTTCCTGAAAATTTGAAATCTAAAGTTGTCTATTCCCTTGACATGGGATCATTGATTGCTGGAGCCAAGTATAAAGGTGAGTTTGAAGAACGTCTCAAGTCAGTTGTAAAGGAAGTTGTGAAAGCCGATGGAGAGATAATTCTATTCATTGATGAAATTCACACACTCGTTGGCGCAGGTGGCGGTGGCGAAGGCGCAATGGACGCCGCAAACATTCTCAAGCCTGCTTTAGCAAGAGGCGAACTGAGAGCTGTAGGAGCAACCACCCTGAATGAGTATCAAAAATACTTTGAAAAGGACAAAGCACTCGTGCGTAGATTTCAAACAGTTATGGTCGACGAACCTTCAACGGAAGACGCGATATCCATTCTTCGTGGTATAAAAGATAAATATGAAAATCACCACAAAGTGATGATCAAGGACGAGGCAATAATCAGCGCAGTAGAACTATCACAGCGTTATATTACTGATCGACATTTACCAGACAAGGCCATTGATTTAATTGATGAAGCAGCTTCCAAGTTGCGCATGGAAATCAACTCAAAGCCTGAAGAATTGGATGAAATTGAACGTAAGATTATGCAGCTTGAAATTGAAAAAGAAGCAATCAAACGTGAAAATGACACAAAAAAACTGTCTAACCTCGAAAAGGAACTCGCAGAACTTTCTGGACAACGTGATGCCTTCAGAGCTAAGTGGCAGACGGAGCGTGACATTGTTGATTCTATCCAGCAACTAAAGGAAAACGTAGAAACGTACAAACTTGAAGCGGATCAGGCAGAACGATCAGGAGATTACGGGAAGGTGGCTGAAATTCGCTACGGAAGAATTAAGGAAGCGGAAAGAGAACTTGATTCATTAAAGGAAAATCTAATTGAAAAGCAATCGGATTCAAAAATGATCAAAGAAGAAGTCGATGCCGAAGAAATTGCGGAAGTTGTTTCCAAATGGACAGGTATTCCCGTGAATAAAATGATTGAAAGCGAAAGAGTAAAGCTACTTCGACTGGAAGATGAATTATCAAAAAGAGTTGTTGGTCAAAAAGAGGCTATTGAAGCCATCTCAGACGCTGTCCGCAGATCCAGAGCTGGACTTCAGGACGACAAAAAGCCAATTGGTTCATTCATATTCATGGGAACCACTGGTGTTGGAAAGACTGAATTGGCAAAATCTTTAGCGGACTATTTGTTCAATGATGAGAATGCCATGGTGCGTATTGACATGAGTGAATATCAAGAAAAACACTCTGTGAGCAGGTTGGTTGGTGCGCCTCCGGGATATGTTGGATATGAAGAAGGAGGACAATTGACTGAAGCTGTTCGACGTCACCCCTACTCGATTGTCTTACTTGACGAGATTGAGAAAGCACACCCTGATGTATTCAATGTCTTGCTGCAAGTTCTGGATGACGGTCGTTTAACAGACAACAAAGGACGCATGGTGAATTTCAAGAACACGATCATCATTATGACTTCAAATCTTGGTTCTCACCTTATCCACGAGCAGTTTGATGGAATAGAAGAAAACGAGTTTGATCGTGCTGCAGCAAAAGCTAAAAGTGACGTTGAAGAATTGCTAAAGCAAACGATCAGACCTGAATTTTTGAATCGAATTGATGAAATAATCATGTTCCGTCCGTTGACAAAGGGCAATGTGAAGGGTATTGTGGAGATTCAACTGAATCAACTCAAAGAAAAATTGCTCACACAAGATATCCGATTGATCATAAGCCCAGAGGCATCCGAATGGGTAGCCAATATTGGATATGATCCATTCTTTGGAGCGAGACCAATAAAGCGTGTGATTCAGAAACAGATTATGAACGAATTATCGAAGGCAATCCTCTCAGGTACAATTGATACCACAACGAATGTTGTTATGGACTTGTTTGATGATAAAATCGTTTTTCGCAAGCCAATAAATGCGGAAGAAGAAGTTATGGTTTAAGTTAAGTAATAGTGTTTTAAGTTAAAAGAAGGCGGGAGCAATCCCGCCTTTTTTCTATTACTTTTACAAACTATGAAACGACTTCGTTCAATCCTTGCCATTCTCATCGTACTCCTATTTCTAATAGGCGCATATCTCGTTTATTCGCTAAACGCTACGACCGACAACTGGATTGGTATTGGAATACATCTCTCATATGTCGTTACATTCCTAATATGCCTTGTTTGCTTTTGGATTGTACTTGACTTGGAAAAAAGAGAGCAAAGAGGAATCTGGGTGAATGGTATGATCGTTATTGCTTTAGCATCTTTTCAATACTTCATGCCAGATTACATTGTTCATCTATGGAATTTCACACTTGGCGGCATTGTTCTTCTTGTAGGATACACACTCGCTAAGATCATCGGGATAAAACCATTTAACTGGATGGTTGTTACGTTCGGAACGGCATGCCTTGCAGTGATTTTTATCTCAAAACTATCGTTTGCGCTGGTTTTCACATTGACACTGGTATTGCTTTTAGCAACAACATTGCTGACCATCTACTCCTTATTCAAACGCCAAAATTAGTTGATATAGGTTCCGAACCCATGGAGACGTTTCATCCAGTATTCAGACTTTTCAATTTCTGTAATGATAATTCCTTTACTAGAACTTGAATGAATCATCACGACAGGCTCACCTTTACCAGAAATAACAATTCCAACATGTGAAATTCCAGAACCGTTATTGAAAAACACTAAATCACCTTGCTTCACATTCTTCGCCTTCAGCTTTGTTGATTTATCGTATTGGTCAGAAGCTCTTCTTGGCAAATCCATTCCTTTCTCCTTCATAACATAACTCGTAAATCCGCTGCAATCAAACCCATCAGGTGAATTTCCAGCCCAGACATAGGGAACGCCAATGTGCTCCTTGGCCGCTACTACAATCTCATTTCTATCACCCGAAACACTTTCTGGACTGCCTGAAATCTCCGTAACGACTTCAGTTGAGACCTCCCCTGGGATTTCAATGTCGGGCATTCCATCAAAGATAACCCCTATAACTCTTTCAGCTGCGGCAAACTCATCATCATAGCCCATTCTTTTTAAATCAGAAGCCCAGGTTTTCATGTCATTCTTTAGCCATGTCACCTCATACATATGCGCGTTCAAAAGATGCTCTCCAACCGTTGAATGTTTCACTTCGAGAAATAACTCCTTTGCTTCATCTAAAGCATTGGGATGATGTCTTAACCAATACCTATTCTGTGCTAGTTGCAGCAAGCTGATGCTTTTATAATATTTCGGCATCATCGAATAATCGAACTCTGGTTTATCCAATAAATTATTCGCTTTTCGAAAAACTCTTTTGTAGTGTTGCTGCGCAAACAGCATTTCCAACTGGTCAAATTGCCTTACCTGTGCATTTGTGGTAAAACAAAGCACGATAAACGATAGGACGGCTAGATATTTTTTTGTGTTCATAGGTTATTAACGAATTAACGAAAATTCTGCGATAGATAAACCATTCGACAGATATTCAATCCACATATCATTGTTTATTATAAAAAGGGGGCAGATTTAACAGTTTTTGTGTTTTAGATGCATTACATTCGTTAATCTATTCGTTAAAAGAATAGTTTGAGGCACTATTTTTGCTCAATTCGAAAAATGAATTAATAGATTATTATGAAAATATTCACACTCTTTATTACCCTTATCATTGGTTCTCTTGGGTTCGCTCAGGGAACACATGGAAACGTTTCAACAACACTTAAATTCAATGAAGTCCTAAGCTATGTCAGCCAGATGTACGTAGACGATGTTGATGCAGAAAAATTAACTAACACTGCTATCGTTGCTTTATTGGAAGAACTTGACCCCCACTCTACTTTCATATCTAAGGAGGAAGTTAATGATGCCAATGAACGCATTAACGGGAATTTTGTCGGTGTAGGAATTCGATTCCAAATTCTTAAGGATACACTCGTAGTTGTACAAACGATTCCTGGTGGTCCATCTGAAAAAATTGGATTGCTGGCTGGTGATAAAATCGTTGGTATTGAAGGAGAATCTGTTGCAGGAATAGGTTTAAAGAACAGTCAGGTTCGAGAAAAGCTACTTGGAGACAAAGGAACAAAGGTACGTGTCGAGATTAAGCGAAAAAATAAGTCTGGAGCACTGGATTTTGTAATAACACGTGATGTAATCCCTGTCCACTCAGTAGATGTCGCATACATGGTTACTCCAGAAACTGGCTACATCAAGCTAAATACATTCTCTAGAAATTCTCACGAGGAAGTTAAAGCTGGAATTATTAAGCTTAAAAAGTTGGGAATGAAGAACCTTATTTTCGATCTTCAAGGAAATGGTGGAGGCTTACTCTATGCGGCGAAGTATCTTGCCGATGAATTTCTCTCTGACGATAAATTGATCGTTTATTCTAAAGGACGTGCTCAACCAAGAGTTGACCTTTCTTCAGAGAAAAAAGGTCTTTGGGAAAAGGGTAAGCTAGTTATACTAACAGATGAATACTCTGCTTCAGCAAGTGAAATTCTTTCGGGTGCTGTTCAGGATTGGGATAGAGGCCTTATTGTTGGACGTAGAACCTATGGAAAAGGACTGGTACAGCGACCTATTGACTTAAGCGATGGATCGCAAATTCGTTTGACAATTGCACGATACTATACGCCTAGTGGACGTTTCATTCAGAAGCCTTACGACGATGTTGAAGCGTATAAGAATGATCTTTGGGATCGATATGAACATGGTGAATTCATGAATCAAGATTCTATCAAACTTCCAGACTCACTTAAGCACACTACTCTTTTAAAAGAAAGAACAGTTTATGGCGGAGGTGGAATCATGCCGGATTACTTCGTACCACTTGACACCGCAGAGATCACGGACTATTACACATCTATCATTCGCGGCGGACACTTGAATTCATTTACACTTACTTTCGTTAATGACGAACGTAAAAAATTGATGAAGGATTATCCTGAATTCGAGCAATTCAAAAATGATTTCGTGGTTGACAAAACATTGATGGACAAGCTCTTTAAATATGTTGAAAAGGAGGATCCTGAATTAACATTCATTGAGGAGGAATACAAAGTAAGTGAAAAACTGATGAAGCTGCGGATCAAGGCAATGATTGCTCAGAATATTTGGAGTTACGGTGAGTTCTTCGAGATTTACAATGAATCAAATGAAATCTTGCAAAAAGCCATCGACATCATTGAATCTTCGGAATACAAAAAAGCTGGACTGGACGGATAATTTTTTATTTTTGAATTATACTAATTGAACAAAAAAATGTACAAACTCATTCCTTTATCGCTCATCCTACTTCTAGTTGCATGCAGCGAATCGACGAACGATAAGATCACATCGCAAGACGGAGAAGTTATATCTGCCATCTCAGCCAATAATGAAGCTTCTGAGAAAGAACTTAAAGAGGAACTCAAAGAAATTGAAGAAGAAGAGAACAAGCGCATCGCTGAAGAAAAAGCCATGAGCACTACGCTGGAATTTGACAAGCTAAAGCACGACTATGGCGATGTTAAGCCAGATTCCGACAATAAAACGGTTTTCACTGTAACAAATACAGGTAGCAAGCCACTGGTAATCGAAAATGTTTCAGCGAGCTGTGGGTGTACAACTCCAATTAAGCCAGAGAAACCTATTGCACCAGGAGAATCTGATGTGATTGAGGTTATTTTTCATCCAAAGCCTAGTCAACTGAACGAAATTAAGAAGACGGTTACTGTAACGGCGAATACAATGGAGAAGATTCACTTGTTGGAGATCCGTGCTTTTGTGAAGGAATAGATCTAGCAGAAAATCTCTTAAAGTTCAGTCACCTATTCCGAGTATGAAAAAAACACATTCAGTCCAGTGCAACTTATGTAATAAGAATCAAACTGAACATATCAGCAATAAAGGTCAATTTGATATACCCTTAGATGTCGTAATTTGCACAAACTGCGGACTTTCATATCTAAACCCTAGATGGAACAAGCAGAGCTACATGGAATTCTATGCTAATGAGTATGACTCATTTTACCGACCAGAAATCTATAAAAAAAGAACCACTCGGGAAGAAGTTAATCCAATTATTGACAGACTCACATCTTACAATTTGTTTCCTCACGAAATCAACAATGTTCTTGATATTGGGTCAGGTGAAGGGAGAAATCTAAGTGCGTTACAGAATGAATTTAATGGAGCGTCTTTTTTTGCTATAGAACCGTCTAAACAATCACAATCACTTCTTGAAAAAGCTGGATACAAATTAGTTTCAAGTGATGTTGATTCTGATTGGGATCAGGCAAATGAAACTAAATATGATATAGTTATTATGCGTCACGTTTTGGAGCATTTCCTTGATCCTTTAAATATTCTAACAAAGGTCAGAAATGTACTTGCAGATGGTGGTATCTTATATATTGCGGTTCCAAACTGTTTAAAGCCCACTTCCAATTTAGAATTATCCTGGTTTCGTATTGTTCACACATATTACTTTAACAAGTTTACACTTGAGAATTTAGTGCAAAAAGCTGGATTTAAAATTGACAAAATCATTGACGGAGACTCCCACAACAAAGGTGAATTGGTGGTTGTTGTTTCAGCAGCGAACAAACCAATTGCGCCACAAATAAAGTCCGAACATTTCAAAATTCAAAGAGACTTCTTCGTCGACCGGCTAAAAGAAGAGAAATCTTTTAAATTCAAAATCAAAAAACTCACTTCAGGATTCAAAAGGAAGTTAGGCATACAATAAACTTCGAAAGTTTATATTCTTATATCGAGCACTTGCCACATTTTTTATCATCTATTCTTCGGTATTAATGGAGAAAGAAGTAAATTCACAATACCTTTAAATCTTGACGAAAGAAATTGTAGATGGAGGGGGAATTGAGCAGGTATGAAATTCAATTTAAACATACAGATTGGTGATCAATTGATCAACAAAGAATCTGAGGTTTTTATTATTGCAGAGGCAGGTGTCAATCACAATGGAGACATGGAACTCGCGCGCAAACTTGTTGATGTAGCAGTCGACGCTGGTGTGCATGCCGTGAAGTTTCAATCCTTCAAAACAGAGGAACTCATTCTAGAAAACGTCACAAAGGCCGATTATCAACAAAAGACTACATCACAGTCAGAATCTCAATTTCGAATGCTTAAGCGATTGGAAATATCCCATTCGCAGACCAAAGATTTGCAGAACTATTGCAAGAAGAAAGGCATTCTTTTCATGACTACTCCATTCGATGAATTTAGCCTTGACGAGCTTGACGAATTGGATCTACCAGCATATAAGGTTTCTTCAACAGACTTAACTAATATTCCCTTTTTGCGTAGGATAGCGAAGAAAAGTAAGCCTGTGATTATCTCTTCGGGAATGTCTTACCTTGAAGAAGTTAGAACCGCTTTGGAAGCAATGCATCCTTTCAATAAAGATGTAATTCTGTTGCAATGCACGGCTAATTATCCTACGGATGATGCTGAAGTAAATCTGGATGTATTTAAAACGTATGCAGAAACATTCGAAATGCTATTAGGTTTTTCTGATCACACTATTGGTGTTGGCGCATCACCTTATTCAGTACTTTACAATGCTAAGGTGATTGAAAAACATTTCACGCTCGATAAGTCTATGGATGGTCCAGACCACAGTGCGTCGCTATCACCTATTGAACTGAAGCAGCTTGTTATTGAAATCAAAAGAGCAAGTAAATTTGTTGGGCAAAGAACAAAGGAGCCAACCAAAAGTGAGCTTGGTAACCGAGAAAAAATGCAAAAATGTCTTGTAGCAACAAGATCAATTAAGAAAGATGAAGCATTCTCTGAAGAGAATATCATCGGAAAGCGAACTGGAGGAACTGGAATATCGGCCTTAGAGTTTGACAAGGTTGTAGGAAGGTTTGCAGATAGAAGCTATACAAAAAATGACATAATTGAACTGAGTGAATAAGTTAATCATCATAGGAGCGGGAGGTCATTCAAGAGTCGCGATAGAAATTGCTACATTAATTGGGTATGAAGTAATTAAAGTAATCGATATCAATTTCTCCAATTCATTTGAGGTAATCCTTGGATTCCCTGTTGTTGGAAACTTATCCTATTTAGAAACAATTGATCTTGACGAACATGATGTTTTTGTTGCAATTGGAGAAAACGCAGAACGTAAGAAAGTAACATTAAGCATTACGGATTATAACTTGAATATCATCAATCTGATTCACCCAACAAGCTATGTGTCAACGAATGCAATACTCGAAACTGGAATATTAATTAATACGAGGGCGATGGTAAATGTTGGCGCAAGCATTAGTCAAGGAGCCATCGTAAATACTGGAACCATTGTTGATCACGAAAGTATTATTGGTGAATATGTTCACCTCGGACCAGGGGTCAACATTGCAGGTAGGGTTAAAATCGGTGCATCGACTTTTGTCGGAATAGGAACTTCAGTCATTGACAAACTGGAGATTGGTGCAAACGTTACAATTGGAGCTGGAAGTGTCATTATTCGCAACATTGAAGATAATTCTAAAGTTGTCGGAATTTCTAAAGTTATTTCTGAATGATTTACGTTTCCTCTTCTTGCGTCAAAAAAACAAGTATTTCCGCTGCCGTGGAGGAATTGGCAAAAAATGGCTTTACCGCAATTGAATTATCCGGGGGAACACACTATTATGACAATTATTTGGATGATCTTCTTAGACTTAAGAAGGAATACAACCTTAGCTACCTAATACACAATTACTTTCCCCCTCCCCGCAAAGCGTTCGT